>JBEPUM010000098.1:0-12752 GCA_041691515.1 Pseudomonadota bacterium | reverse complement strand
TATAGCCGGCCTTGTAGGCCATCTCGACGGCGGCCAGCGTCTCCGTCAGCGTGCCAATCTGGTTGACCTTGATGAGAATGGAATTGGCGCGGCCGTTCTTGATGCCGTCCGCGAGCCGGTTGACATTGGTGACAAAGAGATCGTCGCCGACAAGCTGGCACTTGTTACCGATGAGGTCGGTCAGTTCCTTCCAGCCGTCCATGTCGTCCTCGGACATGCCGTCTTCGATCGACACGATCGGATAGCGCGATGCGAGATCGGCGAGATACTTCGCCTGTTCGGACCGCGAACGGGTCTTTTTCTCGCCGCCGTAGACGTATTTGCCGTCCTTGAAGAATTCGGTCGCCGCGCAGTCGAGCGCCAGCATCACATCGCCTCCCGCCTTGTAGCCCGCCTTCGCAATCGCCGTCATGACGAATTCCAGCGCGGCATCGGCCGACGGAATGTTCGGCGCAAAACCGCCCTCGTCGCCGACGTTGGTGTTGTGACCGGCCTTCTTCAGTTCGGCCTTCAGCGTATGGAAGATTTCCGAACCGCAGCGCAGACCCTCCGCAAAGGTCTTGGCGCCGACCGGCATGATCATGAATTCCTGAAAATCGATCGGGTTGTCGGCATGCACGCCGCCATTGATGATGTTCATCATCGGCACCGGCAAGGTCCGCGCCGAGGTGCCGCCGACGTAACGATACAGCGGCATGTCGAGCGATTCAGCCGCGGCCTTGGCGAGCGCCAGTGACACGCCCAAAATCGCATTGGCGCCGAGACGACCCTTGTTGGGGGTGCCGTCGAGCTTGATAAGGATCTCGTCGATTTGAACTTGCTGTTCGGCATCCATGCCGCTGATGGCATCGAAGATTTCGCCGTTGACCGCGTCGACGGCCTTCTGAACGCCCTTGCCGAGATAGCGGCCCTTGTCGCCGTCCCGCAGTTCAACCGCCTCGTGCGCGCCGGTGGACGCGCCCGAGGGTACCGCAGCGCGGCCCATCGCACCGTCTTCCAGCACCACATCGACCTCAACGGTCGGATTGCCGCGGCTATCGAGAATTTCGCGGCCGATGATATCGACGATGGCGGTCATTGAGGGCCTCTTGAATTGTGGAATTGTGGGGCAGGTGAACATGGGGATGGATTTGGCCGTGCTTCTACAGCAATGCTCGGGATGGGAAAAGGCCGCGCGAATGTGTCGCCCCCGTGACGCGCCCCGCCGGATTGGCTATCAGGAGGTCCAACGGAGACCATCATGTCGAAAAAGCCCCGCTCCTCCTCCAATGACGCCGGCCTGCAACTCGGCCGCGCCGTCGCGTGGCCGGACTCGCCTGACACGGCAAAGCTCGACCGCGTACCCAATCCGCAGAAGGACACGGACTACGTGGTGCGGTTCACCGCGCCGGAATTCACCTCGCTGTGTCCGATTACGGGGCAGCCCGATTTCGCGCATCTGATGATCGATTACGTGCCGGGCCAATGGCTGCTGGAATCGAAATCGCTAAAACTTTACATCGCAAGCTTTCGCAACCACGGCGCCTTTCACGAGGACTGCACGGTCGCGATCGGCAAGCGGATCGCATCGGAAATCAAGCCAAAGTGGTTGCGCATCGGCGGCTACTGGTACCCGCGCGGCGGCATTCCCATCGACGTGTTCTGGCAGACCGGCAAACTGCCGAAGGGCATGTGGATTCCCGAGCAAGGCGTCGCGCCCTATCGGGGACGGGGCTAGGAAAAAACAACAGTCTCCTCCGGCGCATGGAACTTCACCGCCGCTGCGCGCTTGCCTACCGGATTGAAGGCAGGCCAGCAACCGGAGCTACGGTGAGCCGCTCGACACGCGAACAGCCATCGCGCGGCATTCGCCCGCTTGAAGCGCTGAACTTCTTCATGGCCGACATGCAGGCGGGCATCGGCCCGTTCGTCGGCGTGTTTCTGCTCGCGCATGGCTGGCAGAGCGGGCTGATCGGAACGATCCTGACGATCGGCGGCGTCGCCGGTACACTGATGACGACGCCGGTCGGCGCGCTGGTCGACACTACCAGACGCAAGCGCGCCTATGTCATCGTCCCCGGCATCTTCACGGTGCTGGCCTCGGCGATCATTCTGCTGTCGCAGAATTTCTGGGTGGTGGCGTCCTCGCAGATCGCAACCGCCATCGCCGGCGCGGCCATCGTGCCGGCGGTCACGGGCATCACCCTCGGCATGGTGCGGCAGGCCGGCTTCAACCGGCAGAACGGCCGCAATCAAGCCTTCAATCATGCCGGCAACATGGTGGGCGCCGGACTGTCCGGATATCTCGGCTGGCAGTTCGGATTTGTCGCCGTGTTCATTCTTGCAGCGGTGTTCGGCGTCATCTCGATCATTTGCGTCATGACGATTCCGAAGGACGCCATCGACGACGATGCTGCGCGCGGCCTCCATGAAGGCGGCGAGCATGCCGGCGAGGTCAGCGGCTTCAAGATCCTTTTTGAATGCAAGCCGCTGCTGGTGTTGGCGGCCGCGCTGGCCTGCTTTCATCTCGGCAATGCTGCGATGCTGCCGCTCTACGGCCTCGCCGTCGTCGCCACCCACCATGCGGATGCCGCAAGCTTTGTCGCCACCACCATCGTGATCGCGCAGGGCGTCATGATCTTCACCTCGCTATTCGCGATGCGGCTTGCGGAGAAGGAAGGCTACTGGCTGGTGATACTGATCTCGTTCCTGTCGCTTCCTGTGCGCGGCGCTATCGCAGCAGGCTTGATTACGAGTTGGGGCGTATTTCCGGTGCAGGCGCTCGATGGCATCGGCGCCGGACTGCAAAGCGTCGCGGTGCCGGGGTTGGTGGCGCGCATCCTCAACGGCACCGGCCGCATCAACGTCGGCCAGGGTGTCGTCATGACGGTGCAAGGCATCGGCGCCGCACTCAGTCCCGCCATCGGCGGTTGGATCGCGCAGGGTCTCGGATACCCCCTCGCCTTCCTGATCCTCGGCGGATTTGCGCTCGCATCGATTGCGCTCTGGCTGGGTTACGGCCCGCTGCTCAAACCCGCTTGTGCCAATACACCTGCTGCCGAAGCATCGCTTGTCCCGCGGCCGTCAGTCTGAAACGCACTCAGGCCGCGCGCGCAGCCTTTCCGGCCAGCAATCGCGCGCAAACGAACCCGAGAATCATGATGATGACGGCGCTTGTCGCAAGCGTCGGCAGTTTGCCGATCCCAGACAGACTCAAACCATAAGCGATCGGGCCGGCCGTCTGTCCCATGAAAAAGAAGAACGAATGCAGCGACAGCGCGGTCGCCCGCGCCTCCTCCGAGAGTTCGCTCGCGAACACCTGAAGGCAGCCGTGCAGCATATAGAAGCCCCAGCCCATCATGATGAAATTCAGCATCTGGACGCGCCAGTCCGGGCCAAAACCAACCGCGACGATCTGCGCCGCCACCAGGATGCCGCCTGATATCATCATCCCGCGCTCGCCGAGCCGCGGCAGGAACCGCGACACGGTCATGGTGTAGAATAATCCGCCGATGGCGAAGCCCGCGATGACGAGGCCCGCAATCGACAGCCGGGTTTCGCCGAGCTCGAACAGGAACGCCGCGACATAGGGAAACAACCCAAGGACGCAACAGCCTTCGATGAATACGGCGGAATAACAAACCCTGGCGTTGGGGTTTCTGAAGATCTGCCGGTAGCCTTGACGCAGATCGGCGAACTTCATCTGCCGCGACGTTGCAATCGCGTTGCTGCGGCGAAATCCCGTTCCGACAGCGACCGCGGCGACGATCGTCATGAGGCCGAGGACCACCAGCACGCCGCGCCAGCCGACGAGATCGCCGATCACACCGGAGAACGACGCGCCGAGCAGATTGCCCGTCATCGATCCCGCGAGCGTCCGGCCGATCGCGACCTGCCGCTGCGGCACCGGCACAAGGTCGCTTGCCATGCCGAGCGCGACCGGAAATACGCCACCCGCGCCGATGCCTGCGAGAATGCGCGTCACGAACAGCATCGTATACGACGTGCAGAGCGCACCGACGATGTTGGCGATGCCGAGCAGCACCAGACACACCAGCATCAGCCGGCCCTTGCCGAACAGGTCGGCAGCCGCCCCGATCAAGGGCTGCACGATGGCGAATGAAAATGCCGTCACCGCCGACAGTCCTGCGGCGGTAGCGACCGTTACGGACAAGTCATCGGCGACATGCGGCAGCACCGGATCCATCGAACGTGTCGACAGGCTCGCCGCGAACGTCGCAAGTGCTATGATGTTCAGGAGTGGCGGCAGCTTGTGCTTTCCGGCCGCCGCTGTCACGCCCGATGTCATTTTGCGGGCGCCGGATCGGTCGCCTTCGCCAGCGCATCGAACGCCATCAGCTTTCGCACCAGAGCTTCGAATTCGCGCAGCGGCACCATGTTGGGACCGTCTGACGGCGCGTGGTCCGGATCGGGATGAGTCTCGATGAAGACGCCGGCCACGCCAACGGCAACCGCCGCCCGCGCCAGCACCGGCACGAACTCGCGCTCGCCACCGGATGAGGTGCCCTTGCCGCCCGGCTGCTGCACCGAATGCGTCGCATCGAAGATGACTGGCGCGCCGGTGGTGCGCGCGAGGATCGGCAGCGCGCGCATGTCCGAGACCAGCGTGTTGTAGCCGAACGACGCGCCGCGCTCGGTGACCAGCACGTTGCGATTGCCGCCGCCGATTATCTTGGCGACGACGTTGGCCATGTCCCAGGGCGCCAGGAACTGACCCTTCTTGACGTTGACGACCTTACCGGTCGCTGCCGCAGCGACCAGCAGATCGGTTTGCCGGCACAGAAATGCGGGAATCTGCAACACGTCGACGGCTTGCGCGACCTCGGCGCATTGCGTGGCCTCATGCACGTCGGTCAAGACCGGCAATCCCAACGAGGAGCGGATTTCGGCAAAGATCGGCAGCGCCTGCGCGAGCCCCAGACCGCGTGCAGCCGACGCGCTGGTGCGGTTGGCCTTGTCGAACGATGTCTTGTAGACGAGGCCGATCTTCAGACGCGCGGCGATTTCCTTCAATGCGCCTGCCACCTCGAGCGCATGGCTGCGGCTTTCCATCTGGCACGGACCCGCGATGATCGACAGCGGCCGATCGTTGCCGAACGTGACAGAGCCTACAGTGACAACAGGCGCGGCAGAGATTGACTGGCTCAAAATGGATTCCTTTGCTGGCCGACCATGCCGGGCAGCGGCGGCGGGATCAACCCGCTTGTTCAGCTTCGAATACGAGGGTTGCGCCGGACGCGGCGGCCGGCGGAACGACGATGCTATCGCCATGGCGAACGGCCGCTAGGCCGCCCGCCCGCAGCACGGCGGATGTCGCGTCGAGATCGCCCACGCTCATGCGCAGCGCATTGAGCGCCATCCCCTCGCTCATGATCGCAGGTGCGACGCCGAAACGCGCACGGAACGCCGCCGGAGTTATTACGGCGATCTCGCCGTTGGCGGTCTGCATCGCAATGCCGCCATCGTGAGTCGTTGGTTCGCTGCCGCCGGCCAGCGCGCTCAGCATTGAGGTATGATCGACCGGACGTTCCGCGACCAGAACAACCCCGAGGAGACGCTTTGCGCCATTGGCGTGCTGCCGAAAATCCGGATTCCAGAAGTTTTCGGGATAGTGATGCTGGCATACCGCGAAGCGCACGTCGGGCGAAGCCGGGTCTTGCGCGAACGCCAGCGAAAACGCGAGCTTCACGACGGAGCCATCCGGCCGCTTGCCTTCGCGGGCGAAATCGAAGGTCTTGAAACCGCCGATGCCGGCCGCGTCGAATGCTCCGGCATCCGCGGCAGCATTGCTGCTCTTGAGCAGCAGCATCGACAACCCTTCATGCAGCTTGAGAAAATCGCGATTATAGGCGCCGAACGAAAACGCCTGCGGGCCGTGCGGCTGAATCCGCTCCGGTTCGGCGATGGCCAGCAGTTCGAAATAGAACTCGTCGAGCTGGATGATGCGATTGTGCGTGCCGAACGGATGCCTGTTGCGCACGCCGACCGTAAAGCCGGCGCGCGCATAGATGTCCGACAGCGCGTCGAGATCGCCGGCGACGTGCACGATATGATCGGGACCGCCGGGCATCGCGCGTTATTTCACCGACGAGAAAGCGGTCGGCAGAAGGAACTGATTGACGATGTTACCGACGATCTGCCCGTCTTCCTCGGTCTTCGCGCGCGCGGCAATCCACTCCGGATCGCTCTGGAATGCATTCCACTTCTTTTCGCGATCCCCCATCGATTCCCATGCCAGCAGATAGGTCAGCTCCTGATTGGACTCGCCGACCGCAGTCGTAAAGAAGCCGGCCTGCTTGATGCCGTGCTTCTCCCAAAGCTTGAGCGTGGTGTTTTCGAAACGCTTCAGCAGCGCCGGCAGACGGCCGGGCAGACATCGGTAGACGCGCATTTCGTAGATCATCGGCATTTCCCTTTTCTTCTTGGTGCTTTCGCGCGGGCTTTATAGGACACTCCCCCGCCTCTGTCCCAGCCAGCAAATCATATTCCAGCCATGAGGAATTTGATAAGCTGGCCGCTCCCGCATTCGGAGGCCTCAGTGCGCGCATCCCTGCTTATGTCGACGGCTGCTGCACTGGCCTTCGTCGGCGCGGCTCTATTCGGATCAGCCCAATTCGGATCGGCTTTGGCCCAAACGCCCCCCGGCCAACCCGGCGTCGTCACCGGCGGCAGCGACAACGTGACTATCAACGGCAAGCCCGCCGCCCGGCAAGGCGATACGACAACCGGCGGCGCGCTGATCGAGGGATCGCCGAACGTCTTCATCAACGGCAAACCCGCCACGGTGATCGGCAATCGCAACGGATGCGGCGGCACAATCACTTCAGGCGGCCACGGCGTCTTCATCAACGGCAAGCCGATGGCGCGCCAGGGCGATCAGACGTCGGGGTGTGCGAAGTAAAAGCGGACTTGCTACACTAACCGGCTCTGCACCACCGCCGCCTGAATGAACGAGGCGAACAGCGGATGCGGATCGAACGGCCGCGACTTCAATTCGGGATGATATTGCACCCCGATGAACCACGGATGACTCTCGATCTCGACGGTTTCCGGCAACAAGCCATCGGGCGACATGCCGGCGAAGCGCAGGCCATGCTGCTCGAGCCGATCCTTGTAGGCGATGTTGACCTCGTAGCGATGGCGATGGCGCTCGGAGATCTCGGTCGCACCGGCGTAGATGTCTGAGATCTTGCTGCCGCGCTTGAGCGCCGCAGGATAGGCGCCGAGCCGCATGGTGCCGCCGAGATCGCCGGCCTTCGAGCGCTGCTCGAGTTCGTTGCCCCGCAGCCATTCGGTCATCAAACCGACCAGCGGCTCCGGCGTCGGGCCGAACTCCGTCGAATTGGCATTCTCGATCCCGACCAGATTGCGCGCCGCCTCGATCACGGCCATCTGCATGCCGAAGCAGATGCCGAAATACGGCACATGCCGCTCGCGCGCGAAACGCGCCGCCTTGATTTTGCCCTCGGCGCCGCGCTGACCGAAGCCGCCGGGCACCAGAATGCCATCGACGTGCTCGAGGAAGGGCGCGGGGTCCTCGTTCTCGAACACCTCGCTCTCGATCCAGTCGAGATTGACCTTCACCTTGTTGGCGATGCCGCCATGGGACAGGGCCTCGATCAGCGATTTGTAAGCGTCTTTCATGCCGGTGTACTTGCCGACGATCGCAATTGTCACCGCGCCTTCCGGATTGCGGACGCGCTCGTTGATCTCGTGCCAGCTCTGCAGCGCGAGCGGCACGCGCGACTCGATTCCGAACGCGGCCAGAACTTCGTCATCCAGTCCGGCCGCATGATAGGCCTCGGGCACGGCGTAGATGTTGTCGACGTCGCGCGCCTCGATCACGGCGCTTTCGCGGACGTTGCAGAACAACCCGAGTTTGCGGCGCTCTTCTTTCGGGATTTCCCGATCCGTGCGGCACAACAGGATATCGGGCTGGATGCCGATCGAACGCAATTCCTTCACGGAGTGCTGCGTCGGCTTGGTCTTCAATTCGCCCGCGCTGGGGATGAACGGCAGCAGGGTCAAATGGACATAGATGGAGTGGTTGCGCGGGAGGTCGTTCTTGATCTGCCGGATCGCCTCGAAGAACGGCAGACCTTCGATATCGCCGACCGTGCCGCCGATTTCCACCAGAACAAAGTCGTAATCGTCGTTGCCGGTCAGGACGAAATCCTTGATGGCATTGGTGACGTGGGGAATGACCTGGATGGTGGCGCCGAGATAATCGCCGCGACGTTCCTTGGTCAGGATATCCTGATAGATGCGTCCGGTGGTGATGTTGTCCTGCTTGGTCGCGGGACGTCCCGTGAAGCGCTCGTAATGACCGAGATCGAGATCGGTCTCCGCGCCATCGTCGGTCACGAACACTTCGCCGTGCTGGTACGGCGACATCGTTCCGGGATCGAGGTTGAGGTAGGGATCGAGCTTGCGAAGACGGACCTTGTAGCCCCGCGCCTGCAGCAGCGCGCCGAGCGCCGCCGATGCCAGACCTTTTCCGAGCGAGGAGACCACGCCGCCGGTGATGAAAATGTACCGCGCCATGGGACTCAACCTTTAAGGCTCCAATGCCGATTCGCCAAAACGAATCGCAGCCGTCAGCCAGGATTCGGAAGGGCTGTGGGTGACTTCAAAATTCAAACGATTGCAGCCTCTTGATGGAGACTGCTGAAGCAGGACGGTAGCCCCCGCCCTGCATGGCGCCCCTGCTTTATTGCGAGCGAGGGGCTTGCGGACCGGCAGGAGCCGGTGCCGCCGGTTGCTGATCCGACTTTTTGAGTGAGTCCAGAAGGCCGCCGCTGGTCGGAGGTGCGACCGGTGTTGCACCACCTGCTGGCTGCGACTGCGACGTCGGAGCTGTATCGAGAATCGAACGCTGCCCCGGCGCATAGCCAGCCAGCCAGGAGAGAAACAGGCTGGTGAGGAAGAAGCCGGCTGCGAGGAAGGCGGTGGTGCGGGTCAGCAGATTGGCGGTGCCGCGGCTCGACATGAATCCAGCGCCGCCGCCGGCTCCGAGACCGCCACCTTCGGACTTCTGCAGCAGG
The DNA here is from genome assembly GCA_041691515.1 of Pseudomonadota bacterium. GTDB lineage: Bacteria > Pseudomonadota > Alphaproteobacteria > Rhizobiales > Xanthobacteraceae > Nitrobacter. The sequence continues at coordinate 3,708 of JBEPUM010000098.1, read as the reverse complement.
ACGACGCCGATCAGCGCCGCGACGATCATCAGGTGGATTACGATAACAACGGTGTGCATCTCTGGGCCTTCCATCACAAACATGTCCGCGCCGACGCGCCGGCTGCAGGATGGGTTTGCGGGGTTTGAAGTTGGGCGGTATCTACACGATCAAAACGCGCTTTGCCACCCCGCGCAGACCGGCAATCCGGGCCCCGCAGGACAACGGTCAGCCAACTCCAGCTGCGATTCCCAGGAAATCTGCCGCCTTGAGGCTGGCGCCGCCAACCAGGGCCCCGTTTACGTTCGGAACCGCCATCAATTCCGCGGCATTCGAGGGCTTGACCGACCCGCCATAGAGAATGCGGACCTTACCCCCCTCCGCATTAAATCGCTTGCTGAGGTGATCGCGGATAAACCCATGGACTTCCTGTACATCTTTTGGTGTGGGAGTGCGTCCGGTGCCAATGGCCCAGACCGGCTCATAGGCGACCACGAGCTTTGCAGCCGTCGCACCATCCGGCACCGAACCCGCGAGCTGCCGCCCGACTACCTCGAGGGCATGTCCGGCGTCGCGCTGGTCCTGGGTTTCGCCGACGCAGACGATGGCCAGCAGAGCTGCCCGCCATGCTGCTTCGGCCTTTTGTCGCACCAGGGCATCGGCCTCGCCATGGTCGGCGCGGCGTTCGGAATGACCGACAATGATGGCTGTGGCGCCGGCATCAGCCAGCATCTCGGCAGAAATATCGCCGGTATGGGCTCCGGACGCCTTGGGATGGCAATCCTGCGCGCCGATCCGAATCGGCGAGCCCTGGGCCGCCGCCGCAAAACTCGTCACCAGTGTTACCGGCGGGCAGATCAGCAGATCGGCCTTCTGCGCGACGTTGCCCGCGCCGGCAATCATCTGGCCGAACTCACCGGCTGAGGCCTTGAGGCCGTTCATCTTCCAGTTTCCGGCAATCAGCGGGCGCAGCTTGGTCATGGGTGTTTCTCTCGCGCAATTTCCACAAATCAGCGCTAGCAGACGTTGTCAGCCGGGGCCAGTTTCCGGTCGCGGCCGGCGTTAACCGCCTGAACCGGACCGCCCCGCCGAGGTTGCGACGGCGCGTCTGCCACTTTATGATGGATTATCAATTCGGTGACGCCCTCACGCGGTATCCGCTCAGGTGCGACCCGGTTCCCTCCTACAAAAAAGATGGACCCATGCTTCGAGGAATACGTAAAGCCTCATCCAACTGGCTCGGCAAGATCGTCATGACAGTCGTCATGGGTCTGCTGATCGTGGCGTTCGGCATCTGGGGCATCGCGGACATTTTCCGGGGATTTGGCCAGTCGACGGTGGCCAAGATCGGCAGCACCGAGATTTCAACCGAACAGTTCCGTCAGATCTACAACGACCGGCTGCAGCAGATTGGACGCCAGTTCGGACGTTCGCTGACCCCCGATCAGATCAGGGCTTTCGGCCTCGACCGGCAGGTGTTGCAGCAGGTGATCGCTGAGGCCGCATTGGACGAGGACGCCCGGCGCAAGGGCCTCAATGAATCCGATGACGAGATCAGGCGCCAGATCATGAGCGATCCCAATTTCAAAGGCACCAACGGCGCCTTCGACCCGGCACGCTTTGCCGGCGTGATCCGCCAGATCGGCTTCACGGAGCAGCGCTATGTCAATGAACAGCGGCAAGTGGCGCTGCGCCGCCAGATCGCCGGCACGGTGACCGCGGGCGCCGAACCCTCGAAAACGCTCATCGAGGCGCTGAACCGCTTCCAGAACGAGCAACGGTCCATCGACTATGTCAAACTTGGCACCGCGCAGGCCGGAACCATCGACCCCGCATCGCCTGCGCAACTGGCGAGCTATTTTGACGCCCACAAGGTCCAATTCCGCGCGCCCGAATTCCGAAAAATATCCTTCGTCGTGATGACACCCGAGGAGATTGCCAAGTGGACCAACGTGTCCGACGAGGATGCCAAAAAGGTCTACGAGCAGCGCAAGGACAAGCTGAATACGCCGGAACGGCGCGAAGTCTCCCAGATCATCTTCCCGAACGGCGAGGAAGCTCAGGCCGCGCGAACAAAAATCGCAGGCGGGACTTCGTTCGACGATATTGCCAAGGAACGCGGCCTCACCGCGTCCGACGTCGATCTCGGGACAATCACGAAAGCTGAAATCATCGATCCTGCGGTTGCCAACGCCACGTTCGCTCTCGCGAGCGGCGACATCAGCCAACCGATCCAGGGCAAGTTCGGCGTCGCGCTCATCAAGGTCGGCAAGATTCAGCCGGGCATCCAGCCGAGCTACGACAGTGTCGCGGCGACGCTCAAGCACGACATTGCCATCGAGCGTGCGCGGGCATCCGTCAACGACCTTCACAACAAGATGGAAGACGAGCGCGGTGGCGGCGCCAGCGTACAGGAAGCCGCCAAGAAGCTCGGGCTGACCGCGGTCACCATCGATGCCGTCGACCGCTCCGGGCGCGGACTGGACGGCAAGGCGGTCGCGGAAATTCCGCCGGGCGTGGATCTGGTGTCGCAGGCGTTCGCCAGCGACGTCGGTGTCGACAACGAGGCGCTGCAGTTCGGCAGCGGTTACATCTGGTTCGATGTGCTCGGGGTAACGCCGTCGCGCGATCGCACGCTGGATGAGATCAAGGATCAAGTCGAGAAGCGCTGGCGCGACGATCAGATCACGAACCGGCTGCGCACCAAGGCGACCGAGATGGTTCAGAAACTCGGCCAGAGCGGCAAACTCGCCGACGAGGCGGCTGCCGTCGGCGCCAAGGTCGACACCGCGAGCGACTTCAAGCGCGACGCCACTGTGACCGGCCTGCCCGCCGCCGTCATCGCCGCGGCGTTCCGCGCCGCCAAGGACGGAGCCGGAGAGGCACCGGGCGCCGGCAACGACGAATGGATCGTTTTCCGCGTCACCGACGTGAAGGTGCCGCCGCTGGATCTCGCCTCGGATGAGATGAAGAAATTGAAGGGCAGCATTCAAAGCAGCCAGTCCGATGAGGATGTCGGCCAGTACATTGCCAGGCTCGAAACCGAGATCGGCACCACGATCAATCAGGCGGCGGTGGCGCAGATCACCGGCGCGAACAGCAACAACTGACGGGTTCGGCCACCGCGATCCGCCTTTACTTCCCGAAAGCATCTGATGGACGATCTCAAGGGCCTCATCGGAAAAGTCGCCACCGGCGCAACGCTCACGCGCGAGGAAGCCTCGTCCGCGTTCAACAGCATGATGTCCGGCGAGGCGACGCCCTCGCAGATGGGCGGCTTGTTGATGGCGTTGCGCGTGCGCGGCGAAACGGTGGATGAAATCACCGGCGCGGTCGCTGCGATGCGTTCCAAGATGCTGCGGGTCAAAGCGCCTGCGGACGCCGTCGACGTCGTCGGCACCGGCGGCGACGGCTCAGGCTCGGTGAACGTTTCGACCTGCGCGTCGTTCATCGTCGCAGGCGCGGGCGTGCCCGTCGCCAAGCACGGCAATCGCGCGCTATCCTCGAAATCGGGCGCCGCCGATTGTCTCGCATCGCTCGGCGTCAAGATCGACCTTACGCCCGAGCAGGTCGGCCGTTGCGTCAGGGAAGCAGGCATCGGCTTCATGTTTGCGCCGTCGCATCATCCCGCGATGAAAAACGTCGGCCCGACCCGTATCGAACTCGCGACCCGCACCATCTTCAATCTGCTGGGGCCGCTGTCCAATCCCGCCGGTGTCAAACGGCAAA
>JBEPUM010000097.1:0-12940 GCA_041691515.1 Pseudomonadota bacterium | reverse complement strand
GAGTTCCGTCGATTCTATCACCTTCGGGGATTTGCTAGAGATGTGTGGCCGTATAGGAACGCAGCGCCCAGCTCGGTCTCCAAATCCTCAGCCGCATAGTCCCTGATGCCGAAGCGCCCTGACAGGTTGCGGTTGAGTCTGGGTTGGGTCGGTCCAATGGAGCGGCCGTGTTAGCTAACGGGATGCTCCTTACCAGCTACATTCCTGATCGGATATGGCTTTGCACGTATCCCGTTCGACTGGCGGGCACGAGGTTCGAGGCGCGTATGACGGTGATCCGCGTCGCCTCCGGCGAGATTGTGCTGCATTCGCCCTGCCATATCACCGCGGCCTTTGCCGAAGAAATCTCCGTACTCGGTCCGGTGGCCCACATTGTGGTCCCTGGAAATTTCCACCATTTGCACGCCGCCTCAGCGCAGGCCGCTTTTCCAGACGCGAAGACGTGGATCTGCCCCGGCATCGAAAAGAAGCGGCCCGATCTGGAGTACGATGGCATTCTCGGCGATCTAGCGCCTGCGGACTGGATGGGGGAAATCGATCAGGTGCTCGTGCAAGGAACGCGTATCATGCGTGAGGTTGCGATGTATCACCGTGCCAGCCGCACCCTGATCCTTGTTGACCTCATCGAAAACTTCACCGACGCGACGCCCAACATTGGGGGGGCACTGAAATTCTGGTTCAAATATGTGTTACGTATGTGGGGAAATGCTAAGCCTGCGCCCGAATACCGGATCGGATGGAACGACCGGTTTTCGACGGCGAGATCGCTTCGCCGCATATTGGCGTGGGATTTTCAGCAGATCGTATTGTCCCATGGCGACTTGATCGATCATGACGCACACGAAGTTGCGGCTGAAGCCTGGTCTGGAATCATCAGACGATAGGAGTGTTAGCAACGCGAGTGCTCCATAATATTCGACGTGCGAAATTTAGAGGAGATCGTGTCCACGTTTGGCTTACGGCGGTGACAACTCGAAACAGTCCGACTGAAGCGCATCAACCGCTTATCGATGTGTAGCGTCAAATCCCGTTCGTGGGCATGCCGCTTTCGGCAAAAGTCTGGCTTTGGTCAAGCTTCTCTATTGCCGAGAACTCGATCGGAAACCCTTATGCTTGCTGCGCCCGTGTTCGCGATAAGGCTAATCCTGCATTCCTCAAGCGTCCCACTCACAAGCGATGGCCGTGGCTGGAAAAGTGCTGTGCAACAAGCGGGCTGTGCGTGGAGGGGTGACGCGCATTGTTCATATGATTCAGGATGCCGCCGAAAATCGTAAAGCCGAATACAGCAATCGAGAAAATGGCGACCGCGATGGCCAGCGCTCGGTTCTTGGGCCGCGCCAAGGCAACGAGTTGCTCGCCAGTGGTCGGAAACAGCAGAGCCGCTGAATTGGAAGACGGCCAGTTTGAGTATTTCGCCCATATCCTGTCTTCATGCCGTCCCCAGAGATGGATGACCATGATCGCCGCGGCGATACAGAGCAGCGCGCTCGGCACCCAGATCACAAAACCGCCGACCGTTTCATCCGTGAGTGCGCTAATCCCGAACGGCCGACCCGCGGTACCATAGGCAGAATAGAGGATCTCGGTCTTCACCGTTAGATAAGCGCCGACTGCGACATGCGCGAGCGATGCAATCCACAGCATCATGATGCGACCGGCATAACCGGACCCGGCTGGGAGATGACGAAAATTGAAGATATAACTCCAGAACAGCAGCGTTATGCCGAACGTCGTCACATTTAACGCAATGGCAATCAGCGGACTCCTAACAGCTGCATTCTGAAGAGGGGGAACGAGCCATACACACATGACGCCAATGCATAACATCGTCGCGAGCGCCATTTGCCACAATGAATCGGCTTGCGGTTCAATTTCGCCGATTTGATCCACTGGTACGCTGTTCTGCAGACAAGCCGCCAGGCCCCTGGTCAGCGCGGCGCCCGGCATTGCCACGACGATCAGGATCGGGGCCACGATGCCGAGCAACAAACCTTGAAGTTGCCGCATCACGAATAAATGGTGCGCCAGCACGCCCAGCCGCGACTCCAACGCAAGCAGCGCGGTTCCGATGCCGCCGGCGAAGGCGGCATGGTGCCAGCCACGTACCGGACCTGCGGAGGCGGCGGAGCGCCGCATTCCAATTGAATAGATGAGACAGACTAAGGCAGCCGCGGCAATGACAAACGGATCGAAGGTCCAGTCATGCCAGACGATGCCGTCGCCATGCATTGCATTGATCTGCGCCCAGCCCGTTACTGCAGCCGATAAAAGAATCCCTGCGACCGCGCTTATCCGCAAAACCCGATCACGGCCGACGTTGCGCAACTGACGTCCAGGCAGGGGAGAAGCGGTTCTAGACAATGGCTATTCTCGGGGTCTGGAATTGCGTTCGTTGGCCGTGTCGTAAACCCTGAGTGCGCCGCGGGCAACGCAAATGCAGGCCGCGATGTGATTGCAGTAATGATGACACGGTTATTTGATCCACACCTTCACCGCCGACTTTGCGCTGATCTGCTCGCGGCACTACGACGTAGTCGCATCAAACCCGCGCGGTATGTCGATTTATGGAGGAGGTGCCTATCGGATAGGATAGAGAACCAGCGGTGGACAGACATGAGAGTTCGATCGCGTAGAATGGATATGCCAAAATGATGTCTTTACCGAGAGAGATGAATTCGCGCTCAATACGCGGCACGATTCAGACCGTTGCTGCCGCTCTGTTTCTGGCGCTTCTGATCTGCGGTCCGCAGGCAAAAGCCTGGAACTCGACCGATATGACCGGCGCTCTGCCGGCGCTCAACTTCACGATGACGCGCGCGACGGACGGCAAGACAGTTACGGCGGCCGACTTCAAAGGCAAAGTGATCCTGCTTTATTTTGGTTACACATTTTGTCCGGATGTCTGCCCGACCACGCTGCTAGACATTGCCACCATGCTCAAGACCATGGGCAAACAGGCCGATGATGTGCGCGTATTGTTTGTCACGGTCGATCCTGATCGCGACACGTTGCCCGTTCTCAAAAATTATACCAACGCGTTCGCGCCCCAGATCATGGGTTTGCGGGGGGCACCGGATCAACTCGCAACTCTAGCCAAACGCTACCGTGTAGCCTATTCAGTGACGCCCGCCAGCGGCGGTAATCCTCCTGAGGTTACGCATAGTTCTGCGGTATATGTGTTCGATCGAGATGGCGCGATCAAGTTGCTGTTTACCGGCCTTGCGGTCCAGAATGCCAAACTCGACGGCATGACCGCCGACCTTCGGCAACTGGTTTCACAATCTGGCCACGCCAGCATTTGGCGCTGGATCGAAGACTTGATCTGATTCGCCGGGCTATCCACCAGGCCCTTTCACCGGGAAGTCGGTGCTCACCGTCTTGCCGTCGGCAAATGTCAGAATCACAGGTGCTGTTCCGCCAACCTTCATTTGCGGACTCATGCACATCAAATGATAGCCGCCCGGTGCAAAACTCACAGTACCATGCGCCTGCACCATGACGCTGTCGACGGGCAGCATCTTGTCGACTCCGTTCACTTGCTTGCTTTGATGCGGCATCATCATGCCACAGCCGGCAGAGGAGGCGCCGGTCAATTTAACGCTGCGATCGGTGTCGTTACGCAAGGTAAAATAACCGCCCGCCGGTCGATCGTTTATGATGAACCTCATCAACGGCTTTTCAATCGTGACGCCACCAGCGGCGTACGCCGCACTCGCGCCCAAAACAAGACCGGCGATAACGCCGAGAGCGATCGCAGTGCTAACCCGTCCACTGACTGGCGTTAATGACCGGCGCCGATGTATCGTGTTCCTCATCGATTGATTTCTTTTCTTCGGTTAACCGCATCGCATTCAAGACCAGCAGGAGCGCGGCAATACTCATCATGGCCGGCGGAATCCATGCGATGAGGCCGCCGATGGTCTGGTCATAGTGCGCTCCGAGATTGGGATAAATCCGTCCGCACAAATCGTAAAACGAATAGAGGTCGCGCGGATTGAAGGCAATGATGGCGCCGCCAAGAATCTGCGGAAACATGACGACCACAGCCAGCGCCGCCCGTCCGCCAAACGAGACGCGCGCGGGCGGAGACGGGCGCGGATCGAGCACCAGGCACCAGAATAGAATGCCGTCGATGACCATCGTCCAGTTCATCAACGCGAAAAGACGGGGGTCGATCATGGCGTGAAAGTGAATCGACGGAATAAGCCAGAAAAAAAACGAGCCGGTAAATAGAAACACCGCCAGAACGGGCTGCTGCAAAGCATGAACGATACCGGTCAAGATCCTGTTCTTGACCAGCCGGCGAAGCGGCTCCGGCATGCCGCGCTTAAGTTCAGTGCCCGGCCAGCTCAGCGCAATCAGCAACGGTCCAAAATGATGCATCGCGACGTGTTGGATGCGGTTGAAGAAAAACTGGTGTTCAGCCAGATATTCGAAATGGGTTTCGAGCACCGCATAGACAACGAACATTCCGGCGACGAAAAGAATCCTGCGAAGGCGGGAAGGGCGCTCTACAGCGGCGGTCAGAGAGATCCCGCGAAAGTACCAATAGATCGTAAGCCATGCGGAAAGGAATTCGAACCAGGAAAACTCCCAGGGTGTCCAGAACGGCAGCATCAAGGCATGCGTGCGAGTGAGCCACCACAACGTTAACGCGGCCGCTGCGATGGCAAGATAAATTGCGCCGTCTGTCCTGGCAGCGGCGCTCGAAACGACAGCAGGGGAGCTGGAATTGTCGACCTGGGCCATGAACCGAGCGGTTAGCGTTTTTGCGGTCTTCCCGCAAGACAGATGCGGGCTCGATGCCGCCATTCCTTCTCTGCTCATTAAATTGTGACCCACGACGAATTCAAATTTGGCAGTTTCGCTGTGTCAGTTTCCTCTAACTCGCTAGGGGGTGATTTAAGCGACACCGGCCAGACACCTCGGCGCTTTGCAATGAAGATGAACTTCATGTCGCTTCGTATTCGACACCGCCAAGATGCCCCATTTGTTCCGACGGAAACCAGGGTTATCATCGACTTAGACGTCTCAAGCGTTTGAGCGATTCAAGTAGCAACTGTTCTTGCTGAAGCATTCCCTGCAAATGATCGGTGGCCAGGGCATTCAACAGGCGTGCGCCTTTGGTGGTCAAAGCAACGAGCACATTACGGCGATCAACCGAAGATTGCCGACGCTGGGCGAGACCAGCGTCGACCAGTCTGTCCGCAAGTTGTACCGCTCCGTTAGGCCGGAGCAGCATTTCGCGAGCCAGATCACCGATCATGATGACCTGGCCAGGATGTACCCGGATCACCAGCATCGCCTGATATTGCTGGGAGGTTATGCCGGCCGTCTTCAGCTTGGCTTCGCTGAACGCTAGAAAGCGGCGCATCGCCTTGCGAAATCCTGCCAGTCCTCCGTAGGCGCTGTCGTCCAGCTTTGTGGGTTTCGTACCGATACTACGAGCGCCGCGCCTAGCGATTGTCTTCACGAGGTTGCCCCTGTTCACAGCGGCTGCCTCTCGTCGCACGCCGTCCTGGTGTTGAACCTTTTAAACCCGATCGATCTTCGGTCTCTTTCCAACTGCGTGGGATTATGTCATGCCATGATATAAATCAACTGCGGCACCGATGCCAATGGCTTGGCGGGTCTCCATGATCATTGGGAGGGTGCCTGGCGGCTCATGCGCATTTGGACATATTCTCACAGGCGCATTCCGCACATGGCAAAAAGCAATAAACCGAGGTCGAACCGTGCACGAGGCGAGACTGCGGAACCCGAAACTCCTCTCCTCGAGGCCGGCGTTCAAGACCACCCGATAGACTCAGAAATAAGTCGGCGGTTGGGTCTGCTCACCCTGTCAATTCTGGCGCTCGCCCTGGGAATCGTGACCGGGTTTGGTGCGGTTATTTTTCGTGACCTGATCGGTCTGCTTCACAATGTCTTTTTCGGCGGCTCGTTCTTAATTTCGTACGACGCAAATGTATTCACCGCACCAAGTCGCTGGGGTGCGGCCGTTATCCTGGCACCGGTGATTGGCGCAATCATTGTCACCTTCTTGGTCAATAACTTCGCACCCGAGGCGAAAGGCCACGGCGTGCCCGAGGTGATGGACGCGATCTATTACAAGGAAGGCAAGATCAGGCCGATTGTGGCTCTGGTGAAATCGGTGGCATCGGCAGTGGCTATTGGCTCCGGCTCATCGGTCGGCCGCGAGGGGCCGATCATTCAGATCGGATCGGCGCTCGGTTCCACTCTGGGACAGATCATTCGCATGCCGGTCGGCCAGCGCATTGCGTTGGTTGCGTCGGGCGCAGGCGCCGGTATCGCCGCAACTTTCAACACGCCGATCGGAGGCGTGATGTTCGCGATCGAACTGATGATGCCGGAGGTGAGCGTCAGCACCTTCCTCCCGGTGGCGATCGCGACTGGCGCGGCGACGTTCGTGGGACGCTGGTTTATCGGCCAGCAACCCGCCTTTCTTGTGCCGCCTCTGCAGGCGCTGACGACCGACAGCAGCGCGATCCTGTTGCTGATCCTTTATGCAGCTCTCGGCGCCATCACGGGCGTGGTGGCGGCGGGTTTCATCCGCAGTCTGCATCTGGCCGAGGATTGGTTTGAGAAAATCCCGGGCCGCTATACGCGTCATATTATCGGCATGCTGGCCTTGGGCGTCCTCATGTATGCGCTCTTTGTCACGCTTGGCCAATATTACGTCGACGGTGTCGGCTACGCGACCATCGAAAGCATTTTGGTCGGCCATACCACAGCTTTATGGCTTATGGCGTTGCTGCTCGTTTGCAAAGTAGCGGCGACCTCGATAAGCCTCGGCTCTGGCTCATCGGGCGGCATTTTCTCTCCCTCTCTCTTCATGGGCGCGACCCTAGGCGGCGGATTTGCCGCTCTGCTGCAGATGATCGGTATCCCGATTCCCATCAGCATACCCGCCTTCGCGATGGTGGGCATGGGGGCTATGGTCGGAGGTGGCACCGGCGCGGTGATGACCGCTGTCACCATGACCTTCGAGATGACGCGCGAGTACGACATTGTCATGCCGATGATTCTGGCAGTCGCCACCAGCGTTGGAGTGCGGCGGCTTCTGTCACGTGAGAATATTTACACGCTTAAGCTGGTACGCCGTGGCCGCGCTATTCCCAAGGCACTGCATGCCAATATGTTTCTCGTACGTCACGCCCGCGACGTGATGGATGCGGACATCATGATACTGCCGGCCGCGTATAGCTTTGATGAATTTTTGCGGGAGCACGAGGCCGAGGGAAGGCTCCGCCATGTGGTTGTCGTTAAGGGTGACCAGATTTTTGGTGTCCTGCGCGTAAACACCGGACTCCGGCGCGGACTTGAAGCAATGAAAACCGGAGTCACTCTCGGCGACATCGCCAACCGGAATTTTACGATCGTCGGCAAGGATCTTATCGTCTCCGACGTAATTGCGCGGATATGGCGAAGAAACGCCTTTATGGCCGTGGTGGTTGGCACTCGCGGCATCCCACATGCCGAGGACGTGCTCGGTGTCATTACCCGCGAGCATGTCGCCAATTCTGTCGCCGACGGTCTTCGGATTTATCCGCAGTAACGACTCAATTTCGATTGCCAATCGACAGGCCTCACGGCGAGGTCCGGAGCTCTTGAACCCGCCCTGACAGGCGGGTTTTCTCTTTTTCAAGATCCGATTTCGTAGAGTGCGTTAAGCGCCGCTTCGCAGATGCCGTCGCGCACGCCCCGGCTGACCGATTGTCCGTCCTCGCCGCGCGGGAGACTGACGAAAAAGCTGCCTTCTTCCCGTTCAAGCAACTTACAATTCCGCAACGCGACATTTGACAATTCGACGTCGAACGTCGCGTGCAGAAAAGGTGGTCCGCTCATGAGCTTGTCCGCGACCGCCTCGATGCGCGTGATTTTCATAGGGGTGTCTCGTAGTAGTTGGTCGTGTCCTTTGAAGGATCAATAAGCGCTAGAAATTCCAGATCATCAGCTTACCGATATTTTCTCCAGGATTGCTCAAGGTCGTCCTAAGGTGGTCCGGCGCGAGAAATGACAGTTAGGCGGCAAGGCGAAGATGGATTCCGAATTCGGCGCCACCAGTTCCCGTCGGTTGCTGCGTAGCTTATATTTCGTTGGGCGTCAGGCCACGCCGGCGGTGCTTGCCGAACGACGACAGTGATCGCCAGATGCCAACCGTAACATCTCCAAAACGCCTAATTTGGTGTCTTCGGAACCGGGTGCAGCTCAAACGGCTTTAATCGACGCGCGGATGTCTCATAAGTGCGCTTACATTACACTTTGGTCTGTTCCTTAGCTATCTCGCGCGTTGAAGCAGTTTCGGCCGCGTTATCCGAATAATTTCCGACGTACTGTCGAGCTGGACGTACACGGCCTGCCTCTTTTCATGAACGAAGAACTGCAGCGTGTTGGGAGACCGTCGCCGACCTTTTAATCATCGCGGGCCCTTCTACGCATTCGTAAGCGGAGTAAGGCCGTAAAAGCCGTTCAGGCGTATCAAAGGCCCCGCTCCCAATTATCGTATCATGCACACAACCCGCCTATGGCCTTACACGGCGTTTCACGAACCAATGTGTCAGCGTAATCCAGCCCAAAGACCTACAAGGAAGTAGGCCAACAAAATCCCTCCAGGCAGCCATAGCCCGCGCATATGCCGCATCAAGGATCGCATATATTTCATCGCAGACGGTTTAATCGCGGATCCGTCACGGAACCATGCGTCACCAGGTCGCGACATGCTACTTCAAAAGCGTACTGATTATCGCAGCGGCACCGAAGCCAGAAAAAATTAAAACCAGCGACGGAAAGAGCACCAGTGCCGCGTCGAAGCGAAGGAAGCGCGCAGGATTGCCGTCGGCAGTAGGCCTTCCAAAGAACATCAGCGCGCCAGCAACGATCAAACTCGCAATTCCGATGCTTAAGACCATCCTGATTCCCCCCGTTTCTCTTACTCCTAACTTCGTTCAGCCTAACGCCAGCGCTTCGCGTGTCGATTAGCAATAAGGACCACGGCGGAGCCAACGGAACCCGAGTTTTCGGGAACGAGTGAAATGGTTTGGAGTTGTGAGTGTGCTGCCGCAATCCGCTGCATCACCACCATGATGCGGGCCGCCTGCTTGTCGTCGGGGCGGGTCACCAAAGTCGAACGATACCAGTCGAGCACGCGCTCGCGGCTTACGTCCGATAATGCATCGGCCGGCTTGAGCGGATCGTCGATGATGAACAGATTGCCGCCCCGTCCAGTCAGCGTGCCCTGGATCGAGGTGGCATAGCGCCGTCCGCGCAGCGTGGTGTGGATTTCGCTGTCGGCCTCGCGTGCCAAAACCATCTTTGGGAAAACCGCCTGATAGATCGGATCGGTGACAACGCGGCGGAAGTCGTTGGCATTGGTCTTTGCCAGATCAGCCGAATACGACACACAAACCACCCGCTCCGAGGGGTTGTGACCGAGATACCAGGCGGGCAACGCCACGGATGCGATAATCGACTTGAGATGGCGCGGCGGGACCGTGATGATCAACCGTTTGAGATCGCCTGAGGCGATCTGCGACGCCTTGTGAGCCATGGCGTTGCGAGTCGGAGCCCGACATGGTGTGCAGGTGAGCGTAGGTCGATATCACGCCCTTCGAGGGCCCGGTTGTTCCGGATGTAAAGATGATCGATTGGTTGTCCCAAGCCCTGTATCCGGGGCCGAGCAGTTGAATGCCTCTGCATCACTTACGTCATCAAAATACGACTCATCGAGAAATGCTCGCCTAACACGGCACTTCGCGACATCAATGAAGTGCTGGAAGCGGTTATTCTCACGAAAGACGAAGGCGGTGGACGCAGCACAAGCTGTTCACTTGAATGACAGACACAACCGTCGGATACGTAGATACTGTTCAAAACTTGACTTATTCACCCACCCGCCGGTGCAGTCGACAATTTGATGAACGCGCTGCAGTTATAGCAGTTATAGCAAAGGCTAGTGATGTGACGAAAGACTACAACTACTTCGTCTTCCAGCCCTCGAATTTTTTATATACCATCGACGACGATCCCTACGCCGTAAGACCGTTCCGAAAAGAAGGCGGCCAGTGATCGAACGCCGAGGAATGATGACCTTCCAGACGTGTCACCTTGCGAGGTCGATTCGGCGTCGTCGGACGTGCGCCGAACCAACCTCCCACTCGTTCTTGCGATGAGCGCCGGCCCCCGTTAGGTCTCTCCTTTCTGCTGCGATATCCTTCAGCACAAAGCCGAGAAGTAAAAAATCGATTGCATCCAAGGTCCAGCTAGGAAGCTCGCGACAACCACGTGCTTTTGTTCGCTAGTCCAGCCGGAAAGTGCTTCGATGCGTGTGGATTCAATCCATCGTTCGTCAAATTTATGCGATCATATAACGCGGCCTGCGAATTCGTTACAGTTGCGAACGGTTTCTCGATACTCTTCCGACTTGCTTTGCAACTGTTCCATTTTCGCGCGTCGTTATTACTAGGTTACAAGCGAACGTCTGATCGAGACGTCTGATTTTGTATCGGTCCGGCTAACAACGTTGAATGGGAGCGCCGCACGCAACAAGGGCAAGATCGACGGCAAATATGCGATGATCGCGCGCCAGGACAATGAAAACCTCTATCTGATCTATTCGGACGATCTCTATACGTGGAACGGTGGTCAGCCGATCCTGAAACCTCGATATCCTTGTACAGATCGGCAATTGCGGATCGCCTATCGAGCTCGAAATGCCGGATCGAGCTAGAGGTCGATCGTTCGAATATGGTGTGTCGCCCGCGAGGTGATCCGCTCTATCCGCCACACGCCTGGAAGCATGAAGGCCGGCTCGGCGCTGAGATGAACGGAAACCTCCGGGATGTCGTCGCTCAGTCCGTTCTCGATGGCCAGATCCCGGATTACAACGCGACCCGAACGCACCTGTCGCTCGGCAAGGATGCGCCTGCCTTTCGCGCTGTCCAACGCATCGGCCGTATCGAAGCTCGGCCGGTTCTCGGCGGCCTTCATCATCAGTACGCTCGGATTTGATTTACGACAGGGACAGCCACCGACGCATCGTCGAAATGGACATCAGGCTATGATGGCGAACGCGCCTGAGTTCTTCAACAGCCTGCTAGCCGTCTTGTTTGATTTTTGCCGTCCACTGATTTCAATCAGTTCGCCAGGCCCGAATTTGCCTTGTCGGGTCAAGCGTTATGGCCTCTAATCGCGCAAATAAACTGATCCGGGGAGGGACGTATGAAGAAGCGAGTGCTGATGAGGGTTGCCGCGGCCGTGGGCGTCTCGATGGTATCCGCGACGGTTGGTCACACGGCTGAGCTTAAAGTGTTTACGTCGGTCGCGCTCAAGCAAGCGCTCAACGAGCTTTCGCCGATTTTCGAGCAGAAGACCGGTAATAAGCTCTCCATCAGCTATGATCTGGCGGCGGTCCAGAAGAAGCGCATCCTCGACGGTGAGCACGCCGATGTGATCATCCTGACGCGGGCGATGATGGAGGACCTGGTCAAGCAGAACAAGCTGGCGACTCCCAACATCGTGAATGTTGCCGGCACCCCGGTCGCGCTCGCGGCTCGTGCCGGGGCGGCGAAGCCGGATATCTCGACCGCTGACGCATTCAAAAAGACGCTGCTTTCAGCCAAATCGATCTCCTACGCCGATCCGGCCAAGGGCGGCCTGAGCGGCGTGGTCGCAGCCAAGGCCATCGAGCGCCTCGGGATCGCCGAGCAGATGAAGGCAAAGACCACACTTGTGCCCGGCGCCGAAGCACCGGATCTGGTGGCGAAAGGTCAGGTGGAATTCGGCATCGCGCAGGCCTCGGAAATCGTGCCGGTTGCGGGAGCGCAACTGGTTGGTCCGCTACCTGGAGAGCTTGGCAGCATGTCGCTGTTCACGGGTGGAGTTGGTGCGGGAACGGCATCGGCGGATGCAGCGAAGGCGTTGATCGAGTTTTTGTCAGGAAAAGACGCGGCGCCCGATTTCAACTCGAAGGGATTTGAGACGGGACTCTAGCTCGCGAGCGGCAACTACAGCGCCAGTGCCGCCGACTTCGATGATCGTGGGATCGTTGTTGCCGATGAGCGGCTTCAACGGAGTACGGGCGAGGGTGCTCCGCTCCGGCGGAATATGTTGTGAACGAACGTACATGCAAAATTGCGATTTCTATAGGATCACTTCAAGCCTGCAATGTCGCCTGTTGGCACAAATGCACAGCCCCGATCAAATCCCCTGATGTCCGAGTTCGCGAGTGAAGCGGACCTATCACGGACATGGCGTTGCGCTATGCACCGCTCCCATTTCCTGCCGGGCGCGGAGGCGCGCGGCCAACTCAGGCTCGATTGTAATTCGTCATCGAAAGGAGCAAGCCAGCACTATCCATTTTGGCGGCCAGCGATGTCCAAAACCTGATTTCGGCCCTTCCCCTTAGCGGCATAAAGCGCGTTGTGAATACTGATCGAACTTTAACCCCACATTCGTCGCGTACGCGAATCTAAAGTTTAGATTCTATTGATGTGGTAGCAGTGACCCCGGCGACGATCGGCGTCCAAATCCCGCGCCGAAACACACTCTGGTCGATGCATGCAATTATGCGCGCGTGGTGGGAGCCCTTGTGGCCCATTACAACCGCCCTGCCGTCGAAGTTGAAGCCGACTGCGGTGAATAGGCTCACACGATATTACGACGAGGTACAAAGCTATCATCTTGTACGAAGAACAAGCACAACACGGTCATCGGAGTGGCGGCTTTAAGGCGCCACTCCGATGGGTCCGCTCACATACGCAAGATTGAACACTCGTTGTTTCCAACACGCCGCCCAGGTCTTGTAAAGTCGTACTCGAAATTCACCGCAAATATTCAGACGACGAGCCGTCTGCTGAGGCGCAAGAGTCGGAAGTTAAGATTGTTTTTCGCCGGACATAACTGGCCCAAACAATTCCCAACT
>JBEPUM010000096.1:0-13062 GCA_041691515.1 Pseudomonadota bacterium | reverse complement strand
CTCTTGCCGAAGTGCGGTCTGACCTGAGATAGTCCCCACAACAAGAAAATCCGGGGAGCGACATCGATGGCTACCGTCACTGCCAACAAAAGCGGACTTTACGCCGATCCGCGTGAGGACTGGCTCGCGCTTCATCAGGAGGACGTCCTCGACCCCGCGCGTCCGATCGTCGATCCGCATCATCATCTCTGGGACCGCGATGGACAGCATTATCTTTTTGAAGACATCGTGAAGGACACAGCGTCCGGCCACAACATCGTTGCCACCGTCTACGTCGATTGCCGCTCGATGTATCGCGCGCACGGTCCCGAAGCGTTCCGCCCCGTGGGCGAAGTCGAATTCGCCAACGGCGTCGCCGCGATGAGCGCAAGCGGCGGCTACGGTTCCGCCCGGATCTGCGACGGCATCGTCAGCCATGCCAACCTGCTGCTTGGGGACGGTGCAAAGCCGGTTCTGGAAGCCGAGATCGTCGCCGGCAACGGCCGCTTCCGCGGCATCCGGCACTCCTCCGCATGGGATGCCGACCCCGATGTCGCCGGCATGTATGCCTCGCGGCCGCAAGGGTTGTTGCTCGACACAACCTTTCGCAAAGGCTTCGCCGCGCTCGCTCCGCTTGGCCTCTCCTTCGACGCGTGGCTGCTTCATCCGCAGATCGGCCAACTCGCCGATCTGGCGCGCGCATTCCCCGATACCAAAATCATCCTCGATCATTGCGGCGGCCCCGCTGGCCGGGGGCGTTTCGCCGCCCGCCGCGACGAGGTTTTCAAAGAATGGAAATTATCGATTGCCGACGTCGCGACATGCCCTAACGTCGTGGTGAAACTCGGCGGGCTCGCGATGAAGCTGCTCGGCTACGATTACCATGAGCGTGCCCGGCCACCCTCGTCCGAGGAACTGGCAGCCGCCTGGCGGCCTTACATCGAGACCTGCATCGAAGCGTTCGGTCCCGCTCGCTGCATGTTCGAAAGCAATTTTCCGCCCGACAAGGGCCAGTGCAGCTATCAGGTCATCTTCAACGCCTTCAAACGCATCGCCGCGCAATACACCGACGCGGAGAATACCGCGATGTTTTCAGGGACCGCAGCGCGGGTGTACAGGCTCAATCTGTAGCCGACCGTTCAATCGCGCCGCGGGCTGATTTTCCAGGTCGCAGTCATGATCGCGAGCGTCAGCAGCCCGGTGATGACGGCCACGACAGGAATAGCCAGCGCCAGCGCCGCGGTCGCAGCCCATCCGATCGATGAAAACGCCTCGGCGAATGTCGCTAGCCGCGACGATGTCTGGCGGCGCCGGAACTGGCTTCGCTTGGCCTGAACGCGGAACCAGAGCTGAATCGCGGTCGCCGAGGCCGCGGCAATGCCGACACCGCAAGCGGTCACAATCGCCTGTGGAAGCGACAGCACTGCCAGCGGCAGCACCAGCGGCGCAAAGGCTATGCCGATGACGATCAGCACCACCTCGATCTTGGCGCGGGTCACGCGTGACGCCCGCAGCGGCGCGGTCGCCACCAGATCGGCCGCGTCCTCGCCTGAAATCGTCAGCCACGCCAGCCCGCCGGCAAGCTGCCCCGCCGCCATCACGACGACAGGTGTGATCAGAACAAGTACCGCGGAGTTGTCGGCGAAACTTCGCCACAGCATGACCGCGGGTGGAATCAAATAGAGCAGTTGCATCAGCGTTTGCGAGATCAGCCAGGGATCGCGCCACAGCAACAACAATTCCTTGCGCCGCAACGCCTGTGGCCGCGACCCGACACGGAACGGCCTGATGGTGCGGGCTCGCGCTGTTACGGACGCCATTCCCATCGAAGCTGCGACGACATCGTCGCCCAGCCGTGATGAGAAAGCGGCCATGGTGGCCCCGAGTAGAACGAGACTGCCGCTGAGCAGGCCAAACAGAGCCACGCTATCGCCGAGGGCCGCGCGAACCGGCCACCATGCCACGCTACCCGGCCCCGGCGCGAAGGCTGCCGCCGTGTCCGAGGTCAGCACGGCAAACCGCGACAGTGTGTTGGTCGACAGGATCGCCGCGATCTGCAGCGCGATCACAAAGCCGGCGCCGATGATGACGGCGAGGACTTGGGCAACCACCCGCGTCCGCCGTGGACCGATGGTGCGAAACAACACGACCGTCAGTGCGATTGCCACCGCCGCCGCCGAAATCCCGGCCGCCGCGATCACGCCGTAGGCGGCCAGCCAATGCGGCCCGCCCGCCAGCGCCAGCACATCGATGAAGGGCGCGGACAAGAGCAGTGCCATTGCCGTGACCGCCAGCGCGATGGCCGCCATGCGAATAGAAAAGACATTCGCCAGCATCACGGGGGATGAAATGATGAGGTCGAGATCGGCGCGAGAATAAAACACCCGCGTTACCGATTCCATTGCCTGCGACAGGATCAGCGCCCACGCCAGAAACAGGCTCACCGTCACGACGATCAGCGCCGTCTGATCGGCGTCGGACGACATGTCCGCAAAACGTCCGACAACGGCATAGGCCGGCAGATGCATCAGCGCCGCGAACACCACGAGGCCGATGGCGACGTTGCGGGTACGGCGCTTGCGCCCGGCCGTCATCATCGAAAGCCACTCGCGCCACGCCAGACGAATCTCGTGGCGCGCAAACCACGCTAGCTCAAGGGTTGAACTCATGCGGCGACTGCGCCGCAATCGACGAGTGCAAGAAAAGTGTCTTCAAGACTGCTATGATTCTCGCCATTCCATTGCCGCAACTCGTCGAGCGTGCCTTCGGCAATGAGCTTTCCGCCCGCGATGACACCGATCCGGTCGGCCATGCGCTCCGCGACTTCGAGGATGTGCGTCGTCATGATGACGGTGCCGCCATCGCGGACGCGCTCCTGCAGCAGACCTTTGACGTGTCGTGCCGAGACCGCATCGAGACCGGTCAGCGGTTCGTCCAGAATGATCAGGTTGGGGTCGTGGACCAGCGCGCCGGCCAACGCCACCTTCTGCTTCATGCCTTTCGAAAATCCCTCGCAACGCTCGTCGAGATGCGCCGCAAGCCCGAGCGATGCGAGAAGAGTCCGCGCGGTCGCTTCCGATGCCGCGGGATCGCGGCCCCAAAGACCCGCGACGAATTCCAGGTATTCCAGCGGCGTCAGTTTGTCGTAGATCATCGGCTCGTCGGAAACCCACGCCATGATCTGCTTGGCTCCGACCGGATCGGCCAGCGCATCGACGCCCAGCACCGACACGGAACCCGCGTCGGGCCGCAAGAGCCCTGCGACCATGCGGAGCGTCGTGGTCTTGCCGGCGCCGTTCGGGCCGAGCAGCGCATAGAATTCGCCGGGCCGAACGATCAGATCGAGCCCGTCCACGGCCGGGCGATCGAAACGCTTTGTTAACCCTCGTACGGCCAGCGCCGGCACCGCCTGATCGGTGGTCATGAGACAAGAGATCCCTGCTGTATCGCTCCGCAGACTGGACCGAAGAACTTTCAACGCCGTGAATCGATGGCCGCAAAGGCGATCCATCGACCAGCGCGGCCGCTCAAAAATGGTCAGGAACGGGCCGCGACCCGGCGCGGCGCTTTGCCGGCCTCCGCGATCCGATTCAGAACCGGCAGCAGATAGCTGAGGAATTTTGCGGGGTCCTCGCTCATCGGGAAATGACCGAGCCCCTGCATGATCTGGACTTCGCATCCCGCGATACTGCGCGCGACCGCGAGCGTTTCCTCCGGCGTGCAGGAATAGTCGTATTCGCCGGACAATAGAAACAACGGACAGCGCGAGGTGTCGATCCCGGCAACCCGGCCACGGATATCGCCGTCAAGCTTGTAGAAATACAGATCGCCTTTGAACACGCCGGGACCGCCCTGCATGTAATGCCATAACGTTTCCCAGCGGTCGCAATCCGGTGCGTCAGGTCCGACCAGACCCGACACGATCGCTGCGCAGACTTCGCCGCCGTGCACGTCAGGCCGATGCAGGAAATTCAGATCGTAGTAGGGATCGACGTGAGCCCCGGCCTGCAAACCGATGATGGCGCTGAAACGCTCCGGATGTTCCAGCGCCAGATGCAGCACGATGCGCCCGCCGATCGAACAACCCATCACGATCGGCTTGTCCAGGCCGAGCGCATCCATGATCGTCAGGATCATGGTGGTGTATTGCACCGATGTGAGTTGATACTCCTCGTCGTGCCAGCCCTCGGGCGGTGACGATTTTCCATGCCATGGCATATCGAAAGCGATGACGCGATGATTTGCGGTGATCCGCGCATCATTCATGAGCGCACGATACTGACGGCCGTCGGAGCCCGCCGTATGCAGACACAGCAGCGGCACACCCTCGCCCGCTTCCTCGACGTAGATGCGGTGCTTGCGCCTGAATAGATCGAGATTCATGTAGCGGCCCAAAACCTGTTCGAATTGCGCGGTCATGCGGCCACCTTCTCTGCGCGCAGCTTGGCCAGCGCTTCCTTGAAGTAACGCAGGTTCGCCATGAAGGGATGCAGATCGCCTTCGGCCTTGAGCACGCGGCGTTTGATCAGCGCCATCAGATCGTGATGGCCGGGTAACGGCCGCGCCGCCCAGAACTGCTGCCACTCGCTTTCCGGCGCGCGCAGCGCGAACGTCCATGAGGGCATCACAAACGGCCCGCGCGTCACGGAGGCGATCTTTCCTTGAGCAATGGCGATGAGCCACGGCGTCGGACCGACCTCGAGCAGGAATGTGGTCGAGAGAAACCGCCCTCGTTTCACCAGCATGGCGTCGCTGTTGACGCGCTCCGCAAGCGTTTCGATCATCGAGCCTCCCGCAACCGTATCCGCGCGGCTCAACGGCCGCGGCATCGTATTGCAATGGATGATGATCGGATTTGGCCGGGCGTCAACCGCCAGTGGCCGCAGGCAACGGTTGCGGAGCTACTTCCTGAGCGTCTTTAATGCATCCAGCACTTTGGGATCGAGTCCGGCCCCGCCCTTCTCGAGGTGGGCAAAGATGGTTTTCAGCATCCGGGGATCCCAGAACTTCTTGATATGGTCGGCGATCCCAGGGACGACCGTGTCCTGCTTCTGGGACTTGAAAAACGTGCCAATCTGATTGGCCATATAGACAAGGTTATCAGGCGACGTTGACATTTTCGGGCGCTCTCAGGGCTATTCGTTCCGGGTAGGTGAAGACTTCAAAGCCGTCATTGCGGGCGATGGCGGCAAGCGTGATACCGGCGGCTTCCGCCACACGAACCGCAAGCGCTGTCGGCGCCGACACCGACACCATGACGCTAGCGCCGATCGCCGCGGTCTTCTGCACCATCTCAACCGATATCCGGCTGGTCAGCAGCACCGCACCATCGGTCGCATTGATATTCTCTCGCGCGAGCGCACCGGCAAGCTTGTCGAGCGCATTGTGACGCCCGACGTCTTCGCGCAGCGCGACGATGCCACGCGACGGCGTCCAGAACGCCGCGGCGTGAACGGCGCGCGTCTCGATATTGATCTTTTGCAGCGGCGGAATCGCAGCCATCGCGGACATGACCTGCTGTGGTGAAAACACCGCGCCGGGGCCGACGATCGCGGCGGGCCGAACCGCCTCGGCGATGGAATCGATGCCACACAGTCCGCACCCGGTGGGACCTGCGATCTGCCGGCGCCTGTCGCTCAGCCGCCCGGCAATTGACGGATCGAGCCACATCCGCAGTTCGACGCCGTCATCCAGGGGCACGACCTCGAGCGACTGGATATCCGTCGCGTTTTTGACAACGCCTTCGTCGAGACTGAATCCGACCGCGAAATCCTCGAGATTGCGCGGCGTCGCCATCATGACCGCGTAGGTGCCGCCGTTATAGGTCAGCGCGACGGCGGTCTCTTCCGGAATCGCACGCACACCTTCGCTGGCGCCCTCGGTGCGCCAGATCCGGCGATGAACGGTGCGAACCGGCTCGTGCATCCGTTATTCCGCGGCCTCCGCCGGCGCGATCCGCCGTGACTGACGGGCCTGTTCCTCGTAGTTTTTCTGCCACTCCGACGGCCCGTTGGATGGCGAGATCTGAACAGCCGTGACCTTGTACTCGGGACAGTTGGTCGCCCAATCCGAGAAGTCCGTCGTGATGACATTCGCCTGCGTCGTCGGGTGATGGAACGTGGTGTAGACCACGCCCGGCGCAACGCGTTCGGTGATCAGTGCACGCAACGTCGTCTCACCGGCGCGGCTCTGCAGGCGAACCCAGTCGCCGTCGCGCACGCCGCGCATCTCGGCATCGTTGGGATGAATCTCCAGCAGATCTTCCGGATGCCAGACGACGTTGTCGGTGCGGCGGGTCTGCGCGCCGACATTGTACTGGCTGAGGATACGGCCTGTCGTGAGCAGCAGCGGGAAGCGCGGGCCGACCCGTTCGTCCGTCGCCACATATTCGGTGACCATGAAATGGCCCTTGCCGCGCACGAACGTATCGATGTGCATGACCGGCGTCCCCAGCGGAGCCTTTTCATTGCAGGGCCACTGGATCGAACCGAGTTCCTCGAGGCGCTTGAACGAGACACCGGAGAATGTCGGCGTCAGGCGGGCAATCTCATCCATGATTTCGGACGGATGGTTGTAATGCATGGGATAACCCACGGCATTGCTGATCGCGCAAGTGACTTCCCAATCGGCATACCCGTTCTTGGGCTCCATCACCTTGCGCACCATTTGAATGCGCCGTTCGGCGTTGATGAACGTGCCGTCCTTCTCGAGGAAGGTCGATCCAGGCAGGAAGATGTGGGCGTAGTTCGCGGTCTCGTTCAGGAACAGATCCTGCACCACCACGCACTCCATCGCCGACAGCGCAGCGACAACGTGAGAGGTGTTGGGATCGGACTGAAGGATGTCCTCGCCCTGAACATAGAGACCGAGGAATGTGCCGTCGGTTGCCGCATCGAACATGTTATTGATGCGCAGACCCGGCTCCTTGTCCAGCTTCACGCCCCAATCGATTTCAAACTGCTCGCGAACGGAATCGGTGGCGACGTGACGATAGCCGGAGAATTCGTGCGGGAAGGAACCCATGTCGCACGAGCCCTGAACGTTGTTCTGGCCGCGCAGCGGATTTACGCCGACGCCGGGTCGACCGTAATTGCCGGTCGCCATCGCCAGATTGGCGATTCCCATGACCGCCGTCGATCCCTGGCTGTGCTCGGTGACGCCGAGGCCGTAATAGATCGCGCCGTTGCCCCCGGTCGCGTAGAGCCGCGCAGCCTTGCGAATGGTCTCGGCAGGCACGCCCGTAACTTTCGCAGTCTCCTCGGGGCTGTGCTTCGGATTGGCAACAAACTCTGCCCAGTCCTGAAACGCGTCCCACTCGCACCGCTCGCGAACGAAGGCTTCATTCACAAGGCCTTCGGTGACGATCACGTGGGCGAGCCCGGTCAGCATCGCGACGTTGGTGCCCGGCAGCAGCGGGAGGTGATAGGCCGCCTCGATGTGCGGCGAACGCACGAGATCGGTCGCGCGCGGATCGATCACGATGATTTTGGCGCCTTCACGCAGGCGCTGTTTCATGCGCGAAGCGAACACCGGATGAGCGTCGGTGGGATTGGCTCCAATCAGAACCATGATGTCGGTCTCTTCGACCGAGTCGAAATCCTGGGTGCCGGCCGAGGTTCCCAACGTGCTCGACAAGCCATAGCCGGTGGGCGAATGGCAGACGCGCGCGCAGGTGTCGACGTTGTTGTTGCGGAATCCGCCGCGCACCAGCTTCTGCACGAGGAAGGTTTCCTCGTCGGTGCAACGTGACGACGTGATTCCGCCGATGGCGCCGCGGCCATGCTGTTGCTGGATACGCCTCAATTCCGATGCGGTGCGCGCGATCGCCTCTTCCCACGATACTTCACGCCATGGATCGGTGATCTTTTCACGAACCATCGGCTTGAGAATGCGTTCCTTGTGATTGGCATATCCCCAGGCGAAGCGGCCCTTGACGCAGGAATGGCCGTGATTGGCTTTGCCATCCTTGTAAGGGACCATGCGCACGACTTCTTCGCCGTGCATTTCCGCCTTGAACGCGCAGCCGACGCCGCAATAGGCGCAGGTTGTGACCACCGAATGATCCGCAGGCTTCTCGATCTCCTGCGCGGCCAGCACGCTCTTTTCGATCAGCGATCCGGTTGGGCAGGCCTGCACGCAGGCGCCGCACGAGACGCATTCGGAGCCTAGGAACGACTCGTTCATGCCAGCCGATACGATCGAATCGAAACCTCGGCCGGAGATCGTCAGCGCGAAAGTACCCTGCACGTCCTCACACGCGCGAACACAACGCGAGCACACAATGCACTTGGCCGGATCGTAGATGAAGTACGGATTGGAATCGTCGACACCCGTATTGGGATGATGCTCGCAGCCGAACCCGTAGCGAACCTCTTCCAGACCGACGTCGGCAGCGACATCGAGCAGTTCGACGGATTTGTTCTCTTTGGCGTTGCGATCGAGCGACGTCACCGAATGGTCGGAGGCATAAAGCTCCATCACACCCTTGCGGATGCGGTCGAGACGCTCGGTCTTGGTGTGCACCACGATGCCATCGGCCACCGGCGTCGTGCAGGAAGCCGGCGTTCCGTTGCGGCCGTCGATCTCGACCAGGCAAATTCGGCAGGAGCCGAACGCATCGAGCATGTCGGTCGCGCAGAGTTTTGGAATTTCCGTTCCCGCTTCCATCGCCGCACGCATGATCGAGGTACCTTCCGGCACCGTGATCTGCTTGTCGTCGATCGTCAGCGTGACGGTCCTTTCCGCCTTCGACTTCGGGGTGCCGTAATCGATCTCATGTATCAAGGACATGGATGTCTCCTATTCTGCGGCCTGAAGACGCGGCGGCGCGCCGAAGTCCTCGGGGAAATGCGTAATGGCGCTCATGACGGGATAAGGCGTGAAGCCGCCGAGCGCGCAGAGCGAACCGAACTTCATGGTGTTGCACAGGTCTTCCAGCAGCGTGGTATTCGCGGCGCGATTCTGGTTGGCGATGATGCGGTCGATCACCTCCATGCCACGGATCGACCCGACGCGGCACGGCGTGCACTTGCCGCAGGATTCGATGGCGCAGAATTCCATCGCGAACCGCGCCTGTTTCGCCATATCGACCGTGTCGTCGAACACGACGATGCCACCATGGCCGATCAGGCCGTCCTTTGCCGCGAACGCCTCATAGTCGAACGCGGTATCGAACAGCGCGCGCGGAAAATACGCGCCGAGCGGACCGCCGACCTGAACGGCGCGAACCGGGCGGCCGGATCGCGTGCCGCCGCCGATATCGTCGACCAGTTCGCCGAGCGTGATGCCGAAGGCGACCTCGAACAGTCCACCGTGCTTGATGTTGCCGGCCAGCTGGATCGGCATAGTGCCGCGCGACCGTCCCATGCCGCAATCGGCATAGGCTTTCGCGCCACCGGCCAGAATGAACGGAATGGCGGCGAACGACAGCACGTTGTTGATGATGGTGGGTTTGCCGAACAGGCCCTTATGGGCCGGTAGCGGCGGCTTGGCGCGAACCATGCCGCGCTTGCCCTCGAGGCTGTCGAGCAGCGACGTTTCCTCACCGCAGACATAAGCACCGGCGCCTACCCGGACTTCCAGATCGAACGCATGCGCCGACCCTGCCACCTTGGCGCCGAGATGGCCGGTCCGCCTTGCGGCTGCGATCGCCGCATTCATGGCTTCGACGGCGTGCGGATATTCCGAACGGATGTAGATGTAGCCCTTGGTCGCGCCGACGCAGATGCCGGCGATCGTCATGCCTTCGATCACAACGAAAGGATCGCCTTCCATGATCATGCGGTCGGCGAAGGTGCCGCTGTCGCCCTCGTCCGCGTTGCAGACGATGTATTTCTGGTCGGCGGCGGTTTCAGCGACGGTCTTCCACTTGATGCCGGTCGGGAAGCCCGCGCCGCCGCGTCCGCGCAGCCCTGACTTCGTCACGTCGTCAAGGATGCCAGCCGGAGCAAGCGTCAACGCCCGCGTCAAGCCCTTGTAACCATCGTGAGCCTTGTAGTCGTCGACCGAGCGCGGATCGATCACGCCGCAACGCGCGAAGGTCAGACGGGTCTGACGCTTCAGCCACGGAATCTCGTCTGTGACACCAAGCCGCAGGGCGTGAGGACCATCCGCGAGCATCGCGTCGAGTACCGATGCGGCGTCGGATTCCGTGACCGGCCCGAAAGCAATTCGGCCCTTCGGCGTGGTGACCTCGATCATCGGCTCCAGCCAGTAGAGTCCGCGCGAACCCGTACGGACAATCTCAACGCTCGCACCCTTTTTCGCCGCCGCTTGCTCAAGCGCACGCGCAACCTCGTCGGCCCCGACGGCGACCGCGCCCGCATCGCGCGATACGAAAATTCGTGTCGTCATCGCTGTGCCTCCGCGACCAGAGCATCGAGGCGCGCATCATCGAGCCGGCCAACGACGCGGCCGTCCAGCATCGCCGACGGCGCGATCGCACAGAGACCGAGACAATAGACCGGCTCAAGCGTGACGCGCTGATCTGCCGACGTGTTTCCAATCGAAACGCCGAGTTTTGCCTCGGCCCGCGCGGCCAGCGCATCGCCGCCGGCGGACTGGCAGGCCTCTGCGCGGCACAGCTTCAGCACGTGCTTGCCCGCGGGTTCCTTTCGGAAATCGTGATAAAATGTGAAGACGCCGTGGACTTCAGCGCGCGACAGATTGAGCGCAGATGCAACCATCGGAATTGCTGGTTCCGGCACGTAGCCAAAAGCTGCCTGCAGCGCATGCAGGATCACCAGGGTCGGCCCTTCAACCGACCGATGTTCCGCTATGATTTCGGCGCCGCGTTCGACGTCCCATGGCTCGCTGGTCACCGTCATCTGGGTCTCCGGGGTGGTGGAAGGTGGAAACCCTTAAACAGTTGGAATCGATCAAAAAATCAATAAAGCAGTCTTATGCTGCGATACGGAATTCCAATCGAACATACAACTTTCGATGGAAAATCCACATAAATGGCGGCACGAGAAACGGAAATATAAGGGAAGCTTTAAGGCTTCGGCCGCCGGACCGATCGGCTCAGCATTGGCGCGACGTCGTTTGCGGTTTGCACCAAAGCCGCGATCAACGGGGTCATCGGTTCGCGCGGAGGAATGACGAGGCCGACCCGATAGGTGACCAAAGGATCGATGATCGGAATGGCCCGCATGGAATCCGCCAGACCCAACGTTTCCGCCAGAATCGCTGGCATGACGCTGGCCCAGCGCCCTGTCCTGACGTGCGTATAAAGAAGGATCATCGAGTTCGATGTCAGCGTCGGCATGGCCTTCGTGCCAGCCGCCCGCAACGCACGATCGATGATGCGGCGGTTCTGCATATCGTCGGTCAACAGGCAGAGCGGGACCTGTCCGACTTCTTGCCATGTGACCTGTTCGCGATCGCCGAATTGCGCATCCGGCGCGGTCAGCAAAACGTAGGTTTCATCGAACAGAGGAATCGAGCGGACCTTGCCGAGCGGCTCATTCTCAAGATAGGTCAACCCGGCATCGGCCTCGAGATTTTCAAGCTGGCCGAGAATTTCAATCGACGTGCATGAGAGAATTCGGAAACGCACGTTCGGATGCTTGGCGCGAAACGGCGTGGTGAGCGAGGCGACCATGCCGAGCACGGTCGGAATCACGGCGATCTTGATCTCACCCGACAGTCCGCTCTTCAGCGCGTTGATTTCCTGCTTCATGGCGCGCGAGTCGCCGACAATGCGCCGCGCCCAGTCGAGCGTGCGTTCGCCCTCGGGCGTGAAGCCGATAAAGCGTGAGCCGCGCTGCACCAGCATCACGCCCAAAATTTCCTCGAGCTGCTTGATGCTGGTCGACATGGTCGGCTGGGTCACGCCGCAGGCCTCGGCGGCACGGCCGAAATGCCGCTCCTTGGCCAAAGCCAGCAGAAGTTCAAGCTTGTCTAGCAACGCATGCGCCTTCCGCAGAACCTGTCGCCGCACATTAGGACGGCCGAGCCCTCACCCGCAACCGCTGCACTCAGCATTGATCCGGCCACGCGCACACGCAACTTTCCTTCGAAAGCCGCGGATAGCGTGGTCAAGACGCTGCCGGCGGTGTATCAGACGGGCCGGAAATGCGGCGCGACAACGACGGAACATGCTTTGACACAGAATACGATCATCAAGCCATTTCTCGAGGTGCTTTCAGGCCACCGGCAGCCCATTCCACCGATCTGGATGATGCGGCAGGCCGGCCGCTACCTGCCCGAATATCGGGAATTGCGTGCGAAAGCCGGCGGCTTTCTCGACCTCTGCTTCAATCCCGACTACTCCACCGAGATCACGCTGCAGCCGATCCGCCGCTTCGCATTCGATGCCGCAGTCATCTTCTCCGACATCCTCGTCATCCCCTACGCGCTCGGACGCTCGGTGCGGTTCGAGGCCGGGGAAGGCCCACGGCTCGATCCGCTGGATACGCCAGACAAGGTCGCCACGCTGGCGCGCGAGGCCGATATGACCACGCTCGAACCGGTATTCGAGGCATTGCGACGTGTGAAGCGCGAGCTCGACCCCAGGATCGCGCTGATCGGATTCTGCGGTGCGCCGTGGACGGTCGCCACTTATATGGTCGCAGGCCAGAGCACGCCGGATCAGGCGACGGCGCGGATGATGGCCTATCGCCATCCCGAGGCTTTCTCGAAAATCATCGATACCATCGTCGACAATTCGATCCGTTACCTCCTGGGACAACTGAAAGCTGGCGCCGATGCGCTGCAGATCTTCGATACCTGGGCGGGCGTGTTGCCGCCGCGCGAATTCGCGCGCTGGTCGATCGAACCGACCAGGCGCATCGTCGAAGGCGTGCGCAAACAGAATCCCGACGCAAAGATCATCGGCTTTCCTCGCGGCGCCGGCGCGCTGCTGCCGTCCTATGTCGAGGCAACCGGCGTCGATGCCGTCAGCATCGACTGGACCGCCGAGCCGTCGCTGATCCGCGAACGCGTACAAAACCGCGTCGCGATCCAAGGCAATCTCGATCCGCTGGCGCTGATAGTCGGTGGCAACACGCTCGATCGCGCGGTCGATGATGTGCTGGAAAATTTTGCAAACGGCCGCCTGATCTTCAATCTGGGCCATGGCAT
>JBEPUM010000095.1:0-13234 GCA_041691515.1 Pseudomonadota bacterium | reverse complement strand
GCGCAGCCGATCGCGGTGGCCACGACATCCGGCGATATCGATTTCGGCGTCACCGCCTTCACCGCCGGGCTCTATAACCTCGCAGGCAAAGGCACGCTGAAAGTGATCGGCGGCATGAGCCGCGAGAAGGCCGGTT
Organism: Pseudomonadota bacterium; assembly: GCA_041691515.1. Classification (GTDB taxonomy): domain Bacteria; phylum Pseudomonadota; class Alphaproteobacteria; order Rhizobiales; family Xanthobacteraceae; genus Nitrobacter. Next base: position 13,098 of record JBEPUM010000095.1, on the reverse strand, counting down.
ATCCGCTGATCGGCTATTTTGCCAGCAACAATGCGTATGCAGCCGGCCTCAAGACGCCGAAAGACCTCGCGGGCAAGCGCATTGCCGTGACGCAGGTCGGCTCCAGCTTCCATTATTCGCTTGGGCTACTCGCTGATAAATACCATCTCAAGCTGTCGGACATGAAGGTGCTGCCGATGCAATCGCTGTCGAATGCCGCTGCCGCGCTGAAAGGCGAGACCGTGGACGCGGCGCTGCTGCCGGTCTCCACCGCACGCAAGCTGATGGATTCCAACGGCGCGAAACTGCTCGGCTGGGTCGGCGACGAAACGCCGTGGCAACTCGGCGCGGTATTCGCGTCCACAAAAACTGTCGCGAACAAGCCGCTGGTGACCAAACTACTCGCAGCGCTTGCCCGCGCCGACAAGGAGTATCACGACGTCATCCTCGCCAACTTCCATGACGGCAAGGCGCCAGTGACCGACGCGACCAAACCGCTGCTCGCGATCATCGCCAAATACACCAACGGCACCGTCGAGCAGGTCGCCGGCAACTGCGCTTACATCGATCCCGACGGCAAGCTCGACGTCAAGAACGTTGCCAACCAGATCGAATGGCTGCAGGCGCAAGGCTTCGTCGACAAGGGTTTTGGTGTCAGCGACATCATCGCCAAGGATGTTGTGAAGGCGGATTGATGGACCTGATCGCAAGCCGCATCAGTCACAAGTTCGGCACGCTCGATGTGCTGACGGACGTGAGCTTTGCGATTCGAACTGGCGAAGTCGTTGCCATCGTCGGCCCGTCCGGCTGCGGCAAGAGCACGCTGCTCTCGATCCTGGGCGGCCTGTTGCAACCGAACAAAGGCCGCGCTGAGTTGCGCGGCGAGGCACCAGCCGGCAGTCTCAACCCGCTGACCTTCGTGTTTCAGGATTTCGCACTGCTGCCGTGGAGCACGGTCGGCGACAACGTCGCCTTTCCGCTGCTGCATACCGGTTTGTCTGCAAGCGAGCGCGAAGCGGTTGTCGCGGATGCGCTGCGCCGCACCGGCTTGACGGATTTTCGCGACGCTTATCCGAAGCAACTGTCCGGCGGCATGCGCCAGCGCGTCGGCATCGCCCGCGCGATCGCGGTGCGGCCGGCGATCCTGCTGATGGACGAGCCTCTGTCGGCGCTGGATTCGCAGACGCGCGAATTACTGATGGAGGATTTCATCGGCCTGCTCGCCGACGGCAGCATGGGCGCGGCCTATGTCACGCACAATCTCGAAGAAGCGGTTCGCCTCGCCGATCGCATCGTCGTACTGTCGCGGCGCCCCGGGCGCATTCGCGAGGTCGTGACGGTCCCCCTCACCCGCACCGAGCGCGGCGATTTCGATGCCCGCGAAAAGCTGCTCGCCCTCCAGAACGAGCTGTGGTCGCTGATCCGCGACGAGGCAATCGACGCCGAACGCGAGGTCCAGCATGCTTGACCAGCCGCAGTCTGCGCCGGAAGCCTCCGCGAATCTCGCCAAAACTGTGGCGGCGGCTGCCTCGGGTTTGCCGCAAGAAAAATCCGCCGATGGAACCCGCCCTGTCGCGTTCCGTGGCGGCGGCTTCGCTCCGCAACCCGGCCGTCATGCAGGCTGGATCGGCGTCGTTATCGTTATCGCCCTCTGGCAACTCGCAGGAAGCGCGGGATGGATCAATCCGCTGTTCCTGCCGAGCCCGCTCGCGATCGGCCGCGCCATCTATCAGCTCGCGCTGAGCGGGACGCTCTGGCAGCATCTCGCGTGGTCGGCGATGCGCATCGGCACCGGCTGGATTCTTGGAACGGTCGCCGGCGTGATCGTCGGCCTCGCTATCGGACTCTCGAGCCTTGCACGCGGCGTCGGCATGACGTTCATCTCGGCGCTGTTTCCGATTCCGAAGATAGCCCTGCTACCATTGCTGATTCTGTGGCTCGGCATCGGCGAGGAGCCGAAGATCGCAACCATCGCGCTCGGCGTGTTCTTCTCCACCGCGATCTCTGTCTACAGCGGCGTAGATTCAGTGCCGCGCAATCTGATCCGCATGGCGCAGAGTTTCAATGTGCCGTTCACAACCATCATCCGCCGCGTGATCTGGCCCGGTGCCCTGCCCTCGATCCTTGCGGGGTTCCGCATCACCGCATCGATCGCACTGCTGCTCGTGGTGAGCGCCGAGATGATCGGCGCGCAATACGGCATTGGTGCTTTCGTGCTCCAAGCCGGCAATCTGATGCAGACCGATCAACTGCTCGCAGGCGTCGTGATCCTCTCCGCCTTCGGCCTTTTGATCGGCTGGCTGCTCAGCCTTCTGGAGCGCCGCCTGCTTCACTGGCGCTGAGCGCTGCGGCTTTCCAGCCGCAATTTCATCTTACTGCCTTGCTATGGTCAAATGTGACGCCCTTTTTGCACGCATGTTGCCGGGAACTCTCGCCGGACATCGACCTCGTTTGACCAAGGAGCGCCAATGCAGCTCGAATTGCAGCACGCCGACCCGCACGACGCCATCGCCGCGCAACTCCGCAGACTGGCGCCACGCCACGAACAGGATTCGGCTGAACCTGATGCCGTTCCGGTAGCTCAAGGCACGACCGCACCACCATCAGAACCGGTCAGCGAGCCGTCACTCCGTGCAATACCATTGAACGACAACGCCGGAGATATCCTTGGTCCGATATCGCCTGCGCGATCTGGCTATCGCGGCGCGCGCGTACTGTTGGCCATCTGTGCGATCGTTGCGGCAGTCGTTGCGTGGCGTTCCTACGGAGAGGAAGCGAAACAGCGGCTATCCCACCTCGCGCCACATCTTCTCGCTGGAGCGCAGGCCCTCGCACAAAGCGTCACCGCCGCCAAACCGCAGGACGCAGCCACTCCAGTCGTCGCGTCTCAACCGGCTGTCGAGCCAGCGCCTGCGCAAGACGGCGCCGCCGCGACGTCAACGCAGCCTTCTACGGCTGCTGTCACGCCTGCAGTCGAGTCACCTCCAACGCAGGCAGCAATTTCGCCTAAGCTCGCATCATCGATTGAATCGATGGCCGGCGAAATCGCTTCGTTGAAACAGACGGTCGATGAACTAAAGGCTGGTCAGCAACAAATGGAGCGCGATATCGCGAAGGCCGCGGAGCATGAGGCGCACCGCAAGCCGACGGCACAAACATCGAAGCCAACATCGCCGCGGCGGCAGCACGTGTCGACAACTGCCGCAACTGTACGTGCCCGCGCGCCCTATGTGCCGCCGCAGAACTATTCACAACAGGCCTATCCGCAAAGCCCCGTGCAACGTGATGCTTACGTCCCACCGCCTGCGCCCGCGCAACTTCCGCCGCAACCAGGCGATACGTACGCTCCCCGGCCGCCAATGCCGCTGCGGTAAACCACGCTGACAACTGATCCGCGTACGGCCAAGCGCGCCAAGTTGAGCGGAAACGAGACGAAGAACTCAGCCGCATCGCTGATACGTCAGTATTGAGAGTTCGGCTTCGAGATTTCGCGAGGCGGAATGCCCCTTTGCGCCATCCCACTCACGCGCACTCTATCCAACGAGCGTGCAAAGCCTATAATTGGCGAATAATCAGCGCCAGTGGGAGTATTTGACGCATGAAACACGCATACGTGCCCCGGATGACGTCGTATGGACTTAGCCCCGACGATGAACTTAACGATCTGCGGATGTCGGAGAAGGTTCGGCCGCTCTACGACCACGTGAAGAAATTCATCCGGGAAACGGTCGAGCCGATGTCGGTCGAATTTTACCGGCACGGTGAGAGCAAGACCGATCGCTGGAGCTTTACGGCAGGCCAGCTCGAGGTGCTTGCGAAAGCAAAAACGAAGGCCAAGGAAGCAGGCCTGTGGAATTTCTTCTTGCCGGATGCAGAGACCGGTGAAGGCTTGAGCAATCTAAATTACGCCTATATCGCCGTCGAACTCGGCAAAAATCCGCTGGCTTCGGAAACCATGAACTGTTCGGCGCCAGATACCGGCAACATGGAAGTCATCGAGCGGGTCGGTACGCGCGAACAAAAGGAAAAGTGGCTGAAGCCGCTGCTGAACGGCGAAATCCGTTCCGCCTACGCCATGACAGAGCCGAATGTCGCTTCATCGGACGCAAAGAACATTTCGACCACCGCCAAACTGGTTGGCGATGAATGGGTGATCAACGGAGAGAAATATTACATCTCCGGCCTCGGCGACCCTCGCTGCAAAATCATGATCGTGATGGTGAAGACCAATCCGGACGCAGCGCCGAGCAAGCAGCAGTCGCAGATTTTGGTGCCGAAGGACACGCCAGGTGTTGAGATTATCGGCCCGATGCACGTGTTCGGACATGACCATGCGCCGCGCGGGCACATGCATTTGCGTTTCAACAATGTCAGGGTGCCCAAGGATAACATCCTGCTCGGCGAAGGCCGCGGCTTCGAGATCTCGCAGCTGCGCCTCGGGCCGGGCCGGATCCATCACTGCATGCGCACGATCGGCAAAGCGGAAAAGGCACTGGATCTGATGGTATCGCGCGGTTTGACGCGCGAGGCATTCGGCAAGAAGATCGCCCATCTCGGCGGCAACCTGCAGATCATCGCGCAGGCACGCTGTGAGATCGAGGCGATGCGGTTGATGGTGCTGAAGGCTGCCAAGGCGATGGACGTCCTTGGCAACAAGGAAGCTCGGGTCTGGGTCAGCATGGTCAAGGCGATGGTGCCCGAGCGCGCCTGCAAAGTCATCGATCAGGCGATTCAGATGCACGGAGCAACCGGCATCTCACAGTGGACACCGCTTGCCGAGATGTACACCGACGTGCGCCACCTTCGCTTCGCCGACGGTCCCGACGAGGTGCACTGGATGGTGGTCGGCCGCCACGAACTGAGTATGCCGTAAGCAAGCCTCGCGGCAATGGCGCACGATGCGCGACGATCCGTCGCTACTGCAGTCCGCGTTCGATGAGGTGCTGCGCCGGGAATGCCCGGCGTAGACCTTTCCTCACCACTATCGCGAGGGCCGCGAGTTGAATAACACGCTGCATTCAATCGGCTCTTTGCCAGTTGAAATTTAGGGCACTCGCTGCATGACGTAACGCTCGGCGGACGCATCGAGCCGCGGGGCCGAGCGTTAGCCCAATTAAGCACTTGAATTAAACGATCGGTTGGTGAATTTTAGCCCGAGAGACCAGCAAGGGCTAACCCGGACTCTAGATCCGGCGGACCCGCGCGATCCGGGGGGACAACGGCGGGTGGACGCAACAATATTCCTGTTCCTGCTTCAGGACGGCATCATCAACGGTGCGGTGTACGCGCTGGTGGCGATCGCGCTGGTGCTGGTGTTTGCAGTCACCCGGGTGATCTTCGTCCCACAGGGCGAATTCGTCGCGTTTGCCGCACTGACCGTCGCCGCGCTGGAAAACGGCCAGATGCCGTCGACACCTTGGCTGCTGTTGGCACTGGGCATTATGGCCGCCGTCGCGGAAGTGGTGTGGCATTTCCGCGAGATCAATTTGCACCGCCTGATCCGGATCGTGCTGCTGGATCTGGTATTGCCAATCGCCCTGCTGTTGCTGACGCAGGCGCTGGCGCCGCTCAAGCTCGGCCAGGCGGTCAACATCCTGCTCGCGGTCGCGCTGATCACGCCGATGGGTCCGATGCTCTATCGCATCGCGTTCGAACCGCTGGCGCATTCCAGTGTGCTGGTCCTGTTGATGGCCGCATTCGGCGTGCACTTCTCGTTGATGGGACTCGGGCTTCTGTTCTTCGGCCCTGAAGGTATTGGGACCAAGCCGCTGTCCGATGCGTCGTTCTCGCTCGGCAGTCTTGTCGTGACCGGCCAGAGCGTCGCCGTGCTGATCGTCACCGCCGCGCTGCTGATATTGTTCGCGCTGCTCTTCGGGCGCACCTTGCTCGGCAAGGCGCTGCGCGCCTGTTCGTCGAACCGCGTCGGCGCGCGGCTGGTCGGGATTCCGACCTCGGTCGCAGGACAATTCTCGTTTGCCATTGCGGCCCTGCTCGGCGCGGTGTCGGGCGTGCTGGTCGGCCCGCTGATGACGGTGTTTTATGACAGCGGCTTCCTGATCGGTTTGAAGGCTTTTGTTGCTGCGATCATCGGCGGACTTGTGAGCTATCCGCTCACCGTAATTGCAGCGCTTGGTGTCGGCTTCGCGGAAGCGCTGTTTTCGTTCTGGGCCAGCAACTTCAAGGAGGTGTTGGTCTTCACTCTGATCATTCCCGTGTTGGCTTGGCGTTCGCTTTACGCACCGCATGTCGAGGACCAGGAATGAAGCTGACACGGGGACCAGCCGTCGCGATTGTCTTCGCGATTGCGATTCTGATCGCACCGTTCTCCGGCTTCCTGCCGGATTACTGGATCACGCTGTTCAACTATATCGGCATCTCCAGCCTGGTCGCCATCGGCCTCGTGCTGCTGACCGGCGTCGGCGGCATGACCTCGTTCGGACAATCGGCTTTCGTGGGATTCGGCGCTTACACCACCGGCGTACTAACCGTTTACTTCGGCATTTCGCCATGGCTGACGCTGCCCGCGGCATTGATCGTCACCATGATTGTCGCCGCCGGCGTTGGCGCGGTCACAGTGAGACTGTCCGGGCACTATCTGCCGCTCGCCACCATCGCCTGGGGCATCGCGTTTTTCTATCTGTTCGGCAACATGAGCTGGCTCGGCGCGCACGATGGTTTACCCGGCATTCCGGCGCTGCAAATCGGCAGCCATCAATTGACCGATCCGAAGGAATACTTCGTCGTCGTGTGGGTCGCCGTGGTGCTGGCCGTGATCGCGACACAAAACCTGCTCGGTGGCCGCGTCGGCCGCGGCATCCGCGCGCTTCGCCGCAGCACGCGAGCCGCCGAAGCCTTCGGCGTCAACACAGCAGCCGCAAAGCTGATGGTGTTCGTCTACGCGGCGATGCTCGCGGGATTGGCTGGCTGGCTTTACGCGCATTTCCAGCGCTCGGTGTCGCCGGGTCCGTTCGGTATCAACGCCGGCACCGAATATCTCTTGATGGCCGTGCTGGGCGGCGCGGGCCGTGTCTATGGCGCAATCCTCGGCGCGGCTGGTATCACCGTGCTGCGCGACCAGTTGCAGAACCTGTTGCCGTGGCTGTTCGGCCACACCGGAAATTTCGAATCCATCGCGTATGGCGCCGTGCTGGTGCTGGTGCTGCAGACCGCAACCAACGGGCTGTGGCCGATCCTGTTCGGTCCGCCACCGCCGCCGAAGCCCCCGGCGCCGCGCGATGGAGAGAAGCTTCCCGCGCGCGCTTTGCCCAGGCTTGGAACAAGACTGTTGCAGGTGCAGGATGCGCGCAAGCAATTCGGTGGCCTGGCTGCGGTCAACGATGTCAGCTTCGAGGTCGAAAGCGGCCGCATCATCGGGTTGATCGGCCCGAACGGCGCAGGCAAGAGCACGACGTTCAATCTGATCACCGGCGTAATCCCGCTCACCTCGGGCGCCATCCAGTTCGAAGGCCATCCGCTGCAAGCGCAGACGCCACAGCGTGCGGCGCAACTCGGACTCGGCCGCACCTTCCAGCATGTCGAGATCGTTCCGGACATGAGCGTGATCGAGAATGTCGCGCTTGGCGCGAACCTGCTCGGCCATGCCGGTGTGCTGCGCTCCATCCTAAAACTTGATCGCGCCGAAGAGGCCATGTTGTTCGCTACCGCCAAGCGGCAGCTCGCGCGCGTCGGCCTCGCCGACGTCGCGTTCAATCCGGCGGGAACGCTGGCGCTCGGGCAACTGCGCCTCGTCGAAGTGGCGCGTGCACTCTGTCTCAATCCCGTGCTGCTGCTGCTCGACGAGCCGGCTGCCGGACTTCGCGTCGGTGAAAAGAAGGCGTTGGCGAAACTGCTGCGCGAGGTTCGCACTGAGGGCATCAGCGTGTTGCTGGTCGAGCACGACATGGATTTCGTCATGAGCCTCGCCAACCAGCTCGTGGTGCTGGATTTCGGCACCAAGATTGCCGAAGGCTTGCCCGCGGACATCCGGCAGAATCCAGCTGTGCTTGAAGCTTATCTCGGAGGCGTGGAATGACCGCGCTGCTCGATGTCCGCGATCTCTGTGTGTCCTACGGCCGGGCCCAGGTGGTTCATGATGTCTCGATCCAGGTGACGCGGGGCGCGCTGGTCACCGTGATCGGGTCTAACGGCGCCGGCAAGACGACGCTGCTGAATGCTGTCATGGGTCTGCTCAACGCACGTGGCGCAATCGCCTTCAACGAAATACCTGTGATATCGATTCCGCTGGAATCCCGGGTGAAAGCAGGAATGTGCCTGGTGCCGGAGCGCCGCGAGCTGTTCGGCGACATGCCGGTCGAAGACAATCTGCGGCTCGGCGGTATTCGCCGCTCGCGCGCTGAGCGCAAAGAGTCACTCGAGAAGATCTTCATACAATTTCCAAGGCTGAAGGAGCGACGGCGGCAACTGGCCGGAACGCTCTCCGGCGGCGAGCGGCAGATGCTCGCGATGGGCCGCGCGCTGATGGCGCGCCCCACCTTGCTGATGCTCGACGAGCCAAGTCTCGGACTCGCACCGCGCATCGTCCGCGACATTTTTCACATCCTGACCGAGCTACGCGCCAGCGGTGTTTCCATCCTGCTGGTCGAACAGAACGCGCGCGCTGCGTTGCAAGTCGCCGACTACGCCTACGTCATGGAGTTGGGCGCCATCACTACGCAAGGACCGCCGTCGGACATCGCACAGGACGCAAGGTTGGTCGAAAGTTATCTCGGATTAGGCGGGAATGAGTACTAAAATCAAAACAACCAAGGGAGGACGTTATGTTTCGACATAAAATATGGATGACCGTGCTGGCCACCGTCGCGCTCGGCATCGGCAGCGCACACGCACAACTCAAGGTGGGAATCACCATGAGCGCATCAGGCCCTGGAGCCGCGCTCGGCCAGCCGCAAAGCAAGACCGTTGCCGCGCTGCCCAAGGAGATCGCCGGGCAGAAGGTCACCTATATTGCGCTCGACGATGAATCGGACCCGACCAAGGCGTCGCAGAACGCGCGCAAGATGATTGCGGAAGAAAAAGTCGACGTATTGATCGGTTCGTCGCTAACCCCGGTGTCGTTGCCGCTGATCGACATCGCCGCCGAAGCGAAGACACCGCTGCTGACGCTCGCCGCCGCCGCCGTGCTGGTGCAGCCGATGGACGACAAGAAAAAGTGGGTGTTCAAGGTGGTGCCGAACGATGACATCATGGCCACCGCGATACTGAAATTCATCGCTAAAAGCGGTGCCAAGAAACTCGGCTATATCGGCTTCTCCGACGGTTACGGCGAAGGCTACTACAATGTGCTGAAGACGGAGGCGCCGAAGGCCGGCGTCGAACTGACGACGCATGAGGTCTACGCGCGTAGCGACGCCAGCGTCACTGGTCAGATCCTGAAGATCATCGCCACCAAACCAGACGCGGTATTCATCGCCGCGGCAGGTACGCCGGCCGTGCTTCCGCAGAAAGCCTTGCGCGAACGCGGCTACAAGGGGCCGATCTACCAGACCCATGGCGTCGCCACCAACGAGTTCATTCGGCTCGGCGGCAAGGATGTCGATGGCGCGATCTATACCGGCGAAGCCTTCACCATCGTCGACGACCTGCCGAAAGACAGTCCGTTCCGCGCAGCTCCGGAGAAGTATATCGCCGCCTACAAGGCGGTTCACAAGGAAGAGCCAGCCGCGTTCGGCGCACATCTGTGGGATTCGATGGTGCTCGTCGAAAACGCCATGCCGGCGGCGCTGAAGGCCGGGAAACCCGGTACACCGGAGTTTCGCGCCGCGCTGCGCGATGCGATCGAAAGCGGCAAGCAAATCTATCTCTGCAACGGCCTGTCGAACATGAGCGCGTCCAATCACAACGGCTACGATGAGCGCTCGGCGTTCCTCATCGAAGTGAAGAACGGCAAGTTCCACCTTCACAAGTAACGGACCATCGACCGCGGGGGCGCTCGTGCCAATATGGTGCGAGCGTCCGCGCAGGCTAAACTGCGAGAAATGCGAAAAAATAAGTCTTTGTAGACAGGCTAGCTGGCGATCCCGGGAAGACTCGAACTTCCGACCTACGGTTTAGGAAACCGTCGCTCTATCCGGCTGAGCTACGGGACCGGATGCCGCGCGGCAAACGCGCGCAATCGAAGACCTCCATACCAGAGCAGCGGCAGTATCGCTACCCCTGCCCTGCGCTTCGCATTTGGTCGGCTGTCAGCGCCGGCGAGCCTTTTTTCTCGGCCTCCGCATCCCGTATCAACGTGACGATGCGGCGCGAGAGCGGAGCCTTCAATCCGTGCCGATCGGCCAGATCGACGATCACGCCCTGGAGATAGTCAATCTCGGTCCGCCGGCCACGCTGCAAATCTTCCCACATCGATGACCGCGCCTGTGGATCGATCTGCATCATCCGGCCCAGCAGCGCCTGAAACAGAACATCGGGTAACCGCAACAGATGCGGCGTCAACGATACCGGTAATGGTGTGGTGGCGACGGGCTTGATTCCCTCCGCGTGAAGAACCGCCAGCGCCTCCGCCATCTGGTCGGCAAACAGCACGCGCCAAGGCCGCTGTGCGAGTTGCTGTCGCAATGGCAGGCCGGACAATGCGTTGAGGGCGTTATTGAGATTGACCAGCAGCTTGCCCCACTGCACGCCCACAATATCGTCGGTGCCGCGTATCGTGAGACCGTCCACCGCGAGCTGCGCCGCCGTATCGGCAGCGTCGCGCTCAACAAGAATGTCGCCGGAGGTCGCGCGATGAAACCGCGCGCCGTCAAGCGCAATCACGTTGAACGGCACCATGCCTGCGAGCGCGTGACGTCCTGGAAGGGCCTGCTGCAGCACTGCCGCATTGCTCACGCCGTTCTGGAGGCTAACAACGGTCGCACCGGACGGCGCATGCCGCGCGATGAGATCGGCAATCTCTGCGGTGTCCGCGCTCTTGACCGTGACCAGAATGATGTCGGCCGCGCCGAGGATCGCGGGGTCGGACGACAATGACAGCGCCGCGGCATCGAGGCGGCGCGAGAGGCCCTCGAAGCTCGTTACCGTGAGACCATTTGCTTCGATATCCGCGATCAGGCGCGGTCGCGCCAGAAATGAGACACGATGGCCGCCGGCGGCAAGCATGCCCCCGACAAAGCATCCGATACTACCGGCGCCGGCGATGCAGATTGATCGCGGAGCCACCATCATTCATCCCGCAGTCATTTTCGCTTGGATAGCAGAATGCTCGAGTGGTGCCTATTGGCCGCCGGATGCGCCTTGTGACTGTCATGCGGCGACGCTATCTTGCCCATGGGCGGGTGTGTAACAGGAGACGATCATGGGTTTGCTCGACGTCCTCAATGGAATGCAGAACGGGCCACGCGGCCCCAGCGATCCCAATGCCAAGAGCGGCGGCATGTCGCCGATGACCATGGCGGTCCTCGCGGTGCTTGGCTACAAGGCCCTGAAACATTTCACCGGCAGCCAGCCCGGGACCAGCCCATCGGCGCCCGCCCCTGCGCCCGGCGGCACTGTTAATACCGGCCTGCCCGGCGGCGGAGGTCTCGGTGATCTGCTCAAGGGCGGCCTTGGCGGCCTGCTCGCAGGAGGTGCCGCGGGAAGTGTCCTGAGCGGCGGCCTTGGCGATCTATTGAAACAATTTCAACAGAACGGCCATGGCGACACCGCCAATTCCTGGGTCAGCCCGGGGCCGAACAAGCAGATCGCACCCGGCGACCTCGCCAGCGCGCTTGGCGCCGACCAGATCAATTCACTGACGTCGCAGACCGGGCTGTCACGCGACGAATTGCTTTCGGGCTTGAGCCAGCATCTGCCAGAGGTCATCAATCACCTGACACCCGACGGGCGTGTGCCGACCGAGAGCGAACTGTCGCGGTTACTCTAGGGCCATATGCTTCTCCTCGTTCGGCAGGCGATTGCTCTGCTGAACGAGGAGAAATTTATCTTTGGACTGCGTTGAGATCGGTGTTTTTAAGAAAGGACTGCAATTATGAGCGGCATTCTCTGGATTATCATCGTCGGCTTCATCGCAGGAATCATCGCGCGGCTGTTGTCTCCGGGTCCGAACAATCCGAGCGGATTCATCCTCACCACGATCCTCGGCATTGCCGGTGCGTTCCTGGCGACGTTCATCGGACAGGCGATCGGCCACTACGGTCCCAATCAAGGTGCCGGTTTCATCACCTCAACCATCGGCGCGCTGGTGGTGCTGTTCATCTGGAACAGGCTGGTTGCCGCCCGCGTGATTTCCGATCCCGGATCGCGATAACGCAAACGGCCCTCGGAACATCTCCGAGGGCCTGCCTTCTCCGAAGGTCACGCCCTCGACGACTCACAGCGAGAGATGCATTCCCGCGTCCATGCGGACGACTTCGCCGGTCATGTTGCCCGATGGCGGCGTCGCGAGGAAGCACACGAGTTGCGCGATATCATCCGCCGTTGACGCGCGCTTGAGCGCCACCTTCGCGATCACGCTCTCGCGGACCTGCGCCGCCGCCGCCGCGCCGCGGCCCTTGGTGAACCACGGCGTATCGATGTAGCCGGGACATACCGTGTTGACGCGGATCAGCGGCGCCAGCGCGCGCGCCAGCGACAGCGTCATGGTGTTCAATGCGCCCTTGCTCGCCGCATAGGCGACCGACGAACCACCGCCGCTGATTCCCGCGACCGACGACGTGTTGACCACGGCGGACGCATGACCGGAGGCCTTCGCACCGGCCTCAAGGAGCGATCGGGCTGCGCGCACCATCTGATAGGGGCCGATGGTATTGACGGCATAGATCCGCTGGAAATCCTCGGCGGACAAGCCATCGAGATCGCCGTGGGCGACATGCTTGGTAGTGCCCGCATTGTTGACCAACGCATCGAGACGGCCCCATGGCGCGGCCGCGGCGATGATCTTCCTGCAATCCTCATCGCGCGCCACGTCGCCCTGGACGACGATAATGTCGCCACCGGCCTTGCGGCACAGATCGGCGGTCTCCTCCGCTTCCTTCTTGCTCGACGAATAATTGACGATGATGCGCGCACCGGCTTTAGCAAGAATCGCGGCCGTCGCAGCCCCAAGACCGGACGCCGAGCCCGTAACAATCACGCACATTCCATCCCTGGACATCTGTCTTT
>JBEPUM010000094.1:0-13256 GCA_041691515.1 Pseudomonadota bacterium | reverse complement strand
GGCCCAAAGCCGTCGAACGCGGAAATCCGCTGGACTGTCGTGATCAGGGGTAAGCGGGCATGGCGCGGGCGGCCCAATCCAGTCGAGGTTGACCCCAGAGCGGACAGTGGAGACTGCGTCAGCACCCACGAAAAGCCCCCGGATATGCGAAAACTAGGCAGCCCGGGGCCATGGTCTTTTGCCGTCCTTTAGCGTAAAGCGCTTCCATCTCAACGAAATCCCCACATATGCGGCTGTGCATCTGCCAGCACGCGGCTTTATCCGTTCGATCCGATGTAATGGGGTCTGAGCGCCAACCAAGGTTTGTCATCCCGTGCCATTTCCGACCACACCTCCGCCGCTCGCCCGAGCATTAACCGAGCGCAGCTACGATCAGCCGACCCCGGTTCAACTCGCCGTGCTGGCGGACGAAGCCGTCGACCGCGACCTGCTTGTTTCGGCGCAAACCGGATCCGGCAAGACGGTCGCCTATGGACTGGCCATTGCAAAAAACCTTCTGGATGGCGGCGAACGGTTCGAGCGAGCGGCCGCGCCGCGTGCGTTGATTGTCGCGCCGACGCGTGAACTGGCCCTGCAGGTCCATCGCGAACTCGCATGGCTTTATCAATACGCAAATGGGCGCGTCGTCTCTTGCGTCGGCGGCATGGATCCGCGCCGCGAACAGCGAGAGCTTGCTGAGGGCGCCCACATCGTGGTCGGTACGCCCGGCCGACTGTGCGACCACTTGCGGCGCGGGCGTCTCGACGTCTCCGAGTTGAAAGCCGTGGTGCTCGACGAGGCCGATGAAATGCTCGATCTCGGTTTTCGCGAGGACATGGAATTCATCCTCAAGACCACGCCGGATTCACGCCGCACGTTGCTGTTCTCTGCGACCTTGCCTCGCGGCATCGTCGCGCTGGCAAAGCAATTTCAGCAAAAGGCTTTTCGGGTCGAAGTCGCGGGCGACGAAGGCGGTCATGCCGATATTGAATACCGCGCCATCAGGATCGCTCCCGGTGACGTCGATCACGCCGTGGTCAATGTCCTGCGCTTCTATGAATCGCCGAGCGCGCTGGTGTTTTGCAACACCCGGGACGCCGTGCGTCATTTGCAGGCGACACTTCTGGAGCGCGGTTTCTCGGTGGTCGCGCTTTCGGGAGAGCTGACGCAGAACGAGCGGACACAGGCCTTGCAAGCGTTGCGGGACGGGCGCGCGCGGGTCTGCGTCGCGACCGATGTGGCGGCGCGCGGCATCGATCTGCCGAACCTCGATCTGGTGATCCACGCCGATATTCCCAACGACCCGGAGGTCATGCAGCATCGCTCCGGCCGTACCGGCCGTGCCGGCCGCAAGGGCGTCAGCGTCTTGCTGGTGGTGCCCGCGCGACGGCGGCGCGCAGAGCTGCTGCTGAATTTGGCTGGCGTCGAGGCCGAATGGGGCACGGCTCCGCAGCCCGAGGAAATTCGCACCCTCGATCAGGAGCGCATGCTGCACGATCCCGTGCTGACCGAGGAGACGACGAGCGACGATCTGGTTTTGGCGCGCGCGTTGCTCGCGCAGCGTTCGCCGGAAGATATCGCTGCCGCGCTTGCGCGGCTATATCGCGCGCGGCTTCCGTCGCCCGAAGACATCCTCGATCCCGGCCAGCACAGCGCCCGCTCGCGCGACGATCGCGGCCGCGACAAAGGCGCGAGAACGCCGCGCGGCGACGATCGTTCGGACGAGTCTCGATCGAAGCCACGAAAACCATCCGCACGTCACGGCATGAACGAAGGCGGCGTATGGTTCAGCGCAGCGATTGGCCGCAGAAAGAACGCGGAAGCGCGCTGGCTTCTGCCGATGATTTGCCGCCGCGGCGGTATCGAGAAGCAGGACGTCGGCACGATCCGCGTTCTGGACACAACGACCGAGTTCGAGATTTCCGCGCGCGCCGCGGCATCTTTCGCCGCAAAAGTCCGGCGTCCGGACAAGGAAGACAATATTCGCATCGAGCCGCTAGGGGACGCCGCCCGGGATCATGCGCCTTCGGAACGGCGCTCCCATCCGCCTCGGCACGAAGCCGGAGACAACGATCGCGGCGCGCATCGCAGCGACACTCCCGATCGCGCTACAGAGCGGAAGCACTACGGCAAGCCGCGCGACAAGCATGAATCGAAATCAGGCGGCAAGCCGGCTTTTGCAAAGAACAAAGACAAGACCGACAAATACCGGGACAAGCCTGCCCACGCCGGGCAATCGCAAGTGGCAACCGCGCCGCATGCGAAACGCAAGCCAAAGAAGAAACATCGCGGCTAAGCAGCTTCAGCTGCCGGACGAGTTGCGGCCGGGGCTGCGAGGAGCGACGACCGTGCCGGGTTGCTGAACGCCGGGACGGGTCTGCGCCGGTGCCGCGCGGACGCGGTGACGTTCGTCGTCATAAAGAGCCGGCCGATATTTGGCCCGCGCCGCCGTCATCGTCGCGCCGCGCCATGCGGCCAGCATGATCAGGGCGGAGCGTTCGCTGAGCACGTCGTAAAGGCGCGATAGCCGGTAGACCGAGGTTACGGACGCGCCGAAGTCCGGCTTGAGGAACAGCAGGATCTGCTGGAAGATTTGGGAAGGCACGCCGAGCGCCTTGGCGGCGCACGCCAGCGCTTCGCCGCCGGGATCGTTGACCACGCGTTCGGCGATCCCCGCGGGAAGGATCAGCGTTTCGCTGAGTTCGGTGGTGAAGTTTTCAATGTCGGCGGCGAACGCGGCCATGTGCAGCGTTTCGATCGCGCGGGCGGCGCGGGCCGGATGGATGTGCGGCGAGGGCCGTAACGGCGTGGTCGCAAGGTTGTGCAGCATCAGGGCGCGGTCGCCAGTATCCGCGTTGAAGAACATCTCGCTGATGTCGGATGCGTCGCCCGGCTCCATCGGCAGGGCCGAAGAGGCGTGAGGCTTTGCTTCGGCCCCTTGCCTTGCGAGCGGCAATTGCGGGGCGATGCTCGGGGCGAGCGGGATCTGGTCCTTGGTCGCCGGCGCGCGCAGCTCCAGCTTGCTCAGGATCGCGTCAGGGGTATGCGGATAGATCGACAGCCGAGCGCGCACCGCGGCGCGGGTGGCATCGTCGACTTGATCGATCAGGCGCGAGGTAAGCTCGACGAATTGCCGTTCCTCTTCGCCGGTATGCACACTGGTCTGCACATAGAGATCGGTCAGCACCCGCAACAATGTCGGACGGATGTCGACGCCTTCCCGGCGGGAGAGCGTCAGCAATCCATCGAAACCGGGAAACATTGGAGGTGCGGTCATGTCGACTTACGCTTACTGGAAAAGAACGTCTCTTAAATCTAGCGCGCTTGCTTTAATAAGCCGTTAACCATGCCCTGTTCTTAATGATGACACGCCGACGGCCAAATCGTGGCATGGCGGCGAGGAGAACGAGGGATATGGGCACCGTTATTGAATTTCCGGCAGACGCGGCGTCGCGGCGCCTGGGATCAACAATGGATATCGCTCCCGGTGAGGAGATGGGAACGATCTTGATCCTGCCTGTCATCCGGATCGACCGCGACACCGACGAAACCAGTGGCGGAAGCGGCCCCGAAGAGGGCACTGCTCCCGGCCGCCGCCGCCGCCGCCGCGCACGTCCCTGATTTCGGATATATCCTCATGCCGAAGCAGCCTCTCGCAACGCTGACGGGGCCAAGACGTTCACGCTTCTCATCGATCTTCATCGTCATTCTATCAGGCGCGACGCTCGCCGCATGCAGCGGGGGCGATTTCGGCCGCGTTCGTCAGGATGCGCTCAACGATGACATGCACCGCTGGATGGGCACGGAAGCGACCGGGAGTATCGGCTTGCATCCGTCGCGGTTCCAGCTGACCGAAAACGAACGGCAGTTGCGCGATCTGGCATATCCGCTGATCGAGCCGCCGCATTCACGGCCCGCCTGGAAAAGTGTATTCGGCGACTACAAGCCGATTGCCCCGCCGTGGCGGCAGAAACCGGCATTCGATCGCAGCGCATACGGCCGCCAGCTGATCGATGAGCCGCATCGTGCGGATACCTCGCGATACGCGCAGCTGATCGACGACGTGCGCGACGACATCACCCGGTTCGATCCGTTTTTCACCATTGCCGGGCAGGTATTCGATCTCGACAGCAAACGCAATGCCAGTCTGAGGCTGATATCGGACCTGTCGCCGCGTGAGCGATCCGATGCGGTCGCGCGGATGGAAGAGAACACCCTGATCGTCCAGTGGGTGCAGCAATGTCTCGAGCAGCGGATCGCGTCCTATCGCTGGGCGCTCGAGCATCTGGTGGTGCAGGCGCCCGATGGCATGGCTGCGGATGCCGATCGCCTGATCGGCCACCTTGCTGCATTGAGCGCCAATCCACCTGTAACGGCGCAGCCGGTCATAGGCCGCGCCTTGCGCACGCGCGGCTAACGCGCCGGTCTCCGCTATCGCTTCGCCGAAGGCTTCACCGCGGGAGGCTCGGTTTGCACCCGGCACTTCGAAGCGGCCAGCGATCCCTGGGCCTGCGCCATCATGCCAGGTTCGGCCGCCAGCGCCTTCAGCACGATCAGTCCGGTCGTCGAGGGCGAGTCGATGATCAGCCGGTCGGCCGCTGTCACGTCCTCTTCTTCCGGCAACTGCGCGTGCTGGGCCTCGGTCATCAGGTCGAGCTCGATTACCTTGCGTCCCGCGGAGCGGTCGTTGATGGCGTAATAGGCGACGTCGCGGCGTGTGTAGAACGACACCGACGTATAGGCCTGGCTGACCGGCACGGTCAGCTTGATCGACCCCGACGAGAGGTCATAGCGGCAGACCGCGACGGCAAACGCCGGGTCCATGAACGGCATCGGCGAATGACTAGGGTCGGCGAGCGGAAGCGGCGTCACTGTATTGAGTGTCGTCAGCGCGGTCAGCCGTGAATAGGCGTCCTGCGTGGCAATCCGCGGCAGCGCCAGCACGCTGACGAGATGCACGACCCCCCCAAGCAGGATGCCGCCGATGATTGCGAACAGCACGCGGATCATGAGCACCCCGCCGTCGCGATGGAGGGCATCGGTGCGTCGCGCTGGGTTCGCGTCGCAACGCCGACAGGTGTGTCATAAAGCCGGAGCATTAGCGCATACCGCTCAATGCCACCGGTCGGCAACCAGTTGCCGGCGCGCGCGCGCGACGCCACGTGCAACTCGAACGACCCGTCGGAGTTCCGCACGATCTCCTCGCTGGTGAAGCCGTAGCGTTGCAGCGAATTCGCAACGAGGTGACCCTTGCGGTCGTAAAGCGTGATGGTCCAGAACCGGGCAGCCGGTGTGACGCCGCTGACGATGACATCACAGCGGCCGTCGAGCGGCCGCTTGCTGTCGTCGGTCGTCGCTGAAAACGCGATGCCGTCGCCGGTTCCGATCGGTAGTTCGCCGCTGCGCGCGATAGTCGCGCGCGAATAGGGATCGACGTCCGCGGTGCCGGTCCGTGGCCGCGCGGTCCACGGGCCGATGGTCAGCGTCCCGAGGTCGGTGCCGCGCGTCGCGGTGATCCAGGTGGCTCCGAGGCCGACCGCGGTGGCGATAATGAGCGCCAGCAAGGTGATGAAAATCAGCCGCACGGTATTAGTTCTTGCGTGGCGATGGTGTCACCCGATCGCCCGATGTCGCGGCTGCAAAGCTTTCCGGGAAAGTCGCGGCACTGAACGATGGTAGTTTGGGTGAAGTGGAGGCGGCCGGATTGAGCGGTTCGGCCGATGAGGTTTTTCCGATCGTCTTTCCAGCTTCGTCCAGCATCTTTTCCACGCGCACCAGAATATCGGCGCCGCGTTTGGTCAGGATGGGCGGCGGCGCGGGATTCGCGTCCCCCTCGCTCGCAGCGATTCTGGCAGCGGCGGCAGCCGTCGGTTTTGCTGGCTCTGCGACACCGGCGATGTCCTTGATTTCGACACCGCGATGCGCGGCGGTCATGATGTCATGCCATGTCTGGGCGGGCAGCGCGCCGCCGGTCAGGCGATTGGTCGGTGAATAGTCGTCGTTGCCGTACCAGACGGCGCACACGAAGTTGCCGGTGTAGCCGACGAACCAGGCGTCGCGATAGGCGTTGGTCGTTCCGGTTTTGCCCGCAGCCGGAATGCCGTCGAGGATGGCGCGCCGCGCGGTGCCTTCGCTGACCACGTGGCTCATCATCATCGCCATGTCGGCGGCGACCGAAGGCGGGATAATCTGGCGCGGCTTGGGGCCGTCGCGATCGTAGCGCCAGACCGAATCTCCGGCGCCGGTGCGGACTTCCAGTATCGCGTGCGGCGTGACCGCCTTGCCCTTGTTCGGGAATGTCGCGTAGGCGACGGCATGTTCGAGGACGTTCACTTCATCGGCGCCGATCGGCAGCGAGGGCGTATCGGGCAGCGGCGTCACGATGCCGAACTTGCGTGCCACCTCGACGATCTTGGCGCGGCCGGCTTTGGGCCCGCCTTTGCCGCCGAGCGCGATCGAGAGTTTGACCGGCACGACATTGATCGAGTGCGTGAGCGCCTGGGTCAGCGTCACCGTGCCGGAATAAGAGTGGCCGTAGTTCTGCGGGCACCAGTTGCCGATGCAGACGGGTCCGTCGACAACGGTCGATGTCGGTTTATAGCCGTTAAGCAGGGCGGTCGTGTAGACGTACGGTTTGAATGACGAGCCGGGCTGACGCATGGCGTCGGTCGCGCGGTTGAACTGGCTGGCGCCGTAGTCGCGGCCGCCGACCATCGCGCGTATACCGCCGTCGAGATCCGCAACGACCGTGGCCGCCTGGGTGGCATGGTAATCACGGCCGAACTGACGCAACTGGTTCTCGATGGCTTCTTCCGCGGCGTGCTGCACATTCATGTCGATGGTGGTCCGCACCACGAACACGCGTTCGGTGTAAGATTTCGGAAATGTCTCGACCAGCTTACGCATCTCGTCGAACGCCCAGTCCAGATAATAATTCGGCGAGTTCTCGTCGCGGCGATCGACCGCGGTAGCGGGATTGCGCCGCGCGCCGAACACCTGACCTTCGGTCATGAAGCCGGCGTCGACCAGATTGTCGAGCACCTGGTTGGCGCGGGCGCGTGCGGCGGGCAGGTTGATGTGCGGCGCATACTTGGTCGGCGCCTTGAACAGGCCGGCCAGCATCGCAGCTTCGGCAAGATTGACGTCGCGAACGGATTTGTTGAAGTAGAAATGCGCGGCGCCATCGACGCCGAAGGTGCCGCCGCCCATGTAGGCGCGGTCCAGATACAGTTTTAAAATTTCATTCTTGGTCAGGCGCGTTTCCAGCCAGATCGCGAGGAAGGCCTCGTTGATCTTGCGCTCGATGGTGCGCTCGTTCGACAGGAACAGGTTCTTGGCGAGCTGCTGCGTGATCGAGGAGCCGCCTTGTCTGACGCCGCCGGCCTGCGCGTTGGTCACCAGCGCGCGGAAGGTGCCGGCCACGTCGATGCCGAAGTGATCGTAGAAGCGGCGGTCCTCAGTGGCGAGCGTCGCCTTGATCAGGTTGTCGGGAAATTCCTCAAGCGGAATCGAATCGTTGTGCTTGATGCCGCGGCTGCCGATCGGATTGCCGTAGCGGTCGAGGAACGTCACCGCGAGATCGGATTTCTTCAGCCAGTCCTCGTCCGAGGTTTCGCGGAACGCCGGTTGCGCCAGCGCAAGAAGAACGACGAGACCCGCGAGCCCGATGGTCGCGGCTTCCGACAGCGGTTCGATGAAGACCCAGCGCTTCCAGCGGCCGACATAGAAGCGGTCCATGAAGGTGGAGAAGCGCTCGTAGAGTTCGCGCGCGCCGACACCAGAGGAGAACAGTGTCGAATCGATGCGCGCATCGAAGTCCAGCAGGAAATGCCGGATTCGCTTCTTCCATTCGGAGGGTACGATCTTGCGCACCGGGGCCTGTGACCAATCTGCGGCGTGGCAGCGCCCCAATCGGGCGCCGTCGATACGTCATGCGAGAGTGTTGCGGCAAACCCAAGGCACACTGAAAGTCACGCTGAAACGACGTCCGGCGTCCTCGGGAGAGTCGGCTTTCTTCTATCCGAGCGGCGGGCATAAACCAATGCTGCGGCTAGAGATTTCCGCCGGAACGGCTAACGCCGCCCCGGTTTTTCACGACCTGTCACCTTGCCGCTTGCGCA
The DNA here is from genome assembly GCA_041691515.1 of Pseudomonadota bacterium. GTDB lineage: Bacteria > Pseudomonadota > Alphaproteobacteria > Rhizobiales > Xanthobacteraceae > Nitrobacter. Next base: position 5,157 of record JBEPUM010000094.1, on the reverse strand, counting down.
GGCGCGGCGGGAGCCCATAGAAGGGCGGGGCATTTGCCGCCCCGAAAGCACTGGATTAATGACGCAGCCACCCGCATGTCCATCGAATCAGGCCGGATTCTTCTGGAAAACCAAGACGTTGGAAGAGATGTCCGGCGCTGAATGGGAGAGCCTGTGCGACGGCTGCGCGCGCTGCTGCCTGGAAAAGCTCGAGGACGAGGACACCGGCGACATCTATTTCACTCACGTGTCCTGCCGTCTGCTGGATGCCGGACTGTGCGCCTGCAAGGACTATACGAACCGTTCCGACCAGGTTCCGGATTGTGTTCGCCTTACGCCGGAGAATGTCCGCACCCTGAACTGGCTGCCGCCGAGTTGCGGCTACCGCCTGGTAGCGGAGGGGCGCGATCTCTACTGGTGGCATCCGCTGATCTCAGGCGATCCCAACACCGTGCATGAAGCCGGTGTCTCGGTTCGCGGCCGGGTGCAGGGCACCGAGAACGATATCCCCGACGAGGATCTGGAAGATCATATCGTGCAGTGGCCGGCGCAGTTGCCGAAGCGCGCGCGCCTGAAGAAGCGCCCGCGAAGCTGATCCGCGTCCATCACGCGATTGCGATGTGACCCCTGTGGGACGCTCCCATGCGCCGCCCCCGCTGCCTCGCCAGCGATTTGCACGCTAGGATCGTTGCGACGCTGCGAATCCGTGGCCGCCGTCAACAGACCCCCGTTTCGGCACGGATGATTTTTTGACACGGAAGAATCCATTCCAACCTGCCATGAACAAGTTCGAACGCCAGGGCGGCGAGTCGGCCAACCAGCAGACATTGCCTGATGCCATCGCCCGCGACCTTGCGCGTACGCCGGGCACGGTCGTCGAACTCACCGACGCGCCGCCGATCGCGCCACGCGCGCCGCTAAGCCAAAGCGAAGTTCGCACCATCCTGATCAGCCTGATGCTGACGATGTTCCTGGCAGCGCTCGACCAGACCATCGTCGCGACCGCGCTGCCGACCATCGGCCGGCAATTCCACGACGTCACTAATCTGTCATGGGTTATCACTGCTTATCTGCTGGCGTCGACCGCGGTCGCTCCGGTGTTCGGCACGCTGAGCGACATTTATGGCCGACGCGCCATGATCACCACCGCACTTAGCCTTTTCATCGCCGGCTCCGTGCTGTGCGCGCTGGCGCCGAACATGCCGACGCTGATCATTGCGCGCGGACTGCAAGGCCTCGGCGGCGGCGGCATCCTGCCCGTGGTGCAGACCGTGATCTCCGATATCGTGACGCCGCGCGAACGCGGCCAGTATCAGGCTTATTTCAGCGGCGTATGGACCACGGCCGGCATTGCCGGGCCAGTCCTTGGCGGCGTGTTCGCTGAACACCTGCACTGGTCGATGATCTTCTGGATCAACGTGCCGCTTGGCATCGCATCGCTGGCGCTGCTGTTGCCGAAGATGGGCAAGATCCCGGTATTCCATCGCCGCCGCAAGGTGGACTGGCTCGGCGGACTGCTGCTGATGGCGTCGGCTGTCGTCTTCATGCTGGTGCTGACGTGGGGCGGCAACCGGTTCGCATGGCTGTCGCCTGCGATCACGGCGATGCTCGGCTCCTCGTTCGTGCTCGCGGCCGCCTTCGTCTGGTATGCGCGCCGCACGTCCGAACCGTTCCTGCCGCTGTCGTTGATGGGCGGCTCGGTCGTCCCGTATGCCATGGCGGCCGGCGGCTGTGCGCTTGGGGCCATGATCGGGCTCACCGTTCATCTGCCGTTGTATTACCAGGTCGTCTATCATCTGAGCGCCAGCGAATCCGGACTGGCGTTGATCCCGCTGGCGGCTGTTTCGACCGGCGGTGCTGCGCTTGCGGGCCGCACCATGATGCGCGCGGTTCACTACAAGCGCGTCGCGATTGCCGGAACATCCGTTGCGGCGGCGATTGCCGCGGTTCTCGCGCTGGTTGCGATGCCGCTGTGGCCGTTGCTTGCGCTGCTGTCGGTGTTTGCGTTCGGTCTCGGCACCGCGTTTCCCACCAGTGTGGTGTCGTTGCAGAATGCGGTGGCGCGGCCGCAGGTCGGCACCGTCACCGGCGCCATGAACTTCTTCCGCGCGCTCGGCGCGTCGTTCACCGTCGCGGCGTTCACCACCATCCTGCTGATGGTGCTGGGTTCCGACATCTCGATCGGCCATGACGGCGGCCACCCGGTCAATGCGATCTCGGCGTCGGACCTGACGTACGCGTTCCGTTATGTGTTCGGCGCCGCTGCCGTAATGATGGCAGGCTCCGCGCTGGCGCTGACGCTAATGGAAGAGCGGCCGTTGGCCGGACCCGCCGCGAAGCCCACGCTGGAGATGGCCGAATAGGTCTGGCCCGGCAGCGGTTATCGCGCGCTCATTCGAATCCCGCCACCATGACGTAATAAGGCTGATCGCCGATCATGCGGCCTGCGGTGTGGGTCTGACCACCGTAACACGGCGAAACCAATCCTGATTTGATCGGGCGCCAATTCGTTTGCAATCATCCGGCCGATCTGGGGGATGGCATGACAAAAGCGATCGTTTTCGATTTCGACGGCGTGATTGCCGACAGCGAAGTTTTAGCGAATTCTGTTCTCGCTGAAATCGTCAGCGAACTCGGCGTTCATACGACGGTCGATGATGCGATTCGCATCTACATGGGAAAACGTACGCACGAGGTGATCGCAACCATCGAAGCTGCGGTCGGCCATGGCCTTCCCGGGGATTTCTACGACAGCTTTCAGCAGCGAACGCTCGCGCGATTTCGTCGGGACCTTCGCTTCGTAACAGGCGCGCGCGAATTTCTCGACGCTTTCCCCGACATGCCGCGCTGTATCGCCTCATCCTCATCGGTCAAACGTATCGCGCTTTGTCTTGAGGTCCTCGGTATCGCGGATCTGTTCGGCGGCCATGTCTACAGCGCCGACCTGGTGGTGCACGGCAAGCCCGCGCCCGACATTTTTCTTTACGCGGCGAAACGGCTGACCGTCGCGCCTGCGGACTGCGTGGTGATCGAGGACAGTGTTGGCGGTGTTCGCGCCGGCGTTGCCGCCGGCATGACCGTCATTGGTATTCTCGCGGCGTCTCATATTCGCGATGGGCACGCGGAAAGCCTGCGCGACGCCGGCGCGCATCATGTGGTACGCACATTCGAGGAGGCCGAAACGATCGTTCGGTCGCTGATCGGCGGTCAGGTCCCTTTCGGCACGGCCGTTTAGCTCGCGCACACCAGCCATGCCGCCCGCTCGTTCTGCAGTGCGCGCAATTTTGCTATGGTCGGCACGATCCGACGATCCCATCAATAAAATCACACGGGAGAGATTATCGCCATGGCCACAGCTCAACCGATCCAGATCAACCGTCATCCCTATGCGGACGGCTCCTACAAGAAGATGCTGATCGACGGCAAATGGGTCGATGCGGCCTCCGGCAAGAAATTCGAGACGCACAATCCCGCGACAGGTGAGTTGCTGGCGACTGTCGCGGAGGGCGACGCGGAAGACATCAACCGCGCCGTTGCCGCTGCGCGCCGTGCCTTCGAAGGTCCGTGGAGCAAGGTCAAGCCGTTCGAGCGGCAGAGCCTGCTTTTGAAACTCGCCGATCTCGTCGAAAAGAATTTCGAGGAGCTGTCGCAGCTCGATACGCTCGACATGGGCGCGCCGATCAGCCGCACGCGCGGCAACAAGCTGCGCGTGCTCGGCATGCTGCGCTATTATGCAGGGCAGGCGACCGCGCTGCATGGCGAGACCATCGAGAACTCGCTGCCCGGCGAGATCTTCTCCTACACGTTGAAGGAGCCGATCGGCGTCGTCGGCGCGATCATTCCCTGGAATGGTCCGCTGGCCGCGACCGTCTGGAAGATCGGTCCTGCGATCGCGACCGGCTGCACGGTGGTGTTGAAGCCCGCCGAGGAAGCGCCCCTGACGTCGCTTCGCCTCGCCGAACTCTGCATGGAAGCGGGCATTCCACCCGGCGTCGTCAATGTGGTGCCGGGCTATGGCGAGACCGCGGGGGCGGCGCTGGCCGAGCATCCCGATGTGGACAAGGTCGCGTTCACCGGCTCGCATGTCACCGGACAATCCATCATTCGCGCGTCCGCTGGAAACCTGAAGCGCGTCTCGCTCGAACTCGGCGGCAAGTCGCCTGACATCGTGTTCGCCGATGCCGATCTCGATCAGGCGGTGCCGGGCGCGGCGATGGCGGTGTTCGCCAACTCCGGGCAGATTTGCAGCGCCGGCACGCGGCTGTTCGTCGAGCAGAAAGTTTATGACGAATTTGTTGGCCGCGTCGCCGAATTCGGCAAGACGCTGCGGGTCGGCAACGGCCTCGATCCGAATACGCAGATCGGGCCGCTGGTCTCGGAACAGCAATTTGAACGCGTCACCAGCTATCTTGATGTCGGCCAGAAGGAAGGCGCGAAAGCGCTCGCCGGCGGTGGCCGCGTCACCGATGGCGCGCTGTCGAAGGGCTACTTCGTGCAGCCGACGGTGTTTGCCAACGTGCAGGACAACATGCGCATCGCGCAGGAGGAGATCTTTGGCCCGGTGATCTCGGCGATCTCGTTCAAGGACACCGATGAACTGGTCAAGCGCGCCAACGCCACGACCTTCGGTCTTGGCAGCGGCGTGTGGACCCGCGACGTCAGCAAGGCGCACAAGCTCGCAAAGTCGATCCGCGCCGGCTCGGTGTGGGTCAACTGCTACCAGGCGATGGATCCAGCGGTGCCGTTCGGCGGCTACAAGATGAGCGGCTACGGCCGCGAGTCCGGCAAGCAGCACGTCGAGGAATATCTCAACGTCAAGGCGGTCTGGATCAAGACCGCCTGACGGCTGCTTCGGCGGATCGGCGGGCAAAACGGCGGCAACAGCATTGCCGCCGTTTTCACGTGCCGGTGCGGAATTCCGCCGTTCGTCTTAAGCCTTCATTGAGGGTTCCGCTTAGCTTCCCCGTAACCATTCGTGACCTAAGTTTTCGCTCGGCGTGGCACTACCTGCTGCGCATGCCATCAATGGGAGTTCACGGTGCGCTTCAATTCAAAGCTCGTATCGGAGTTCCTGCGGAACGAATCCGGCGCGACTGCAATCGAATACGCTCTGATCGCTACGGGCATCAGCGTCACCATCGTGGCCGCCGTCACGAGTATCGGAACCACTCTCAACGG
>JBEPUM010000093.1:0-13348 GCA_041691515.1 Pseudomonadota bacterium | reverse complement strand
ACGTCGTAGTCCTGCCGCAGCCGCACCGCCATCTCGCGGACACGCGCGCGCCACAAACCCGCATCGGCGACAGGTCCGGCCTCGGGCTTAATGGTCAGCATGGCGTTCCAGGGGTTGCGGCCATAGACGGTCACCGCGAATCCCTTCGCCGGCGTGCCGTCGAGCGTCTGCAGCGCCTTCATGATAATGGCCGCCAGTTCGTCGGCGGTCTTGCGGCGGTCGTAACTCGCGAGCGGCTGACGGTCCGGCGTTTGAGCGGCAACCACGTCCGCAGGGGAAATTTCGGTTTGCTCCGGCTGTTCGATAGCTGGGGGCAGCGGCGGGAGATCATCCTTGGGCAATTCAAACTGCGGCGGCGGCGCGCTGTGCCGCGTCCCCAGAACGCCATGGATCAGCGCCATCAACCCCTTGTCCATGCCGCCGTTGTCACTCACGTCAGCGTTTCCGATCCATAAGCTGCCACCCTCCAGACAGGATTATCCGGTCCGAGGCTGCGGTCAAAGGGAAACGGGGCATCTGACGGCGCGGCGCGTTGCGCTTATCGTCTCAGGCCAGCGCCACCGCGATCAGCACCGCGACAAGCACGCCAAAGCCGGCGAACGCGATATTCAGAAAATTCCGGGCCAAACCAGGTTCGGTCGTCAGCATCGATGTACTCCCGGTACGCAAACTACGTTGCGTAGAATGAGCGTCGAATCTTAATCAAAACTTTCAGACCGGATCCGCGTCTCCGAATCCGGTCGTCGAAACCGGGGCGGGATTAACCGGGCGGCTGCGGCGGCAGACCGGCCAGCTCCCAGGCGGGATCGAGCGGGGCATTTACCGAGAAGGGCGAGACGTTGATGCGCGCCGGGCCGTATCCGCGCAGTTCGATCTTGCCGCCGCTGACGGCATCCAGCTCGGTGTCGGTCAGGGAGCGGATCGCAGTGTCGTTTTGAACGTTGGGCATCGTCGTTCTCCATCAGTGGTTGCGGCAACTGTCGTTGCCGTGACCCACCCTGCCCGGCTGACGACGCTGCGGCTGTGACTCCAATCACACAGCCGATAGGCCACGCCGACCTGTCGAACCGGTCCCGAAAAATGCCCTTGGGGTGCAGCGGCGGTGTGACCCGGATCACGCCGGCGCGTCGCGCGGACGGGTACATCGCCTCGGGAGACGGCGGAAAACCCTCGCCGCCATCACAGACAGGAGCGCGAAATGACCAGACCGGCCGATGGCATGCGCGAGCTGACGATCGAGGAAATCAATCTCGTCAGCGGCGGACAGACCTGGGCTTATGAAATCCGCTCCGCGGACGGCGTCCTGGACGTCGGCATGAAACTCGACAGGGCGAGCGGCCGCGAAATCCCCTACGCGATCTGGACCCCGGCGCAATAATCGCCGGCTGGTCCAATCCGGTTTGAACCTCCCGCCGGTTAGCAGCGACACAAAATTCACTGGGGGATTGCACTGCCCAGGTTAGGCACAGCGCCACCGAGCGATTATACTCCGCTCCGGTGGCGTTGTTGTTTGCTCTCAGCGTTGCCAGTTCTCAGCGTTGCATGGTCGATGCAAGATGGATGAGAAACGTAAAGCCGCTCGCAATCGCGTCCTGAAGGCCGGGACCATCGAGTTCCACGGCGGCGCCATCGACTGCACCGTTCGCAATCTATCGGCAGGCGGTGCCGCGCTGGACGTCGCCAGTCCGATGGGTATTCCGGAAGAATTTGTGCTGGTCACAGCGGCCGACCAAAAACGCCATAAGTGCCGCGTGATCTGGCGCAAGGAAAAACGGATCGGCGTCACATTCCAGTGAGCCGCTGTCTATATCCGCGGCCTATCGGTGCATATCCGTTTTGACGGTTATGAAGGGGCGCCCGGATGAGCCTTATTCCGGCGTCTCATCGCCCTGATGCCCGCCGGGGCCACGCTTGAACACGCCGTAGCTGCTGGATTTCATGCCGGGGCCGGCCGTTTCGCCCACCGCTGCGAGGCCCAGTTTCAGCAATTCGCGAACGGCGGCCGCTCGCGTCGGCATGCGATGCGCGAACCTGAAATCGTCGACAACCTGCAATTCCTCTGGCGACAGCATGATCTGCAGCCGCTCCCCGCGAAGATCGTTCATGACCCCTCTCCACAACCGCCCTGATCTAAATGCAGCAAGATGAGTAATTTACTCAACTATCTCAAAAGGCGTTAGTTCCCGCCGTAATGCAACAAACTCATAATTAGTAAAATACTTTAGCAAAATCAATAACTTAAATGTGGACGCGGCATGTTTTTGCAGGCATAATGTATCTCTTCCCGGGAGATGCCCGATGCGCACGGACTCAAAGCCTTTGAAGCCATCGATCTCAAAACCCGACGGAAAAATCCGCCAGACCGGTCCGCGGCCTGATCCGGAGACAAAGTTTGCCGACACGCTGGATAAAATAGAGGGCTGGCTGAATAGCCGGGAACTCCAGCCACCGAAGTAGGCGCATTCCTGATTGCACGGTGCCCACCCCGCGACGAGCCTAACCGGCCGCCGAGGCGCTGCATCCATTCCGGAAATATTGGGCCTGCGCGGCGCCGCTAGTTGGTGGTGCTGCCGCTTGCGGCCCGCGCCTTCGGCTTCGGCTTCGCCGAAGCATTTTTTGCCTGACTCGTGCGAGCGCCCGTCTTGGCTTTGCTTTTAGGCTGGCTTTCGGAGCGTACGTTGCCCCAGGGATCGTTGGTCCCCGCTGCATTGGGGATCGTCTTCAGCGTGTCCTTGTAGGCTTTCTCGACCTCCCTCGCCTTCTCGATCTCCTCGGGCGACTTGGAGGGGCCATCGGAAAGCAGGTTGATATGCGGACTACCGGCATCCTGGGCAAAGGCCGGTGCCGAGAACAGTGCGATCAGCACGACTGACGCGCGTAGAATTTTCATCGGAACTCCTCCCTGCCGGCGCCGTGGCCTGCGATACATTAAATGCCGGACGATCCAGCCCTCAAAGATGATCCGACTTGCAGGATTTTGTCGACTGCGTCCAGTCGTCCCAGATCGGCCCGCATTTGGTACAGCCATTGAGCACAAGGCCGAGAGCGATAATACTCAAGATGATGGATACACGCCGCGCCATAACCCGCCTCACTGAACTCACGACCCTACCATAAACATTCGATTGCCGTGTTTTCAAGCCGCGATGGGACGTCTCGCCACATCCTGATCGCAGGGATTGCGGTTCATTTCTAAATATAACAACAGTCGCGGATAACTCGCGGGGGAAACGCAGCACATGACGTCAGACCGGCAAGCGGCGGAATTCAATATCGCGGAAGCGAGGCGCGTGCTGGGCGATGTGTTCGCACCGTGGGTGCGGGATCTCGGCCTCACCGTCGAGCGCATCGAAATCTCGCCTCCCTCTAGCGCACCCGCCGACTGGCAACCTGGCGCAATCCTCCGTATGGCGTTCTCGGATCGGCTGTGCCGGGACGGCGGCATCGTTTGCGGACAAGCACTGATGGCGCTGGCCGATACGTCGATGGTCATCGCCATCCTCACGGCCAATCGCGGATTCCGCCCGATGACCACGGTGGATCAGACCACGCACTTCCTGAAAGCCGTGACCTCGTCGGACGTGCTGGCAGATGCGCGCGTGGTACGGCTCGGCCGCACCATGAGTTTTGGGCGCGTCACATTATTGAGCGCCGCCGACAACAAGCCGGTGGCGATGGTGTCGAGCGCATTTGCGATGCTGTGACATACGGCATCGCGGCGGCGTCGACACGGTGGCGCCGATTATTTGCCGAGAATCTTTTCAGCCGCATTGACGATGCTAACGGTCGGATTGGCTCCGCAGTAGGTGCCAAACTTCTTGGCGTTTTCGACGAAGACATCGGTGTCGATGATCGCTTCGTCTGAATCGCCTTTGTACCAGCCGTCCATCCAGGTCAGCACCATCTTGATTTCATCGGGGCTGCCGTCGACGAATTGCTTGCAAGACATCGTGGACAGATCGAGCACCACAGCATGCGCCGGAATCGGCACGGACATCGTCCCGGCGACAAGCAGCATCGCAGCGATATGTTTCATGGTATTTCCCCACATCAAAAATGCCATTCGGCGCGAGGACGCTACCATGGAGCGTAACGGGCGGAAACTTTCTAGCTAGCTTCGCCGTGTGCGACCCGACGGCGGCGCGACCTCCGCCGCCACGACCAGCCAGCCGCGAGCAGCAGGATAACAACGGCGGCAGCCGCGATCATCTTCGCCCAGAACCGCCCGCCGGGCCGATCGATGGTGCGCGACCACAACGACGGCGCTTCGCCCTCGCGTGCCAGCCGAAATGCGACAACGCTATCGCCGATGGTCGCGCCCGCCTCCGAATGGCCGCCGGCGGCGATGAGCACGTATTGCTCGCCCTTCCATTCATACGTCATCGGATTGGCGGCCGCCGGTACCGGCAACCTGCCCTGCCAAAGTTCGGCTCCGGATTTCGCGTCGAAGGCGCGCAGATACGCGTCGAGCGCGCCGGTGAACACGAGCCCACCGGCTGTCACCAGCACACCGCTGAACAACGGCGTCCCGGTCTTGAGCGCGACGCCGAGCGGCCCGCGATCTTCCGACGTGCCGACCGACGCGTGCCAGAGAATTTTGCCGGCCTTCAGATCGACTGCCACGAGTTCGCCCCATGGCGGCGGTGAGCACAGCGCGCCCGATAACCCCACGGCGACGGCCCGCGTCATGGCGAACGGCGCGCCGCGCTGCATCCCGAGATCCCCACCCTCCGGCCGCTTGAGGTTGGCGGCATCGGCCGCCGGAATCAGCTTGATGATGTGCGCCGCATGCGTCGTATTCGCGTAGACGATCTGATGAACAGGATCGAATGCCGCGCTGCCCCAGTTCACGCCGCCGCCTGTCATCGGATAGATCACGGTGCCCTGCGTCGATGGCGGCGTGTAGAGACCGTCGTTGCGCGCGGCTGCAAGTATCCTGCGGCACGCCGCGCGATCCACAAACGGAATGAGTCCGAATGCGTCGTCCGGCGAGATCCGTTGCCGCATCAAGGTAGGAACATGCGTCGGAAAGGGTTGTGTCGGCGAAAGCTTTTCACCTTCCGCACCACCCTGCGGCACCGGGCGTTCCTCGACCGGCCAGATCGGCTGTCCCGTATGTTCGTCGAGAACGAAGAGAAATCCCTGCTTGGTCGGCTGAATCACTGCATCGCGCAAACCGCTGCCGGTGTCGATCCGTGCAAGCGTCGGCTGCGCCGGCAGATCGTAATCCCAGACGTCGTGATGCACGGTCTGGAATGACCACACCCGCTCGCCGGTCTCGGCGCGCAGCGCGACCACCGAATTTGCATAGTCGTTGTTGCCGGGCCGCTTGCCGCCCCAGAAATCAGGACTCGGCGATGACGTCGGCAGAAACACCAGACCAAGTTGGTCGTCGGATGACATCGACGTCCAGACATTCGCGGCCCCGGCTTCGATGCCGTCGTGAACCAGCGGGTCCCAGCTCCAGCGCGGTTGCCCGCTTCGCGCATCGAACGCATGAACCGTTCCGTGGGGTGCATCGACGCGTCCGTTGTCGCTGATCGCGGATCCAACCACGACAACGCCATGGCTCACCACCGGCGCCGACGTGATCTGGAATTCGCCGGGCCACCGCAGCGGCTTGCCCGGATCGAGTTTCACTTCGCCGTTGTTACCGAAATCGGCACAAGGCTGGCCGGTCTTCGCATCGAGCGCGATGACACGGGCGTCGTTGGTGCCAGTGAAGATACGCGCCCGGCACAGCGCGTCCTCAGGCGCCTGCGTATCGACCCAATAGGCGACACCGCGACAGTTGTAGCGATTGGCCGGCTGCTGATTGGTGCTGATTTTCGGATCGAAGCGCCACTTCTGCTTTCCGGTGCCGGGATCGAGTGCGATTACTTCATTGAATGGCGTGCAGAGAACGAGACTGTTCTCGACAAACAGCGGCGTCGCTTCGAACTTCGTACGCGCCATCAACTGCGGAGGACGCGTCAAAAGATCGCCGGTATGAAAGTCCCACGCCGGGACAAGATTATCGACGTTCCCTGGCTTGATCTGATCGATCGGTGAGAACCGCGTGCCTCCGGCATCGCCGCCCCAATGGTCCCACGCCTGGACAGGAGAACTGACAAGAAGCGCAAGCGCCAGAAAACCGCCAGACAATCTCAAGTCAGTCCACAACATCTGAAGCCCGATCCTGCCCGGCAAGCCGTCTGCCGATTTTCAGCCTGCGCGGGCCACATCGCCGCATCGGGCGATACCTACTTTGACTTCTTTTGCGACGACACGCCAATGCTTCCCCACGGATCGAATTTTTCCTTGGAGTCGGGAATTCTTTCGAGCGCCGCCTTGTAGGCTTTGTCATCGACCTTCGGAGCCTTCGGCGCATCCTTCTGGGCACCGCCGCCGCGATGATGGCCACCACCCCCGCCCATTTGCGCGTCGGCCGAAGTCACCGACATTGCCGCAACTGCGAGACCCGTGAGGACGAGTGCCATGCATTTCATCGCCGGTCTCATCGCTCTCTCTCCTCGCCGCGTTGCGGCTGGCATCCATCGCCGGCAGACATATTTCGAAACATGCACGCTCGCGTCCTTCTTCACGATAGCGCAAAATCGTCCGTGGCGGCCGCACCAAACCAAAAATATTTGATGACGGACCTCTATTTTTCGACTCGGTCTGAAATAAAATGCCCGGATGCGGCGGGGGATCGTCCTTATTGCAAGCGTCAGCTGGCTGGCGCTCGGTCTTGCGGGTTGCGGGGCAGACAGCCACGCCAGCCTGCCCGAATTCATGCGCGCCAAATCGAGCGAGGCCCATCCGCTGGACCCGCAACCCGATATCCGGCAATTAATGCATGACAAACCGAACAGCGTGTTTGTGCCGGAATCTCATCCGGCCAATGTTCGGATATCGGCGCTGCGGCGTGTGCCCAACGGCCCGGGCTGGATTGTCTGCGTCAGAGCCGACCTGACGTCGGTGACCGGCCGGCCGCTAGGGATGCAAACTTACCTCGCCACGATCGAAAGCAACGTCATCATCGACCGGCGGCGCAGCGGCGCGGACGATAACTGCGAAACGGAAACCTATACGCCGCTGTAAGCTTGATCGGGATCGTCAAAATTCCAACCCGAGTACTGGATCGAAGCGAGCTATTTCAGCGACGACGATACCGACGTGAACATGCCGTTGACAGTGGTGCCGACGCCGTTGACCGCCGTTATGATCACCGCGGCAATGCCCGCGGCGATCAGCGCATATTCGATCGCCGTCGCGCCGGACGCCTCGATCAGCAAATCTGCGATCTTTCTTTGAAAAAACTGCCTCACGCATCTCTCCCGGCATTGGGCGAGCGGACATGCTCCGCCGCACGGCCAAGCTAGATCCAAAGAGTGAGGAGCTGTCTAACGGGAGATTACATACCTACCGTACGGCCGGCGGTTCAAAATTATTTTCGAAGATCAGGCGCGCTTGGCAACCTTGCCGGTATTCTTGCCGGTATTCACAGCGGCCTTCGGTAGTTCGGGCGCGGCCCACTCCATCGTCTGCGCGTAGCGGCAACTCGCGTCGCCCGGCGCCAGCGGCGGTGCGCCCGGCTTGATCTCGACGCCCATCACGACGCGGCTCGGCCCCAGACTGATGACGATAATATCGCGCGTGCGCTGTCCTTGACGCGGCTGCGCATCCTCGATCACCAGCAAACCTGGCTCGTTCTTGCGCAGCGAGCCTGCCCTGAACCATTTTTTGCTTCGCGCTTCGCGGAAATCTTCGATCGTCTCGCCGACGAAGGCGATCTGATCGATCGAAACGCGATAGCCGAATCTGACGAAGTGCGACGTTATGTCGTCGTCGGTCATCTTGAGACGTTCACGAGCGTTCATCGCGGCGCTTTCCTAAACCGGACTGCGGGATTCCGAAATCGAGCCGTTTCGGCGGTGTTTATGTCCGGCAAGATGCCCGGAAACGTTCAGCAAAAAGTTTAGCACCTATCAGCCGCGCTATTTTGCATGGCCGAAACCGGTTCAGGGTGAACGCGCGGTTAACGTTGCCGTGCAAATTGAACGCCGAGACCAACGGTATCTTCGAATGTTTCAGTTAGTGTCTGGCATCAAAGAGGGGCGGAAGAAGCGGCGCTATGCGCCCAGCAACTTCGCAATCCATCGCAAATGGGGATTGGGGACGTGGTCGATATTGTCAATTGGGCTCCGGTTCGTCGCTCATCGATGAGCGAGATCGTGGCGCGCCCGTCTCACAGCGTCACAGGCCGCGGGGCCGGTGCGCTGGCGTCGCTTGGCATCGACCAGTGGCGAACGCTCGCCGAGCGGGCGATCGAACCGAATGCCTATTACCTCGCCGACTGGGAGCTTGCAGTAAACGCGTCGGCGCGCGGCCGCACCGACGCATCCGTACTGACCGCGTATGACGACATGCCGGCCGCCGAGTCCGGCGCGCTCATCGGACTGATGCCCGTCATCTCCGCCTGGCGAGCCTACCGAATTCCGCTGCCCGTGCTGGTGAGCGCCGATCCCTATGGAACGTTGTGCACACCCCTGCTTGATCGCGACAATGCGGAAATCGCCGTGTCGGCATTGCTGCGGCAGGCACGCGCCACCGGCAAGCACGCGCTGATCCTGCGCAACGTTGCGCTCGAGGGTGAGGCGATGAAGGCTTTCACCGCGGCACTCGAACGCGACGGTATCGAACCGCAACCGCTGCAAGCCCATGCGCGCGCTTGTCTCGACGCAACGCGCGATGCGGATGACATGCTGCGCGATGCTCTCGGCGCAAAGAAGCTCAAGGAGCTGCGCCGCCAGCGCAATCGTCTCGCGGAGCATGGCGAGGTTTCGTTTCAGGTCGCGACCGCTCCCGGCGATGTGGCCGAAGCACTCGAAATCTTCCTTGCACTGGAAGCCAGCGGCTGGAAAGCCCGGCGCGGGACCGCTTTGGCGCAAGACGAAGGCGACGCCGTCTTCATTCGCCGTGCAACGACCGCATTGGCCGAACGAGGCCGGTGCGAAATCGTCACCTTGCGGGCCGGCAACACGCCGGTCGCAGCGGGCATCGTGCTTCGGCACCAGGATCGCGCCTTCTATTTCAAGCTCGGCGTCGACGAGAATTTCGCAAAATTCTCACCTGGCGTTCAATTGACGCTCGATCTCACGCGGCACCTCTGCGCCGATCCGGCGATTGCGCTGGTCGATTCCACCGCGAGCCCCGGTCATCCGATGATCGATCCAATCTGGCGCGGGCGGCTTGCGATCGGCGACGTGCTGATCCCGCTACACCGCCGCGATCCCGTCGTGCCCCTAATGAAGGCTGCGATCGCGCTACGCCAGCTGATGCGTGAACCCGCGCGCCGCGCCGTGCATTTCATCCGCAAACGTCAGGAGAACCACTCATGAACGCCGCCTCCCAACTGGCGCCCGTCATCACGGCGGCCAACGACGCGCTGCGACGCGACTTCCCGCTCCGGCCATTTGCGATCCGTCACAAGCTTGCGGGACATCCGCTGCTGACGCTGCCGCGTATCGCGCAGCTGGCAGCCGAGTTGCCGCGCGATCTGATCGAATACAATTCCGGCAAGGTGGCGATCAGCCAGGATCCCGACGCCATTCCCTCGGTCGACCTCGATCCGGTCGCAGTCGTCAAGAGCATCGAGACAGCCGGCGCCTGGATGGTGCTGAAGCGCGTGGAAAATGCACCGGAATATCGCCGCCTGATCGAGGACACGCTGCTGTCGGTGGCGCGTGCCCGCGGCTTCAACAGCCTGCGCGATGCCGGCTTCGAACAGCTCGAAGGCTACCTGTTCGTCTCTTCACCGAACTCGACCACGCCGTTCCATCTCGATAGCGAGGACAACTTCTTCGTTCAGATCCACGGCGAGAAATTCTTCACGATCTTCGACAACAGCGACCGCAGCATCGCCTCGGAAGCTGAGATCGAGCATTCGATGACCAAGCATCGGAACCTGAAGTACGATGAAAGCCTGACGCCGCGCGGCATCGAATTTCATATGTTCGACGGCGACGGCTGCTACGTGCCGTATCAGTGGCCGCACTGGGTGCGTACCGCCGGATCGCATTCGATTTCGATGGCGATCACCTGGAAGACGCGCGAGGTTCGCCGTGTCAACGACCTGCACTTCTTCAATTCAATGCTGCGCGGCCTCGGCTGGCCGCAGAAGCCGCCGGGTGCGCAGCCCGCATTCGACGCGGTGAAGCTTGCGGTCTATCGCACCGCGATCACCGCGATCAAACCGCTGCGCGCGTCGATGGCGATGCGCAAAATCCTGCGCCGTATCGCGCTCGGCAAGCGGGCCAACTATTATCTGAAAAAAGCGTAAGCGCCCTACTCCGCCGCCTGCGCGTTGACCTCCGCCGAGATCTGCTGAATCGCGCGCGCGAGCTGTTCGGCCGGCTGGGCGCCGGATACGGCGTACTTCTGCGCGAACACAAACGTCGGCACGCCCGAAATGCCCTTGTCGGAAGCGTCCTTGGCTTCCGCCGAGATCAGATCGACGTCCTCGTCGGTCGCGAGACGCTTGCGTACGTCGGCGGCGTCGAGACCGACATCCGCCGCTGCCTGCACCAGCACATCGACGTCGGTGAGATCGCCGCCGTCCCTAAAATACAATTCCATCAGCCGTTGCTTCATCGCGGCCGACTTATCGCCGCCGGGTGAATGTTCGGCCCAATGGATCAGACGGTGGCAGTCGGTGGTGTTGGGCTGGCGCTTCACGAGTTCAGGACGATAGGTCAACCCCTCCTCGCCGGCAGCCGCAACAACGCGTCCGGCGATGCCCTTGTACGCATCGACCGATCCGAACTTTGCCGTGAGATATTCGTCGCGGCTGATGCCCTCGCGCGGCACCCAGGGATTGAGAAAGAACGGCCGCCAGCGCACCTCGACCGGAACGTCGGGCGCCAGCGCCAGCGCATTCTCGATGCGGCGCTTGCCGATGTAGCACCAGGGGCAAACGACGTCGGAGACAATGTCGATCTGAAGCGGTTTCAGTGCGCTCATGGCTGATCCTTTGGGCTGGTCCTCCGGGATGCCCCAGAGATAGGCCTCGCGGCGTGGCCCGGCAAGCCTCTCACCCCAGACTTGCCGCGATGGCTCGCATGCGTTCCGCGGTCAGATCGTCGGCCGGAAAGAAGGTTTCCAGCGCCAGTTCGGACAGCGTGATATCTACCGGCGTGCCGAAAATCATCGTGGTCGAAATAAAACTCAGTACATCCTCACCCAGCCGCATCCTGAACGGCACGACCACGCTGTCGGCCGATATCGGACCGGATCGCGCCGGAATCGGATAAGCCTTGAGGTCGTTGTAGAGCTTGATGAGCTCGGGATCGGCGGTCACCTCGCACTGGCGATGTAGCCGCTCCAGCAGGTGCGCGCACCACTCGCCGAGATTGACCGTGCGCGCGGCAAGCCCCTCCGGATGAAAACTGAGCCGCAGCACATTGAGCGGCTGGCCCAGCAATCGTTCCGGGACACCTTCCAGCAACGGCGCAACCATGCGGTTTGCGCTGACGAGATTCCAGTGCCGGTCCACCGCCAACGCCGGATTGGGCTCATGCGCCTTGAGAACGAGATCGATCGCCCGGCGCGCCGCCTTCAGCGCGGGATCGTCGAGCGAACGCTGCGAGAATGCCGGCGCAAAACCTGCCGCCACCAGCAGCACGTTACGTTCGCGCAAGGGCACGTCGAGCCGCTCCGCCAGCCGCAGCACCATGTCGCGCGACGGCGCCGCGCGTCCGGTCTCGACGAAACTGAGGTGGCGCGCGGAAATCTCCGCCTCTCCGGCGAGATCGAGCTGGCTGAGGTGACGGCGCTGCCGCCACTCGCGCAAGTGATCGCCGATGTGGACGGGGGTCGATCTGGCGGTGTGGGACGGGGCCAAATGTCTGTTCATGGCCCGCAAGCTACCATGCCGATTTCACAGCTTCCATTACCCCGGAGGTAATCGAACTCTGCCACGGCTACGATCATCTTCATCAGGGACAGGAGATGTTCCATGATGATGCTTGCAATCGTTCTGACCCGCGCCGCGACCGGCCCGCGCATCGTTATGGCCGCCAACTGGCTCGTGAATTTTGCCACCCGCGCGCTGGCGGGATCGCTCAACATGCCTGAGACGGTGTTTGTGAACACCTGCACGTTCGCGGTCGCTTATGCCGAAGCTGTAGAGCAGCGCGCAACATTGGTCTGCCCGCTGCGGCTGTGGCGGGAGTTGCGGCGCAAAAGCGTTCGCTAGGCCCGTTTCGCCGGCTTGCGGGTCTTTGCGGTTCCGGACCGCTTCGTGGCCGATTTTTTCGAAACCCGGCCAAGCGTGCTGTGTCCGTTCAGCTTCTTGCCGTTGTGCGCGGTTTTCGCGGCGCGTTTCTCGGCGCGGACCTTGGTGCGCTTCTTCTCCTCGCGCGCCTCGGCGCGCAACTTCTTGCGCTTCTTCTCGCAGGAGTCGCATTTGCAGCCGATCGGCTTCAGGTATTCCTTGAAATAATCGGTCCCGTAATCGTAGTTGATCTCATCGCCCGGCGCGATGTTCTTGATCGCGCGGATATCGACGCGGCGCTTCTTCTTGCTGACGTCGGATTCTGAATTCGGCTTGCAGGCGTGGTTGATATAGCGCGCGATGTTCTTGCGCACCGAGCCGTCGATGGTCCAGCGGTTGGTGATCTGGAACAAATACTTGTTCTCGATCGCATCGTCCTTTTTCTTGTCGCAGTCGAGCAGCGGCCCGAAATACCGGACGATCTTGGCGCCCTTCTTGATGGGCTTGGTGGCGAAGAGGCCGAGCCCGGTGCGGGAGCGGCCAATGCGATACGGCTTGTTCGATGAAATGGCAGGCATGATCGGCTGGAACTGAACGCTCAATGATGATGGCGGGGATCGCGGAGCCGCTGTTTGACACGATTCCACTGTCTTGTCAGGTGTCTCAGGCGTCCTTATTGAACCTTCCCCAGCTAGTATGATGATTCGAAAGTTCGCTTCATTGTCGCAAATGGCCTGCGCTTCCGCTGCGCGACAGGGTCCTAGCGCCTGCTCTTCAACCGCTGATACCGCGCGAGCAGCCGTTCGCCCTTTGCCGCGATGCGCCGCGCGGCTGCTACCGTCTTGGGAACGGGCTCGCCCCAGGCATGAGCCGATAGCGCATGACGCGTTGGATGTCCGTCGCGATCGACCAGCGGCGGCAACTTGCTGCGGCCGTAAAACCGCACCGCCCAGCTTCCTTTTCGGCGCATCTCGGATGGCGTCATCCCGGAGGCAGGTTTCGTCACCCCGGGTTTGAGATGGGAGCCGTCACGCTCTGCGAATTTCCTGCGGCCTGCGGCCGTCAAGCCGCCGCGCGGATCTTTCTCCGGTT
>JBEPUM010000092.1:0-13590 GCA_041691515.1 Pseudomonadota bacterium | reverse complement strand
CCGCCCACCATGGTGAAATGATCCTGATGGCCGTTGAGGTAGGCCATGAACACGATGCCGGTCTTGTAGAAGCGCGTCGGCGCCTTGAAGATATGACGCGACAGCGGCACCGTCGGTCCCAGCACATCGTGAAACCCCGCGTCGTCTCCGGCAGCCAGCCGCGACAGCGCATAGGATGCCGCCGGCGCGATCGCATCGAAGATGCCGAGCAGCGCGTGCGAAAAACCCTGCGCGTCGCCCGCGATCAGTTCGGCGTAGTTGAAGTCGTCGCCGGTATACATCTTCACGTTTGTGTCGAGACGCCGGCGCATGTCGATCTCGCGCTGCTTGTCGAGCAGCGACACCTTCACGCCGTCAACCTTGGCGGCGTTGGCATTGATGATTCCGACGGCAGTATCCATCGCGGTATCGAGGCTCGGTGTTCCCCAGTAATTCGCCAACGCCGGATCGAACATGTCGCCCAGCCAATGGATGATGACGGGCTCGCGGACCTGCGACAGCACGCGGTTATAGACCTTTGCATAATCATCGGCGCTGCGCCCGAGCTTCGCCAGCGCGCGCGAGGCCATCAGGATGATGCGCCCGCCCGCCTTTTCGACCGCCGCAATCTGTTCTTCATAGGCGCGAATGACATCATCAAGCGACTTTGCGTTTTCCGGCGCGAGGTGATCGGTGCCCGCCCCGGAAAACACCAGCGCATTGCCGTTGGCGTTCGCGGCGTTCACGGAACGCTGGATCAGTTCGAGCGAGGTCGGCCAGTCCAGTCCCATGCCGCGTTGCGCGGTGTCCATCGCTTCGGCAACGCCGAGACCGAGGCCCCAGACATATTCGCGAAACGCGATGGTTCTGTCCCAATCGATCGCAGCGGTGAGCCATGGATCGCTATCCGCCAAGGGGTCCGCGACCACATGCGCCGCCGAAAACGCAACGCGGTTCAGCGTTCCCTCGAGTTTTGCCGGAAACACCCGCGAGGCCGCGAGACGATACGTCTCGAGCGAACGGTCGGCGCACGGCAATGTCAGCGATAGCGACGAGACCGGCGAACCCTGCTTGTTCATGATGAGATCCTCACACCGCGATCGGCGCGACGTCGATCCAGCGCCGTTCCTTCCAGCTTTGCAGCGCGCATTCCGCGAGCTGCACGCCCTTGGCGCCTTCCAGCAGCGTATACTTGTAGGGCGCATTCTCGCAGACGTGGCGAATGAACATCTCCCACTGTTCCTTGAAACCGTTGTCGTAGACCGTGTTCTCCGGAACCTTCTGCCAGTCCGCGTAGAAATCGTGCATCCGCTTTTCGTCCGGATTCCAGACCGGCCGCGGCGTCGCCTGACGCGCCTGAATGACGCAATCGGTCAGTCCTGCCACGGCCGAGCCGTGGGTGCCGTCGACCTGGAACGTCACGAGATCGTCGCGATAGACCCGCGTCACCCAGGACATATTGATGTGCGCGATGACACCGCCCTTCAGGCGGAAAGTCGCATAGGCGGAATCGTCCGCGGTCGCCTTGTACTTCTTGTTTCGCTCATCCCAGCGCTCCGGAATATCCGTCGTACCGAGGCAGCTTACGCTTTCGACGGCGCCGAACAGGTTGTCCAGCACGTAGCGCCAGTGGCAGACCATATCGAGAATGATGCCGCCGCCGTCCTCGCTGCGGTAATTCCACGAGGGACGCTGCGCTTCCTGCCAGTCGCCCTCGAATACCCAGTAGCCGAACTCGCCGCGCACCGACAGCATCCGTCCGAAGAAACCGGAGTCGCGCAAGAACGCCAGCTTCTTCAGCCCCGGCAGAAACAGCTTGTCCTGCACCGTGCCGTGCTTCACGCCTTTGGCGTTGGCGAGCTTGAGCACCTTTACCGCTTCATCAAGACCTGTCGCGATCGGCTTTTCGCAATAGACGTGCTTGCCGGCGTTGATCGCCTTGGTCAGCAAGGTTGGCCGCGCCTGTGTCGTCGCCGCGTCGAAGAAGATGGTATCGTTCTTGTCGGTCAGCGCCTTGTCGAGATCGGTGGTCCAGCGCTGTACGTTGAACTGCTTGGCCAGACGCTCGACCTTGTCGGCATCGCGGCCGACGAGAATCGGATCGGGCATCATGCGATCGCCGTTCGCCAGCACCACGCCGCCGGAATCGCGGATCGCGATGATGGAGCGGATCAAATGCTGATTAAGCCCCATCCGTCCGGTGATGCCGTTCATGATGATGCCGAGACGCTGCGTCGTCATACTACTTGCTCCCTACGCAATTTTTTTGTGGGGACGTCGAGCGGTTGCAACGCCGCCCAGTCCGGATGAACGCCGGACGCGAATCCGGCCGTAACCAGCGATCCCGTCAGGAGGTCGCCGTCGTGAATGGCAAGACGAACGGCGCCACCGTTGTCCGCATAAAGATCGGGGTGCGCGGCGAGGAATGCTTGCGCCTCATTCGGCGGCGCACCGTTGAACCCGTCGACATAGTGATGGCCGTTGCGCTCGGCATGGGTCACGCCGATGAACGCTCCGAGCGCAAGATCCTGCTGAACCGCGAGCCCCGCCTGACAGGTCAGATCCTCACCGGAGACGAAATAGCTCTCGCCTTCCCGGCTCCATTTTGCCGCGCGCGTGGCGTTGAGGATCGACTTGTAAATGCCCTTGCACGACTTCGAGGAGATGCCGCGATAACCAAGCGCGCGCGCCTGCGAAAACGCGTCATAGGAATCATCGGCTTCATCGATGATGAAATCACGGCGAGCCAGCGCGCCGAGCGGAGATTGCCGCGTGATATCGCGCGGCATTGGCTGTTCGATGTAAAGCAACCGCTCTGCGATCGGCGCCAGATCGCTGTCGCGATCCAGCCGATCTATCAGAGTGCCGAGCGTCGCCGGATCGGCATATTGTTCGTTGGCGTCCAGCGTGACCTTGAAGGCATAAGGCAGCGTCGACAGTTCCCCGCCGATCCGGATCAGACGCACCGTGTCCGCTTCGGGATCGCCGCCGAGTTTCAGCTTGAAATAACGCGCGCCGCTGGTCTCGTGCGGATCGGCGACGCCGCCGGCGCCTTCGATCACGTCATCGAGCCCGATGGTGTGGCGCACTGCGACTCGCTCCAGCCGATGGCGGCTGCGCAGGAACGCCGCGACATCGTCATCAGTTAGATCCGGCGTCAACCGCGCATCCAGGCCCGCGATGTTGCCGGACATCCCGCTAAAGAAATCCACCCCTGTCGCTCGCAACACCGCGTCCAGCACGGCCTTGTCGATCTCCGCCGGACCGAACGCGGCGGCGAGCGGTGGAATATCCTCGTCCGCGCAGGCCGTAACCTGCGCACCGATGCGCGCAGCATGCAGGCCGAATGCAGTCTCAAACCCCTGCCGCGACAAATAGAGATCGCGCGCGATGGCGAGCGACCGCCTGAGTTCGGCGGCGGTTTCTTCAGCCGACAGATGCGCGCGCTTGTCGAACCACTTTGGCGCCAGCATTTCGGCACTGGCGCCGACCGACGACTTGCCGCCCTCGAGCTCGATCTCAGCGCGCACGAACACCTGCACGGCTTCGGTGATCGTCACCGCGCCGAATCTAAATGGCCGCGCAAAACGGATCGGTCGCTCGAACAACGCGATCTCCCGCACGGCGATACGTGGCGCCACGGCCATGTCCCTCAATCCAGCGCGCTTTGGGTAAAAAAGTGTTTGCGAATCCGCTGCACCAGTTGCGTGAAAACCGGATCGGCCATCACGTCGAGCGAGCGCTCCCGTCCCAGCGGGACATCGTAAATCGCGGCGATCGAACCGGGACGCTCGGTCATGACCAGTACACGGTCGGCTAGGAACACCGCTTCGGGAATGGAATGCGTGATCAGCAAAATTGTCTTGCCAGTCTCACGCTGAATGCGCTGCAACTCCACGTTCATCCGCTCGCGCGTCATTGCATCGAGGGCACCGAACGGCTCGTCCATCAGCATGATCCGGGGATCATGCACCAGCGCGCGGCAGATCGAGGCACGCTGCTGCATGCCGCCGGAGAGCTGCCACGGCAGCTTCTTTTCAAAGCCTTCGAGGCCGACCAACTTCAGCAGCGCCATCGCGCGCTGGCGGTACTCCTGCCGCGGCAACCGCTTCATGTCGATCGGCAGCATCACGTTGGCGATCACGGTACGCCACGGCAACAACAGCGCGTTCTGAAACACGATACCGACGTTGCCATGCGGTTCCGTCACTTTTGTGCCGTCGACAAGGATTTCCCCGCTCGACGGCGGCAACAGCCCCGAGATCATTTTCAGCAGCGTGGACTTGCCGCAGCCGGACGGCCCCACCACGACAAAGAACTCGCCGTCGTTGATGTGGAAATCCAGCGGCTTGAGCGACGGCACATCGCCGTCGCGCGTGCGGTAGGTCTTTGACACGCCGGAAATGTTGATCCCCGACGTGCCGTTGGACGCGTCGTCAGCAACGACGCGAAGATGTGCGCCCGCCTGACCGGCCGATGTCCTTGCTGCTGCGCTCATGTCCGGTCCGGTTACTTCGGCAGGTAATCGTTGGTGTAGAAGGCC
Organism: Pseudomonadota bacterium; assembly: GCA_041691515.1. Classification (GTDB taxonomy): domain Bacteria; phylum Pseudomonadota; class Alphaproteobacteria; order Rhizobiales; family Xanthobacteraceae; genus Nitrobacter. Next base: position 9,068 of record JBEPUM010000092.1, on the reverse strand, counting down.
TTCGGGTTATCCTTGGCCTTGGCTTCCAGGCCGCCGTACTCGACCATGAGGTTGACGCTGTCGGTCATGTTCTGATCGGTGACCTGGAACGGCCGCTTGTCCTTGGTTTCCGGCGTTCGATACAGCGGGATCGTCAGTTCAAAGCCCTGCGTTAGCGTATCGATCTTGCCGCCCTTCGGGTTCGCATCGAGGATCGATTGCGCCGCCGCCTTCGGGTCCTTCTCGGCCGCCTCGACCGCTTTGGTGGTCGCCGACATGAAGCGCTTCACGAGATCGGCGTGCGACTTCACATAGTCGGTGTTGGCGATGATGCCTGAACTGACCATGTTGATGCCGTAGTCGGCGAACTTGATCGGATACACGTCCTTGCCGGTCGCGTCTTTGATCTTCATCGATTGGTCCATGACGTAGCCCAGCAACAGGTCCGCCTGTCCGTTGATGACCGCGTTCAACTTGGTCTGGCCGTCGCCGGCGACCGTCTTGAAATCGGATTCCTTCAAGCCGGTCTTCTTGAGGAATAGCGGCCAGATCTGCGTCATGGAGTCCGCCGGCGTAATCGCAACGGTCTTGCCCTTGATGTCTTCGGGCTTGCGGATGTTCTTCTCGGCGAGGCTCATCGCCGACATCGGGCTGGTCTGCAGCAGCACGCCGGTCGCAATCACAGGTGCACCCTTGATCGCGGCGCGCATCATGGTCGGCACGTCGACATAGCCGAAGTCGGCGGTCTTTGCCGCGACGGCCTGCGTGGTCGCAGCCGAGCCACGACCTTCCTGAATCTCGAGATCGATTCCTTCGGCCGCATAGATGCCTTTAGCCTTGCCGTAATAAAACGGCGCATGCTCGCCATAGACGTACCAGTTGAGCATCAGCACCACCTTGTCGGCAGCCGACGCCGGAGCTGAGACCGCGAGCATGGCCCAAGCAAGCACCGCAGAAAACGCCGTCATCAATCGCAACATGTGTTCCTCCCGGGTTATTCGTTGTCGCAGCCGTTTTGAGGCCACTTTGAAAACTGCAATTCAGGCCGCGATAATGAGATCGTCGCGCTGGCTGGCGTGCCAAGGGATCACCAGACGTTCGATCCGGTCGACAACCCAGAACAGGATAACGCCAAGCAGCGCGAGGATCACAAGTGCTGCGAACATCGTCGGCAGATCGAACGTCCCGATCGACCGCTGCATTACGTAGCCGATGCCGGAATTCGAGCCGACGAATTCGCCGACCACAGCGCCGACTACCGCCAATGTCACGGACACCTTCAGGCCGGAAAAGATCGCGGGCATCGCGTGCGGCAGGTTGACCGCGCAGAACACCTGAAAGCGGCTGCCCTTCATGGCGCGCGCAAGATCGACCATATCCGGATCGACCGACTTGAAGCCCTGCACCGCCGAGACCACCACCGGAAAGAATCCGAGCAGGAACGCCGAAATTACCTTGGGGATAATACCGAAGCCGAACCAGACCACGAACAGCGGCGCAATCGCGATTTTAGGAATCGATTGAGAGAATACCAGCAGCGGGTAGATGTAACTTTCCACCGTTTTCGATCCCGCGATCAGCATTGCCACGGGAATCCCGAACAGTGCCGACAGCAAGAAGCCCCATACCGTGGCATAAGTGGTCGGCCACGCTTGCCCGAGCAATTCAGGCCAGTCGTTCCACAGCACCGCGACGACATCGGCGGGCGCCGGAATTTGATACTGGGGAATGTGGAAGATTCGGATGGTCAGATCCCAGGCGACGACGATAAAAATCAGAAACAGAAATGGCCTGATCCACGTTGCGTTCAGCAGCTTTGACACGCCCGCCGGACCTCGAACCTCTGCCACGCGCCTCACTCCCTGGATCGTGTTCTGCTTCGTGAAAACAATTAACTCGTTGGATAAATACTATCCGTCATTTCCCGAATGTCAAACCGACGAAAGACCAATGTTTTCAGCGCCGTTCAGGCGACCGGATGTGCCGGAGAACGCAACGGTTTCGGCGCTTTCCCGAATGATGCCGTGGATTTGCCGGTCAGTGCTGCGAGCACGAGTGCGACCATGTGCGCAAGGCGTTCGTCCTTCGCAGGTTTTTTGAGAAGGTCGCGGCCGAAGATCACGCTGAGCGTCGCGCTGTTCGACAGATAGAAAAAGCCGAGCGATGCAATCGAAATGTAAAGTTGCACCGGGTCCATGGCGACCCGAAAGTCTCCGCTCTCGACCCCACGCCTCACCACGGTCCGGATCATCTCGACGAACGGCGAGTGCATCGACTTGACCTTGGTCGAGCGCTTGAGATGGCGCGCGCGGGCCAGGTTTTCTGTGTTGAGCAGCGCCAGAAATTCCGGGTTCCGGATAAAATAATTCCAGGTGAATTCGATCAGCCGTTCGATCGCTTCGGGCGGATCGAGATGCTCCAGATCGAGCGTGCGCTCCTCGGCCCTGATCTTCTCGTAAGCGCCCTCCAGCACGGCGAGATACAGGTCTTCCTTGTTGCCGACGTGATAGTAGAGCATGCGCTTGTTGGCGCCCGCCTCGGCCGCGATGCGGTCGACCCGCGCCCCGGCAATGCCGTGCGCCGCAAATTCCTGTTTCGCCGCCTGAAGGATGCGCAGCCGCATCCCCTCCGGGTCGCGCTGCCACTTCAAGGTTCGTTTTGCCTTAGCCAAATCGGTGGACCTGCCGCTGGATCGCTAGACGGATGAGCGCTTCGCAAATGCGGCGCCGCTGCCGCTGTAGCACGCGGTTGGCCATTTGAGAATAAACCGTCAGGCTGTGGCAAAGCCCGGCACCCACATCGCCTTTTGCGGACGATCTCGTTATGACTGCTGCCCCGCGCCGGATTGCCACTGTGCCTGTCATCATCGCCGATCCCTATTTTTACTGCGCCGCGATTCCCGCGGTGATTATTCTTGGCCTGTCCAAGGGCGGCTTTTCCGGCGTCGGCACGGCGGCGACGCCATTGCTCGCGCTGTATCTGCCGCCACTCGAAGCCGCGGCGTTGCTCCTGCCGGTCCTGATCAGCCAGGACATGATCTCGATTTATGTCTATCGCCGCGACTGGGATGCGCGAAATCTCAAGATCATGCTTCCGGGCGCGTTGGCTGGCATGGGGTTGGGCTGGCTGGTCGCGTCCTTCATTTCCGACGACGCCGTTCGCCTGATGGTTGGCGTGATCGGCGTCGCCTTCGTTGCCAATGTTTGGCTAGGGTCTGCCGATACGACCTCGAAAACCATGGGAATCACCAGCGGGATGTTCTGGGGCGGCGTATCCGGGTTCACGTCCTTTATGACACAAGGCGGCGGTCCTCCATTCCAGGTTTATGTTCTGCCGCAGCGGTTGCCAAAACTTGTGCTGGTCGGCACGACGACGATGTTCTTCGCCGTCGTCAATGCCATGAAGATCGTGCCGTATTTCATGCTGGGGCAATTCAACTCCGCCAATTTTCTGACACCGGTTGCGCTGCTTCCGGTCGCCATCGCAGCTAACATGGCCGGCATCTGGCTGGTTCGCCGCACCCCGACCGAGTTGTTCTACCGGATCGCCTACGCTTTGCTTCTGCTGATTTCAGTGGTTCTGCTCTGGCAGGGATTTTCCGGCGTGATGCATCGATAGCCTCGCGGCCGCTTATCCAGAACGCGGCGTGCGCTCCACCGGCAGCGTCGGGATTCCGCAGGTGCCAGCACACGCGGCCCTTGCTGCCGGAAAGGTGCGCAACGAAATTGACATTCGCGGCACACTTGGCAGCATGCCTGCGAAGCCAAGGAACACCCGGTATCAAGTGATGTCGTTGTACTCTACCAGTGTGCGACCGCTTCTGTTCCGTCTCAACCCGGAAACGGCTCATCGCGGTGCGATCGGACTAGGTGCCAGGCTCGGCTGGGCCGCGGACGCGATGCGAGCGATAACCCATATCGACCGGCCCCGACTGGAGACGCGCATTACCGGATTGCAGTTTCCGACACCGATCGGCCTCGCCGCCGGCTTTGACAAAAGCGGGACGGCGATCGCGGCGCTGGCCGCACTCGGGTTCGGGTCCGTGGAGATCGGTTCGGTTTCGATCGATCCATCCGCCGGAAATCCAAAACCCCGGCTGTGGCGGCTGCCGCAGGACGAGGCTATCGTCGTGCATTACGGCTTGCCCAACGACGGAGCCAGCGCCATCGCGACGCGACTGGCACGAACGCATGTGCCGGTTCCCCTTGGCATCAATATCGTCGTGACAAACCGCGGGCCCGGCGCGGCTCCGCTCGCCGCGGATGGGATCATCGGCGAATACGTGGCCGCCTCTCGGCTGCTCGCGCCCTGCGCCGACTATCTCATGCTGAATCTATCCTGTCCGAACACCGTCGATGGACGCGACTTCTTCGCCGACCGCGCGCATCTCGATGCCTGCCTTGATGCATTCGAGGATATCGAACTGCACCTGCCGGTATTCCTGAAGATCTCGCCGCTCGGCGGCGTCGCTGCGATCGAGCGCGTGCTGGCTGCCTCCAGCGGACGCGCGTTCATATCCGGCTTCATGTTCAATCTTCCGCCTGTGAAGCCGGAGGGCATGCGCACACCCGGGTCGATCTGGCGCGGGATGCCTGGTGCTGTGTCGGGTCCACCAGCCGCCGCACTTGCCGATATTTGCATCCGTGAAACCTACCGTCGCATGGACCGCAAGCGGCATGTTTTAATCGGGGCTGGCGGCGTCTCCACGGCCGAGGATGTCTATGCCAAAATCCGGTCCGGCGCGTCGCTGGTGCAACTCTTCACGGCGCTGATCTATCGCGGACCGGGCGTGGTCCGCGCGATCACCACCGGGCTAGCGAAATTGCTGGAGCGCGATGGCATCGCCAACGTCAGCGATGCCGTTGGCGTGGATGTTGCGCCCTTCACGGCGTCCTAGTCAGGACGCGGCGTGCGCTCCACCAGCAGTGTCGGAATTCCGCAGGTGCCGCCGCGCACGGTCATCACACGCGTACCGGGCTTTCGCCCGGTGCGGATATCGGACACATCGATGCCGGCGGACACCAGCCGCTCACGCGTCGCATCCGCATTCTCCATGCGCCAGCACACGCCCCGGAGCCGGTCGCGCGCCGCGTCGATGCCGCTGCCGGGATGATGCGCGACTTCGACAATGAGATCGCCGCAGCGGAAAAACATCAGACGGCCCCAGTCGGGGTGGGAGCGATCCAGCGCCATGTCGAGGCCGAGGCGCGCGCCATACAGTGCCGCCGCGCCTTCGGGATCGCCGGTCGAGACCACGACATGATCCATCGCGGTGATCGGCGCGGAGGCTGACATGGGCGACACCGGCCGTTCGTTGGCGCGTTCGAGAAAGAACAGCCGGACGCCGCGCGTCGTGCCGGTCTCGGTGCGGGTCCGCTTCCACTGCAACGTCGCGCCCGAAGTGGTATCGCGGCTCTCGGCCTCGCCGACCGGTGTTGGTTTAAGCGCAAGCCGGTCGAGCCTGCGATGCATCCGCGCAATATCGTTGGTCCGAAAACAGATACTCGCCAGCCCTTCGCCCTGCGCGTCGATGACCGCGCGGATACGATCCGCCGACTCGGTGTCAGCCGATACTGTATTGGCCTTGGGCGACACCAATTCCAGCGTTGTATTATCCAACGTGAAAAGCACCGTTTCGACGCCATCGGCCTCAGCCCGCCATGATGGCGCGCGCGCAAACAGCGACCTATAAGCCGCGATCCCGGCTTCGATGTCGCGCAACACGAGGACGACGTGATCGAGTCCGATGATCACGGAAAAAGCCCTCGCGTTGTCTTCGCAGCCCGCACCTTTTCAACGCCGAGCGCCATAGCCGCGGTGCGATGCGGGATATTGTCCTTCTTTGCGCGGCCAACCATCTGATCGAAGGCACGATCCAGAATATGGTATTCGCGGCGCGTGACTTCCTCTTCTTCCCAGAACAACTGCTGCAAATCCTGCACCCATTCGAAGTAACTGACGATGACACCGCCGGAATTGCACAGGATATCGGGGATCAGGAAAATCTCGTTCTGGCGCTTCTCGAGGACCAGATCGGCCTCCGGTGTCGTCGGCCCATTGGCGCCTTCAGCGAGTACGCGGCATTTCAGGTTTTCGGCAACATGCGCATCGATCACGCGCTCCATCGCCGCCGGGACCAGGACATCGCAGGGCAGCATCAGGATTGCTGCGGGGTCGGTGTGAAGTTGGTTGGAATATCCGGCGATGCTGCCGTGCTCGGCGGCGTGGCGCATCAGCGCCGGAATATCCAGCCCCTTCTTGTCATAGAGCGCCCCGGTATGATCGCTCACCGCGATGACCTTGACGCCGTAGGTATGAAGCTCAAGCGCGGCATAGGAACCGACGTTGCCAAAACCCTGAACGACCGCCGTCGCGCGGTCGAACGCGATATCGAGGTCCTTCATCACGCGGCGGGCGAGGTAGGCAACGCCGCGCCCCGTCGCTTCGCGCCGCCCGAGTGTGCCGCCCGAACTTACCGGTTTGCCGGTGACAATTTCGGTGACGGTGCGGCCCTGATACATCGAATACGTATCCATGAACCAGGCCATCACCTGCTCGTTGGTGCCCATGTCCGGTGCCATCACGTCGGTGTGCGGGCCGACGAACGGAATCATCTCCTGCATGTAGCGGCGCGACAGGGCTTCCAGTTCGCGCTTTGAAATGGAAGCGGGATCGACCCTGATGCCACCCTTGGCCCCGCCGTAGGGCAATCCGGCCAGCGCGCATTTCCAACTCATCCAGATGGCGAGCGCCGCCACCTCGCCGATGTCGACACTCGGTGCGAAGCGCGTTCCACCCTTGGTCGGGCCCAGCGTGAGATGATGCTGGACGCGGTAGCCTTCATAAACCGCGATCGATCCGTCGTCGCGATGGATCGGGCAGGAAATCGTGATGGCCCGCTTCGGCATCAGGATGCGGTCGCGCTCGTCCATCGGGATCGACAGGTGATTGGCGATCACCCCGAATTGCTGGACCGCCATATCGAAGACCGGACCGGAATAAACCGTCATCGTTCCCTCCCAGTGGCAACAGAATTCAGGAACCCAAAGCCCATCAGCGCGATTAGACCATCCTTGCCCGAAACATCTCTCAGCGGCTGCAGATCCGGCCCGTTGCTGCGCTTATTTCCATGGAAGCCATGCAGCCAGACAACGCTAATCGTGATATCCACCGTTAGAGCGTAAGCCGCACAACGGTGTCAACGTCAAAGCACTCTCATTCCGCACCGATCATGAGATGATCGATAAGCGCCACGGATCGTTCAATGGAAGCACTGTTTATCGGACAAACCTACATCGACGTCACCTTCATCACCGATCACATGCCGACCGGTGACGAGAAGCATGTCGCCTCGGCCTACGCAGTCTCGTTCGGCGGCAACGCCGTGACCGCTGCATTTTGCTGCGCCAAGCTTGGCATCGTGCCCGATTTGCTGGCGACCGTTGCGAACGACTGGCTCGGACGGATGTTTCAGGACATGACCGCGAAGTACGGCATTTCCGTTCATCCGCGAAAAGTGCAGACGTCGTCGCTGTCCTTCATCATGCCGAAGGACGGCAAGCGGGCAATCGTGCGCTGCCGCGACGACGAGCACATTCATCCGTTTCCGATCCTCAATCTCGGCGGCTGCCGTGCGCTGCATATCGACGGCCATCAACCCGACGCGGCCATTCACTATGCCAAGCTGTGCCGCGAGGCTGGCATCCTCACTTCGCTCGATGGCGGCGGCCTGCGCGCCAACACGCACGAGTTGCTCGAATTCATCGACGTGGCCATCGTTGCGGAACGGCTGTGCGAACAGATGGACATGCAGCCCACAGCGATGCTCGATTATCTCAAAAGCCGCGGCTGCCGCGTCGGCGGCGTCACCATGGGCGAGCGCGGCCTGCTCTGGTACGACGAGACCGGCGCCGTTCACGCCCTGCCCTCACTCGGCATTGCACGCGACCGCGTGCTGGATACCAACGGCGCGGGCGACGTTTTTCATGGCGCCTACGTCTATTCCTACCTCAGCGATCCCGGTTTGAGCTGGCACGATCATTTCCGTTTCGCGCGCGCCGCATCGACCTACAAGATTCAGCGGCTGGGCAACGAAGCAGGCCTTCCGACGCTGGCTGATATCGCCAGCGTGCGGCGAGAACTCGAAACCGCGACCTGATCGCGCCGGGACATCAGCATGAACCGCGTTATCGTTGCCGGAAGCATCAACATGGACGTTGTGGCGACAGCGCCCCGGCATCCGAAAATCGGTGAGACGATTGCCGGCAACGCGGTGTTGTTTCTTCCCGGCGGCAAGGGTGCCAATCAGGCCATCGCCGCAGCGCGACTGGGCGCGGCGGCAACATTGATCGGCTGCGTCGGCCAGGATGCCTTCGGCCGCGATCTCAGGTCGTTCCTCGCCACGACCGGAATTGAACTTGCATTTTTGCGCGATACGCGAGACCTCGGTACCGGAACGGCGCTCATCACCGTGGCTGGAGGCGACAACACCATCGTCGTCGTTCCCGGCGCGAACGCTTTAGTGAACGCGGACGACATCGCTGCGCCGCCACTTAAGACCGGCGATATCGCCGTCAGCCAGTTCGAGATTCCTCTGCCTACCGTCAAGGCATTTTTTGAGCGCGCGCGTACGGTCAAGGCGACGACGATCCTCAACCCCGCGCCGGCGCTGCCCTGCGATCGCGAACTCCTGGATCTCGCAGACATCCTGATCCTCAACGAAACCGAACTCGGCTTTCTCGCGGGGACTAACATCGGTCCTGCCGACGATCCCGCAACGATCATCGCCGCCGCTCAATCGCTGCAATCCGACTCCCGTCAAATCATCTGCGTGACATTAGGGCCGCGTGGGTTCATGGCCCTGATCGGCAGCGAACCGCATATCGAGCCTGGACGGCAGGTGGAAGCTGTCGACACTACGGGCGCGGGCGATTGTTTTGTCGGCGCAGTTGCGGCACAGCTAGCGCAACTGGACTCCATTCGCGACGCGTTGCATTACGCCAACGTCGCGGCATCGATCTGCGTGCAACGACTGGGCGCCGCGCCATCAATGCCATCCGCGGTCGAGGTCGCAGCGCATCTTTGAGCGC
>JBEPUM010000091.1:0-13642 GCA_041691515.1 Pseudomonadota bacterium | reverse complement strand
CTGCCGAGCCGGGTCTGTATTTCTGCGGCCAGATTGCTTCGGCGACGGGACAGTTACGGGCGGTCGGACTGGAGGCGCAGCGCATCGCGGAGCTTGCCAAGAACTTGATCGAGAGTCGGCGTTCGCAAATCGCGTGACTGTTCGCGCGTCCTATCTGACCGCGATCTTGTCGAGCCACGCCGCTACCGCATCGCAAATCTCGACCATCGCATCTGCATCCTTGCGGCCGGAGCGCGCGAGCACATGGAAGGAATGATCGCCTCCTTCAACCACATGCAGCGTCGCCTTCCGTCCGAGACTTTTGACGACAGGTTCGAGCAATTTCAGTTCAGCGAGCGTATCGCGGGTGCCTTGCAGGAACAGCATCGAAATCCCGACGTCGGTGAGATGCGCAGCGCGGTCGGTTGAGGGTTTTCCTGCCGGATGCAGCGGAAAACCCAGAAACGCGAGTCCGTGAACGCCCGTTAACGGTGCAATCGCCTGCGCCTGCGAGGTCATACGGGCACCGAAAGATTTGCCGCCCGCGATCAGCGGCATTTCAGGACAGCGCCGTCCGGCTTCGGCGACTGCGGCACGAACGGCGGCATGGGCGATGGCCGGAGAATCCGGCCGTTTGCTCCCTTTCTCCATGTAGGGAAATTGATAGCGCATGGTTGCGATCTCGCGTTCGGCGAGACCAGCGGCGACGGTCTCCATAAAGGGATGCGTCATCCCGGCGCCTGCGCCATGAGCAACCACAAAGCACGCACGTGCGCGCGGCGGCCGGATCAACAGGCCCGAGATGGTGTTGGCGTTCCCGATTTCGATCGTGATCTGTTTGGCCTGCGCCGCTTTCATGCGCCTTGAATATCACAGCACGTCCGGCCGCCATAGAGCGCGACGGATGCACAATCCCTATGAGCCGTGCATCCCAATTCGCAAGGCCGCTATGCGGGCCGCACCACGTGTTGCATTGTCCATGAGAGGAGGCGTAGATCGTCGTGGCGCATGACCTGCAAAGCCACAATTTGCAGCCAGGGAGAGAACCATCATGACTGAGGCGAGACGCGTTCGGCCGGAAAAGACTGCCGAACTCGGCACCACGGATGAAGAATTCCAGAACCTGCATGAATTGATCCGCAGGGCGCGCGCCAATCTTAACCAGAATGCCTGGGATTACATCGCCGGGGCCTCGGAATCCGAAACCACCATGCGTCGCAACCGCATGGCGCTCGACGAAATCGTGTTCCGGCCGCGCGTGCTGCGCGACGTTCACAAGGTCGATACCTCAGTGGAAGTGTTCGGCCGCCGTCTGCGGCTGCCGGTCATGATGGCGCCGGTCGGCGCGCTCGAGATGTTCGATCCGGGCGGCGGCGGCGCGGTCGGCAGCGGCGCAGGCCTGTTCGGCGCGGCGCACATGCTCAGTTCGGTGTCGCAGCCCGGCCTCGAGGGACTTGCCAAGGCCGCGCCGGATGCGTTGCGCATCTTCCAGCTGTATGTGCGCGGCGACGACGCTTATGTCGAGGATCAGGTCAAGCGCGCGATCGATAACGGCTACACCGCGTTTTGCCTCACGGTCGATACCGCGCATTACAGTCGCCGCGAGCGCGATCTCGCCAAACGCTACGTTCGTGCCAGCCGTATCCGCGCCTCCGGCGGTGAATTCCAGATGGGGCTGAGCTGGCGCACGGTCAAGCTCATCAAGGACAAGTACAAGATTCCGCTTGTCATCAAGGGGATCGCGACCGCTGAGGACGCCGTGATGGCCTGCGATCACGGCGTCGAGTGGATCTATGTCTCGAACCACGGCGGACGGCAGCTTGATCATGGCCGCGGTTCGATGCATGTGCTGCCGGAGATCGTCAGCGCGGTGAAAGGCCGCGCGAAGATCATGGTCGACGGCAGCATTTGCCGCGGCACCGATATCGTCAAGGCGATCGCGTCCGGTGCCGATCTCGTCGGCATTGGCCGTATGCAGTGCTGGGCGCTCGCCGCTAAAGGCGAGGAGGGCATCGTCCGCCTGCTGGAGCTTCTGGAAGACGAGACGATCCGCTGCCTCGGGTTGCTTGGCGTGACGTCATTCAGTCAGCTCGAAAAATCGTATCTGCATGCGGCGGCGGCAACCAACCTGCCGCACGTGCTGAGTTCGTTCCCGCTGCTGGACATCGAGCCGTATCGGTATTGAGGGGAAATTTTCCGTCGTCATTCCGGGGCGCGAGTTCGCGACAAAATTGCTTTGCAATTTTGCGCTGAACGAGCGAACCCGGTATCCATACTCCCTGTAGTGCGGTTTAGCACTGAGGTCAGATACGCGAGTTAACAACATCGACAGGGGTTATGGATTCCGGCCCGCGTTAAGAACGCGCGGCCCGGAATGACGGAGAAGATTTTTTCGATCACCTTCTAAAGCCGGTCCGACGATCAAACAGTCGCGCCGCTCATCAGCCCCGTGCCGCCATAGAGCCACGCCAGATGGCCGTAGTAATCCTCCGACGACTTCGCGTTCATGATGGCGTTGCGAAGCTCGGCATGCAGGCCGGCGGGATGATAGATGTGCTCGCCGATCAGGCGTGACTGCAACTGCACCCGCGCGGTGCGCGCAAAGCGCTGCGCGCGATAGGTCTCCAGCGCAGCGGCGAGATCGTCGGGATGATCTGCCAGCATCTGCGACAGACACACCGCGTCCTCCATCGCCATGCAGGCGCCTTGCGCGAAATATTGCATCATCGGATGCGCGGCATCGCCGAGCAGCGCCACCCGTCCGTTGATCCAGTTTTCGTTCGGGTCGCGGTCGCACAGCACCCATAGCCGCCAGTCCTTGCCGTGGCGGATGATGTTTTGCGCGCGCGGATGCACATGCGTGAACCCCTGCATCACCTCGTCTTCGGACACCGGCTTGCCCGCGACCGGCTCCGGCGCGTCGTTGTGGTAGGTGACGACGAGGTTGAACACCTTCCAGCCCGACAGCGGGTAGTGGACGATATGGCACTTCGGCCCGGCCCACAGCGTCGCCGCGTTCCAGCGCAGATCTTCCGGCATCTGCTCGGTCGGAATCACCGAGCGATACGTGGTGTGACCTGACACACGTGGCGCCCCGTCGCCGATCACCTGCCTGCGGATGTTGGACCACAGGCCGTCGGCGCCGATCAGCAGCGCGCCGTTGATTTTGTCACCCGACGCCAGACACGCTGTGACCGACGATCCGTCCTGGTCGTAGCTTGTAACCTCGCCGCTGGTGCGCAGGTCGATTAAGGGATGATCGCGGCAGGCTTTCAAGAACACGCCATGGAGATCGCCGCGATGCACGACGGCGTAAGGGTTACGAAAGCGCGCGCGGAAGGCGTCGCCCAGGTCGATGTGCGTGATCTCCTCGGCGCTCAGCGCATCCATCAGCCTGAGCTTGTCGATATAAACCGCCATCGCGCGCGCGGCTTCGCCGATGCCCAGCGTATCGAAGGCATGAAACGCATTGGGGCCGAGCTGGATGCCGGCGCCGATCTCGCCGAGCACCGCGGCCTTCTCCAAGACAGCGACGCGAAAACCTTTCTGCGCCAAGCCGAGCGCGGCGGCCAGCCCGCCGATGCCGCCGCCGGCGATCAGAATCGGACGCTGCTCAGACATAGGTCAACTCAGACATGCGATGGTTCGTTTGCATTGCCGTTAACGCGGCGCTTGCGCGGCGCGGCCGCACGGCGCGCGTTGGCGTGCTCGATTCGCAGCGGCGCGCGCGAGGCATCGTTGTTGAGATGGACGAGTTTTGCCAGCAGTGTCATCATGACCTTGCGCTCGGCGGGCGCAAGCGGCGCCATCATCCGCTCCTGCGCACGATCGATCGCGGGCATCGCCTTTGCCAATAGCCGCGCGCCCCTCGGCGTCATGTGCAGCACCTTGACGCGTTTGTCGTCAGGCGTTGGACGGCGGACGATCAGCTCTTTCGTTTCAAGTCTCTCCAGCACGCTGCCGAGCGTCGAGCGATCGAACGCCACGAGTGCCGACAGCCGCGTGGCGTCGATCCCGGGATCGTCGCGGATCGCCACCAGCGCGGCGTATTGCACCGGCGTCAGGTCGAGCGCGCCGCATTCTTCCACGAAGATCGCAACCGCGATCTGCTGCATGCGCCGGAACAGATGTCCCGGCTTGGTGTAGACGTCCTGCATCGAGGGCGAGGGTTTATTCGGCATCGTGCTGCTTGTCCGGAGTGGCGTCGGCAAAAGCCTTGATGTCTTTGGTGGCGGCTTCGACCTTGAGCAGCCGCGGATAGGCTGACACATCAACGCCAAAACGCCGCGCGTTGAAGAGTTGCGGGATCAAGCAGAGGTCGGCGATGGTTGGCGCTGCACCGAAGCAGAACGGGCCTGCTTCGCTGGCGATCAGCTTTTCGCAGGCGCCGAGACCCTCGGTGTTGGCCCAGGCTGCCCACGCCGTCACGGTCTCCTCGGGCAGGCCGAGCTGGCGCAGCCGCGCCAGCACCTTCAGATTTTGCACCGGGTGGGTGTCGCACGCGATCACCTGGGCGAATGCCCGAACCTTTGCCCGCGCCAGGGGATCCGTCGGCAACAGCGGCGGCTGCGGGTTCGTCTCGTCGAGCCATTCGATGATGGCGAGCGATTGCGTCAGCGCCGTGCCGTCTTGCTGCTCCAGCGTCGGCACCAGCCCTTGCGGATTGCATGCGAGGTAGTCGGTCGCGCGTTGCTCGCCCTTGCGCAGGTGGCGCGAAAGATGGTCGGCCTTCAGTCCCTTGAGGTTAAGGGCGATCCGCACCCGCCACGAGGCGGTGCTGCGGTAGTAGCCGTGCAGCTTCATGGGATGAATTCCTTCGGTCGGCTGTTGTCCGTCAATATTGACAGTATGCAGTCTGTCAGTATGCTGTCAATAACGAGACATTCGATAACGAGACAGAGGAGCGCGTCATGGAGCAAGCCCCGCAGCGAACGCCCGAGCGCGAGGCATTCTATCGCAAGATCGACGGCGAGAGCATGACGGCGCTGTGGAACGTGATGAGCGATCTCATTACGCCGCAACCGAAAAGCGCCTGCCGTCCGCATGTCTGGCACTTCGATGCGATCCGCGCCTACATGCTGGAAGCCGGCGCGCTGATCACGGCGAAAGAAGCCGAGCGCCGGGTGCTGATCCTGGAAAATCCCGGACTGCGCGGCCAGTCCAAGATCACGACTTCGCTCTACGGCGGCGTGCAACTGGTGATGCCAGGCGAGATCGCGCCCGCGCATAGGCATTCGCAGTCCGCATTGCGCTTCATCCTGGAAGGCAAGGGCGCGCATACCACCGTTGATGGCGAACGCACCATGATGGAGCCCGGTGACTTCGTCATCACGCCCGCGATGGCATGGCACGATCACGGCAATACCTCGCCCGATCCGATGTTTTGGCTCGACGGTCTCGACATTCCGCTGGTGCAGTTTTTCGATGCATCGTTTGCCGAAGGTCTCGGTGCAGACGAGCAGAAGGTCGCGCGTCCGGATGGGGACAGTCTTGCGCGCTATGGCAGCAATCTGCTGCCGGTCGATCTCAAGCACACCGCGAAGTCATCACCGGTGTTCAATTATCCCTATGCGCACACCCGCGAGGCGCTGGAGAAAATGAAGGTGCGCGACGATTGGGACGCCTGCCACGGCGTCAAGCTGCGCTACACCAATCCGGTCAACGGCGATTACGCCATGTCGACCATGGGCACGTTTATTCAACTGCTGCCGAAGGGTTTCACGTCCAGCCGTTATCGCTCCACCGACGCGACCGTGTTCGTCCCGGTGGAAGGCCGCGGCTGCTCGCGTATCGGCGACACCGTGCTCGAATGGGGACCGAAGGATATTTTTGTGGTGCCGAGCTGGCAGCCGGTCACCCACGAGACCAGCGAGGAGGCGGTACTGTTCAGCTATTCGGACCGTCCGGTGCAGGAGAAGCTCGGGCTGTTCCGCGAAGATCGCGGCAACGCGTGAAGCGTTGCAAGGTGTCATTCCGGGGCGATGCGATAGCATCGAACCCGGAATCTCTGCGCGGCGCGGTTCGAGATTCCGGGTCTGCATCATCGGCGCGAACGCAAGGCGTTCGTCGCCAAGACGCATCCCGGAATGACGTAGGCGCCTACACCTTCACCATGCGCTTGCCGCGGTTTTCGCCGGCCAGAAGCCCGATCAGCGCCTGCGGCGTGTTCTCGAGCCCGCTGATGACGTCCTCCTGCACCTTGAGCTTTCCTGAGGCGACCCAGGATTGCAGGTCGGCCAGCGCAGAATCGCGTTGATCCATGTAATCCATCACGATGAAGCCCTGCATGGTGAGCCGCTTCACCACGATCAGGCCGGGCACGCCGCGCGGGCCGTGTGCCGAGGGTACGCCGTCATATTGCGAGATGGCGCCGCAGCACGAAATTCGGCCGCGCAGGTTCATCTGCGCGATGCAGGCCTCGAGAATGTCGCCGCCGACATTGTCGAAATAGACGTCGATACCTTGTGGCGCCGCGGCGCGCAGCGCCTTGAAGGTGGCGCAATCCTTGTAGTCGACCGCCGCATCGAAGCCGAGTTCGGACGTCAGCCAATGACACTTGTCCTTGCCGCCGGCGATGCCGACCACGCGGCAGCCTTTGATCTTTGCGATCTGTCCGACGATCGAGCCGACGGAGCCTGCCGCCGCCGACACCACCACGGTCTCACCCGCCTTCGGCTGGCCGACGTTGAGCAGGCCGAAATAGGCGGTGAGGCCGGCGATGCCATAGACGCTGAGCAGATGGGTCATCGGTTCCATGCGCGGCATCTTGTTGAGATGTTTCGCAGGCACGGCGGCATACTCCTGCCAGCCGGTATCGCCGAACACGATGTCGCCGGCATTGAGGTTCGGAGACTTCGAGGTGATGACTTCGGCGATGCCGCCGCCGGCCATGACGGTGTTGGCTTCGACCGCCGAGCGATAGGTGGCGCCGTGCATCCACGCGCGATTGGCGGCGTCGAGCGAAATGTAGCGCACCCGTAGCAGCGCCTCGCCATCTCCGGGTTCGGGAACGCGTCCCTCCACTAACTTGAAATGTTCGCGGCCGAGTTTATCCGCCGGCTTTTCCACAAGCAGGATCTGGCGATTGATGGTGTCTGACATGGCTCCCCCTTGCGCTGTTCGCTGGCTGAGCAATTCGCCGCTTATTTAAAGGGCGAACTGCAATTGTGCGCTGCATCCGACGCTAGTCTTTGCCGATGGATTGGACAACGGGAACATCGCCGTCGTTCGGTCTGGCATGCCAGCGGGTGCGGCAGGCTGTCGCAATCTTTGTTGCGGAGCCTTCAAAACCTGCCACACTACTTTCGTCGGGTCCAATTGGGGGTTCAGATGTCTAACAGGTTCACGCAATACATTTTGATCGCGATGGCGCTTGGCGTCGTGATGGGTTCGTTTGTTTTCAACTTCCTTCCCGACAGCCGGGCGACCATCGCGGCGGACGTCAATCTCATCGCGCTGCTGTTCCTGCGGCTGATCAAGATGATCATTGCGCCGTTGGTGTTCGCGACTCTCGTTGGCGGTATCGCGCACATGGGTAGCGGTGCGCGGCTCGGCCGCATTTTTGCAAAGACGATGGGCTGGTTCGTCAGCGCCTCCTTCGTGTCGCTGCTACTTGGCCTGCTGATGGTGAACCTGCTGCAGCCCGGCGCGAATTTCCCCGGCACGTTGCCGGACAAGGCGCAGGCGACCGGCCTTCCCGTGTCGGCCTTTTCCATCGAAAAATTCCTGACGCATCTGATCCCGACCTCAATCGCGGACGCGATGGCGCAGAATGAAATCCTGCAGATCGTGGTGTTCGCGGTGTTCTTCGCGGTCGCGCTCGGCGCATTGCCGGAACGCGCCAAGCCGATCCTGTCGCTGATCGATGACCTCGGCCATATCATGCTGAAAGTCACAGGTTATGTGATGTTGTTCGCGCCGCTTGCGGTGTGGGCCGCGATCATGGCTACGGTCTCCAAGAATGGCCTTGGCGTGCTGTGGAAACTGATCGTCTTCATGGGCGGCTTCTATCTCTCGCTGATGATCCTGTGGGGAATTCTGTTCGCTGTCGGCTTCATCGTCATCGGGCCGAGATACGCCCATCTGATGCGGCTGATCCGCGAACCCCTGATGATCGCGTTTTCGACAGCGAGTTCGGAAGCTGCCTATCCGAAAACGCTGGAAGGCCTCAACCGGTTCGGGGCTTCGTCGCGCATCTCGAGTTTCGTGCTGCCGCTCGGGTATTCCTTCAACCTCGACGGCACGATGATGTACTGCACCTTCGCCAGCATCTTCATCGCGCAGACCTATCATATCGAAATGTCGCTCGGCACCCAGTTCGCGATGCTGGCGACATTGATGATCACATCGAAAGGCGTCGCGGGCGTGCCGCGCGCATCGCTGGTGGTGATTGCCTCGACGCTCGGTCAGTTCAACATCCCGGAAGCGGGCCTGTTGATGATCATGGGCATCGACACGTTCCTCGACATGGGCCGCAGCGCAACCAACGTGATAGGCAATTCGCTGGCGACCGCGGTGGTGGCGAAGTGGGAGGGTGAGCTTGCGGCCGAACACGACCTCGGTCCCGGTGGCATCCTGCCGCCGGATGCATTCCCTGGAGAAGTTCCCGCGATGGCCGGCCATTGATGGGAGCGATGCATGCGCCAGATCATGAGGAGGCCGCTGCGGGCAGCGGCGTTAGCGCTGGCAGGCGTCGTGTTGACGACTGCCGCGGTTGCGCAAGGCACCGACGGCGAGGGGCTTAGCTCGACCCTCGCCGCCATCAAGAAGACGCACGTGGTGCGCCTCGGCTATCGCGAGAGCTCGCCGCCGTTTTCGTTTCTCGACCAGGCCAATCGGCCGATCGGGTACAGCCTTGAACTGTGCGGGGCTGTGGTCGATGAAATCGGTATCGAGGTAGACGAGCCTGACCTCAAGATCGAGTACGTCAAGGTGACGTCGGACGACCGAATCCCGGCGGTCGTGCAGAACAAGATCGACCTCGAATGCGGCTCGACCACAGCGAACGCGGAGCGCCGCAAGCAGGTGGCGTTCTCGCCGCTGATGTTCGTGGCCGGCACCAAACTCATGGTGGCGAAGGCGTCGGGCATCTCCACGGTGACCGACCTCAAGGGCGAGACGGTCGTGGTCACCAAGGGCACGACCAACGAGCAGGCGATGCACACCGCGGATCAGAAGTTCACGCTGGGGCTGAACATCGTGGTCGCCCCGGATCACGAGCAGTCCTATCAGATGCTGGCGGAGGGGAAGGCCGACGCGTTCGCCACCGACGATATCCTGCTCTACGGACTGATCGCGCACCACAAGGCGCAGGACCGGTTTCGCGTCACCGGCGATTATCTGTCCTACGACCCCTACGGAATCATGTTCCGCAAGGGGGAACCGCAACTGGCCGCGGTTGTCGAGCGCGCCTTTCGCAAGCTCGGCACCAATCACGATCTCATGCCGCTTTACAAAAAGTGGTTTGTCGCCCGCTTGCCGACCGGTGAACGGCTCAACGTAGCCATCTCGCCGCAACTCGAGGACAGCTTCAAGGTGCTCGACGACTCGCCCGCCGGAAGCAACTAGCGGGGACGGCATCGCGTCTCCTGGTCCGCAGGCCGCGCTCATTACGGCGTGGGGATAGAAATCCCCGCGCGGGACGATCCGATCGTTATTCAGGGGGGAAGTATGCAGGCGGTATCCCGATGGGAGTGTCATGCTCTGCCGTCTCAAAAACTGGGGATTCTCCATTCGTAGCGGGCTTGCGCGCCCGTGACCGTCATTTTGTTTCTATGCTAACATTCATGCAAATCACGAATCAGGACCGGCGATTGTCTTCGCTCAAGGTTCTCCTCTCATCATCACGTTGAGTTGCCATACGCCGGTCGGGCGGCGCTGAGGTTGGTCGTTCGATGCCGTTTCAGAAGGCGCACGTCAGTATCATCAGGTCGATCCGCCACGTCAGTCTAGCGCGTGACTGGCATCGCGCCCGCCGCCAGAACCAATTGCCGGCATTTGCGGAGTTCGTTCCCAACGAACGCGCAGGCGACGCCGCCGACCTGCTGATCAACGACGTCAGGCGCGATGGCGACAATCTCTCCTATTTCTGCGTTGCAGCCGGTCCGCGCGTCGAACAGGTCTATGACGAAAAGATGCCGTCGCGGTTTCTCCACCAGTGCCTCAATGACGTCATGGCGACCGCAGCGAGACCGATCTGGGACGCATGTATCGTGAACCGGCTTCCGGTGTATTCGATCATCCCGCTGTCGGATCGGGATGGCGTTCCCGTCACCATCGAGCAGATTTTTCTGCCCTACAGCCGCGATGGATCGAGTGCGGATATCATGGTGGCGGCCTTGCATGCCTGCAGCACGGAAAGCCGTTTTGTTCATCAGGGGCTGCTGCGCAACGTCGCAAAGGCGCCGTTGCATTGGGCCGTGATGATTGATCCGGCGATGTCGGTCGCGCCAAGGCCGGTTCAGGATGCAGGCGCGGACGACGAAATCGTTCTCGATGATGTTTGAGGGTTGCGGCTGCTGAGATCCGCGCGTTTGCGCCCGATCAGTCGCGGAAAGTTATTGCGCGGAGCCGCCTTTTTTCAGCATGAAATGTCGCTCAATGCGGCTCTGAGCGGCAGATAAACTATTTAGAACAATAGTTGCCGGTCATTTTCATTCCGCAATTGAACCTCACACCACCTTTGACTAACTATCCATTGGCGCCATGCCGCGCCTCAAATCCCCAATGTTTGCAGCGGTTTTTGTAACGTTCCCGCCGAAGAGGCGGTTTGTTTCGCAAGCCCTGTGATGGAAAAAATAAAACCCATGAGTGCCTTTCATCGAGAAAAAGTTCTTTCTGTTCAGCACTGGACCGACACGCTGTTCAGCTTCCGTGCAACCCGCGATACCAGCTTCCGATTCATGAATGGTCAGTTTGCAATGATCGGGCTCGAGGTCGAAGGACGCCCGCTGCTGCGCGCCTACAGCATGGCGAGCGCCAATCACGAGGAGACGCTGGAGTTCTTCTCGATCAAGGTTGCCGACGGACCGCTGACCTCGCGGCTTCAGAGGATCAAGGAAGGCGACACGATCCTGGTGGGCCGCAAGGCAACGGGCACCCTGATCACCGACAACCTTCTGCCCGGCAAGCGGCTGCTGTTGCTGTCGACCGGAACGGGTCTGGCGCCGTTCGCGAGCCTGATCAAGGATCCCGACGTTTACGAACAATTCGAGAGCATCGTGCTGGTCCACGGTTGCCGTCAGGTGTCGGAACTGGCCTACGGCGAGCAACTGGTCGCAGGCTTGCGCGACGACGAACTGTTCGGGCCGATGCTGAACGACAAGCTGATCTATTATCCGACCGTGACGCGCGAGCCGTTCCGCAATCGCGGCCGGATCACCGACCTGATCACCTCGGAGCAACTGTTCAACGACATCGGACAGGCGCCGCTCGATATCGAGACTGATCGCATCATGCTGTGCGGCAGTCCGGGCATGCTCGATGAACTCAAGCAGATGTTCGCGGCACGTGATTTCGTGGAAGGCAACCACAGCGAACCCGGCCATTTCGTGATCGAAAAGGCGTTCGTGGAGCGCTGAGGGCGACGATCCCCCTCCAGGCCTGGCCGAGGTGCATCGGCCAGGCATAAGCTACCCTACATTGCACTGCGATACGAAAAGGCCGCGCGTTTCGTGCGGCCTTTTCCATTTCAACGGTTGGTAGCGGGTCATCATCGGATTGATTTTGCGTCCGATGCGTCGCTACTCTCGCTTTGGCGTTTCGGGGCTGCCAAGGTTGTGATCGTCGTGTGCCGGAAATGGTATAAGCCTCCGGTGCCGGCGCTGTCTCATCCATGATGGCTTGCCGGACCGGTTGCGATGGACCCGCGCCATGGCGCGGATTTGTTAGCGAGGATTTATGGAAACGTTGATGCTTCCCTTCTCGCCGCGCTTCATCGTCTTGACGATATGCGGGGTGGTGACTGCGCTGCTGATCGGCCTCGGGATCGCGGACCACAAGATCCTCAAGGTGGTGGTGATCCCGATTCTAATCTTCGGCGCGCTGACGACGCTCGGCATCCGCGATCTCCTGCAAAAGAGCCACGCGGTCTTACGCAACTACCCGATCTCGGCGCATATCCGCTTCCTGCTCGAAGAAATTCGCCCGGAGATGCGGCAGTACTTCTTCGAGAGCGAGAAGGACGGCATGCCGTTCAGCCGCGACACGCGCGCAGTCATCTACCAGCGCGCGAAGATGGTGCTCGACAAGCGGCCGTTCGGCACCCAGGAAAACATCTATGCCGAAGGCTACGAGTGGATGCACCACTCGATCGCACCGAAGCCGCATGCCGAGGAGAAATTCCGCATCACCATCGGAGGGCCGGATTGCAAACGGCCCTATTCCGCATCGGTCTTCAATATTTCCGCGATGAGTTTTGGCGCGCTGAGTCCCAACGCGGTGCGCGCGCTCAATGCCGGCGCGAAGAAAGGCGGTTTCGCGCATGATACCGGGGAGGGCGGCTTCAGTCCCTACCATCGCGAGAACGGCGGCGACATTATCTGGGAAGTCGGCTCCGGCTATTTCGGCTGCCGCAACCGCGACGGCAGCTTCAACGCGGACGAATTCGCCCGCGTAGCCGCCGACGACCAGATCAAGATGGTGGAGCTCAAGATCAGCCAGGGCGCCAAGCCCGGCCATGGCGGCGTGCTGCCGGCCGCCAAGGTCTCCGAGGAGATTTCCAGAATTCGCGGCGTCGGCATGGGCGAGGATTGCATCTCGCCGCCTTACCACAAGGCGTTCTCAACGCCGGTCGGCATGATGGAGTTCATCGGCGAGATGCGCCGCCTGTCCGGCGGCAAGCCGGCCGGCTTCAAGCTGTGCATCGGCCACAAGTGGGAGTTTCTCGCCATCTGCAAGTCGATGCTGCAGACCGGTATCTATCCCGATTTCATTGTCGTCGATGGCAACGAGGGCGGCACGGGTGCTGCTCCACTGGAATTCATGGACCATCTCGGCATGCCGATGCGCGAGGGCGTCAATTTCGTGCACAATGCGCTGATCGGGATCAACGCGCGCGACCGCATCATGATCGGTGCGTCCGGAAAAATCGCGACCGCGTTCGATATCGCCCGCGCCATGGCGCTCGGCGCCGACTGGTGCAATTCGGCGCGCGGCTTCATGTTCGCGCTCGGCTGCATCCAGTCGCTGAGCTGTCATACCGATCGCTGCCCGACCGGCGTGACGACGCAGGATCCCTCGCGCAATCGCGCGCTGGTGGTGCCGCACAAGCTGGAGCGCGTCTACAATTATCACCACGCCACATTGCATGCGCTGACGGAGCTGATCGCGGCCGCGGGGCTCGAACATCCGCAGGATATCCGGCCGATCCATTTCTCGCAGCGCGTGTCCAACACCGAGGTGGCGTCGTTCGACAAACTCTATCCGTCGCTGCGGCCGGGCGAATTGATCGACGGCACCGCCGATCCGCGCTTCCGCGACGCATGGGCGCAGGCGCAGGCGGATTCATTCGCGCCGGTAGCATAAACGTCATTCCGGGATGCGCGAAGCGAGTAACGCGCAGCGTTCTCGCTGACGGCGCAGACCCGGAATCTCGATCCTCGGGATTTTGGGTTCGCTCGTTTCACTCGCGCCCCGGAATGACGATGCGCTTCAAAACTCGCCG
>JBEPUM010000090.1:0-13697 GCA_041691515.1 Pseudomonadota bacterium | reverse complement strand
TACCCGTTCAGGATATCCGTGGCGCTTCGCCCAGATCCCAAAACAGGCCGGCCATCACGCTCAACGCTTCTTCGGTCACAGACAGAAGAATATGTTCGTTGGGCGCATGCTGGGAGCAGCCGGGATACGAGTGTGGTACCCAAAGGGTCGGCAGGCCAAGCGTGTCGGCGAAGACGTCGTTGGGCAGCGAGCCACCAAAATTCGGGAGCAGCGCAGGCTCCTTGGCGGTGGTCCGCCGGATCGATTCCATCGCCCAGTTGATCCAGCGGCTGTTCAGATCGGTCCGGGAGGCCGGAAAGCTCTGCGTCACATGCACGCCGACCATCGGTAGTCCGCAAGCGATCAAGCGCTGCTGAATCGCCGGCACGATCGTATCGGTTTTCGTGCCGACCACGAACCGCAATTGCAGCATGGCCCGCGCGTTGCCAGGTATGGCGTTCGCAGGTTTGGCGATGTTGCCGGATGACATTGCCAGCACCTCGAGCGTATTCCACGCATAGAGCCGCTCGGCCGGCGACAAACTGTCTTCACCCCAATCCGGCGAGAGCGCGGGCTCGTCCGGGGACGGTTCGATGGTGACGTCGGCCAGTGCGGCGCGAATCTGATTGGAAATCCGTGGCGGCTTCAAATCGTCCAGCAGCAGCCGGCCATGTCCGTCCACCAGACAGGCGATGGCGTTCGTGAGGATCGTCGCTGGATTGGCAAGCAATCCGCCCCAGTTGCCGGAATGATGCGAGCCATCCCGCAAATCGACGTCGAGCTGGATCCGGATGCCGCCCCGGCAGCCAAGAAATATCGTGGGGCGTTCCGCCGAAAGACGGGGACCGTCGGACGCCAGAAACAGATCGGCGTCCAGTTCATCGCGGAGCGATTCACAGACCTCGCGCAGATCGGGCGACCCGATCTCTTCACCTGTCTCGATCAGGAATTTGGCATTGAAGCCGAGCCGGCCGCCTCGCGCATCGCGAACGGCGCGCAGGGCCGACAGATTGATGCTATGCTGGCCCTTGTTGTCGGCCGTGCCGCGGCCGTAGACACGATCGCCGATCGTTGTCGTTTGCCACGGGTCGAGGCCGTCTCGCCATTCGCCCTCCATGCCGTCGACGACATCGCCATGCCCGTACATCAGGACGGTCGGTCGTGAAGGATCCTCGCGATATTCCGCGAACAGATAGGGGCTTTTGCCGGTAGGAGATTCGATGGTTCGGGTGGCGAAGCCGAGTTTCGAAAACGCCGGATGCATTTCCTGCTCGAGATAGGCGCGCAACGCGTCCTGCAGTCCGGCATTTTGGCTTTCGGTCTTGTAGCCAACTCTCCGGTTGAGATCGGTGAGGAAGTCACCGGACTGAAGGTGCTGACGCACCCGATCGATCGCGTCGGCTCTGGTCATGTTGATTGGTGTTCTCTTGATCCGCGGAGTTCCATCGCCCGCAGCGTAGTGGATGATGGATGGTCAGGTCTAGAATTTCTCGAGCTGGGAGCAACGTTCGCTCCGAACCGACGGTGGCGGCGGCCCCGACGCTGCGTCCGCTAGTGGAGCGGATTTGACATTCGCTACCCACTTTGCCGCCAGTCCGAGAAGCGAATGTCAAATCCAAAACTCCACTAGAATTTTGAATTTTCTAGCGGTCCTTTAATTCTAACATTCGCAAGCGAACCAGACGCGAAGGGATAGAATGTTAGAATTGAACCACTAGGTCTCCGCGGTGATCGGCGCGCCTCCGCGATCGGCCCCGCTTGCGGTCGGCCTCGCGTCGCCACGCGGCAGGCCGATGCCCTTGATCGCGGCATAGATTGCCGGGATCACGATCAGCGTCAGGACCGACGACGACACCATGCCGCCGATCATCGGCACCGCGATGCGCTGCATGACCTCTGAGCCGGTGCCGGTGCTCCAGACAATCGGCAGCAGTCCCGCCATGATCGCCACCACGGTCATCATCTTCGGGCGTACCCGCTCGACTGCGCCAAGCATGATGGCCTTATGAAGATCGGCCCGCGTGAACGCGCGTCCGGCGGCCGCACATGCGGCCCGCACCTCCGTCATCGCCTGATCGAGATAGATCAGCATGATGACGCCGGTTTCCGCCGCGACCCCGGCCAGCGCAATGAAACCGACCGCGACGGCCACCGACAGATTGAATCCGAGCCACCACATCAGCCAGAGCCCGCCGACCAGCGCGAACGGCAGCGACAGCATCACGATCATGGTTTCGGTAATGCGCCGGAAGTTGAGATAGAGCAGCAGGAAGATAATCAGCAGCGTCACCGGCACCACGATCTTCAGCTTCGCCTCGGCGCGTTCGAGATATTCGAACTGACCGCTCCAGACCACGTAGGTGCCCGGTGGAAACTGCACGTGCGAGGCGACCGCCGCCTTGGCATCCGCCACGTAGCCGCCAAGGTCGCGGTCGCGGATGTCGACGTAGATGTAGACCGCGAGCTTGCCGTCCTCGGTGCGGATCGTGGTCGGGCCGCGCGTCAGCTTGATGGTGGCGACGTCGCCGAGCGGTACCGTGCCGCCGTTGGGCAACCCGACCAGCACGTCGCGCGCGATCGATTGCGGATCGCTGCGCAGATCGCGCGGATAGCGGACGTTGACGCCGTAGCGCTCGCGTCCCTCAACGGTGGTCGTGACGGTCTCGCCGCCCAGCGCGGTTGAGACGGTATCCTGCACGTCGCTGACCATCAGGCCGTAGCGGGCCAGCGCCTCGCGGTTGGGAACGATCTCCATATAGTAGCCGCCGATCACGCGCTCGGCGTAGGCGCTCGATGTGCCCGGTACGGTCTTGACCACGGTCTCGATCTCGCGGGCGAGTTTTTCCATCACGGCAAGGTCGGTGCCGAGCACCTTGATGCCAACCGGCGTCCGGATGCCGGTCGCCAGCATGTCGGTGCGCGCCTTGATCGGCATGGTCCAGGCGTTGGAGACGCCGGGAAACTGCAGCGCCTTGTCGAGTTTGGCGATCAGCCCATCGGTCGTGAGCCCGGCGGGCCATTGCTTGCGCGGCTTGAGGTTGATGACGGTCTCGATCATT
Organism: Pseudomonadota bacterium; assembly: GCA_041691515.1. Lineage (GTDB taxonomy): Bacteria > Pseudomonadota > Alphaproteobacteria > Rhizobiales > Xanthobacteraceae > Nitrobacter. The sequence continues at coordinate 10,659 of JBEPUM010000090.1, read as the reverse complement.
TCGGTCGGGGCCGGATCGGTCGCGGTCTCGGCGCGCCCGGCCTTGCCGTAGACGGAGGCCACTTCAGGAAACGACTTGATGATCTGGTCCTGGGCCTGAAGGATTTCCGCCGCCTTGGTCACTGACAGCCCCGGCAGGGTCGTCGGCATGAACATCAGCGTGCCTTCGTTCAGGCTCGGCATGAATTCGGTGCCGAGTTGGCTCGCGGGCCAGATCGAAACCGCCAGCGCCGCGAGCGCCAGCGCGATGGTCAGCGTCTTGGCCCTGAGCACGCCGCGGATCAGCGGGCGATAGATCCAGATCAGGAAACGGTTGAGCGGATTTTTATGCTCAGGAACGATCTTGCCGCGGACGAACACCACCATCAGCGCCGGCACCAGCGTCACCGACAGGACTGCCGCCGCGGCCATCGCGAAGGTTTTGGTAAAGGCGAGCGGGCGGAACAACCGGCCCTCCTGCGCTTCCATGGTGAAGATCGGCAGAAACGAAACGGTGATGACCAGCAGGCTGAAGAACAGCGCCGGGCCGACCTGACTTGCCGCCTCGATCAGGATCGCGATCCGCGATGCGCCGGGCGGCGCGCGCTCGAGATGCTTGTGGGCGTTCTCGATCATGACGATGGCGGCGTCGATCATGACGCCGATGGCAATCGCGATGCCGCCGAGGCTCATGATGTTGGAGCCGACCCCGATCACGCTCATGGCGGCGAACGCCATCAGGATTCCGACCGGAAGCATCAGGATCGCCACCAGCGAACTGCGGAAGTGCAGCAGGAACAGGAAACACACCAGCGCGACGATGATGCTTTCCTCGATCAGCGTGTGGCTCAGCGTGGCGATGGCATCGTGGATCAGTTTTGAGCGGTCGTAGACCGGCACGATGCTCACGCCTTTCGGCAGGCTCGCCGCCATGTCGTGAAGCCGCGCCTTGACGTTGTCGATGACATTGAGGGCATTCTGCCCGATGCGCTGCAGGGCGATGCCGCTCGCGACTTCGCCCTCGCCGTTCAATTCGGTGATGCCGCGCCGTTCGTCCGGCCCGATCTCGATGCGTGCGACGTCCTTCAGCAGCACGGGCGTTCCGCCATCGTTCTTCAGCACGATGTTGTCGAGATCATTGACGCCTCTGAGATAGCCGCGCCCGCGCACGATGAACTCGAATTCGGACAGTTCGACGGTGCGGCCGCCGACGTCCATGTTGCTGCCGCGAATGACATCGCGGACCTTCGACAGCGGAATGTTCAGAGAGCGAAGCCGACCGGGATCGACCACGACGTTGTATTGCTTGACGAAGCCGCCGACGCTCGCGACCTCGGCCACGCCTTCGGCGCGAGACAGGCCGAACCGGACGTTCCAGTCCTGGAGCGAGCGCAGATCGGCCAGCGACATGTTGTTCGATGTCAGCGCGTACTGATAGACCCAGCCGACGCCGGTGGCGTCAGGGCCGAGCGTCGGCGTCACGCCCGCCGGCAGCGTGCGCGCCGCCGCGTTGAGATATTCGAGCACGCGCGAACGCGCCCAATAAGCATCGGTGCCGTCCTCGAAGATGATGTAGACGAACGACACGCCGAAGAACGAGAAGCCGCGCACGACCTTTGCTTTCGGCACCGTCAGCATGGCGGTCGTCAGCGGGTAGGTGACCTGATCTTCGATGACCTGTGGTGCCTGTCCCTTGTATTCGGTGTAGACGATGACCTGGGTGTCGGAGAGATCCGGAATCGCATCCAGCGGCAGATGCTTCAGCGCGTAGACGCCGGACGCCGCGGCGAAGATCGCGACGATGAACACGAGCATCAGGTTGCGGGCCGACCAGTCGATAAGCCGGGCGATCATTTCGCGGTCTCCGCGCTGTCGAGGCCCTGCAACGCCGCTTTCAGGTTGCTCTCGGCGTCGATCAGGAAATTCGCGGACACCACCACCTTGTCGCCATCCGCGAGCCCCTGACGGATTTCGGTATGGCCTTCGCCGTGCCGTCCGACCTTGACGGCGCGTGGTTCGAAGCGGCCGTCGCCCTTGTCGACGATCACGATCTGGCGATCGCCGCTGTCGATGACGGCGCTGTCCGAGACCGTGAGAACGGGCGTATCCGCTCCGGTCTGGATCTCGACGGCGGCATACATTTCGGGACGCAGCAACTCTTCCGGATTCGGCAGTTCGATTCTGATCTGGGCGGTCCGCGTCTGCGCCTTTAGATGCGGGTAGATCAGCGCCACCTTGCCGTGGAAAACCCTGTTCGGATAAGCGCGCAGCCGGACGCTGGCATCCTGTCCGACGGAAATCAGCGCCAGATCGTTTTCGGCGATGTCCGCCATCACCCAGACCACCCGATGATCCTCGATACGAAACAGGATATCGCCCGGCGCTGCGCGCATTCCGTTGACAGCCTTGCGTTCGATGATCTCGCCGTCCTGTGGTGCAGGCCATGTCACCGCGATTGGAATCTCACGCGTCCGTTCCATCGCCGTGATCGCCTCTTCCGGTGCGCCGAGATTCTCAAGGCGCCGCTTCGCCCCTTTCAGGGACTGCGCCGACAACGCGCCGTTCAGCGCGGAAACGTATTCCGCGGCCGCACTCGACAGGGCAGGTCCGTATATCGTCATCAGCGGCTGGCCCTTGTGGACATGATCGCCGGTAGTGACGTTCGCGACCTTGTCGATGAACCCTTCGAACCGCAGCGCCACCACCGCCGAACGGCGTTCGTCCTCCGCCACCGTGCCGGGCGCCCTGATCATGGTTTTCAGCGTCCGCATCTCCGCCGTCTCAGAGCGCACGCCGGTTTTCTGGATCTTGCCGGGACTGACCTTTACCGAGCCGTCGTCGGCGCTGCCCTCATCCTCGTAGACCGGGATGTAGTCCATCCCCATGCCGTCTTTCTTCGGCACGGGCGAGGTGTCCGGCAGACCCATCGGGTTGCGATAATATTTGATGTGCCGTGACGGCGGGCTCTTTGCAGCGTCCACTGCGATGGCCTGCGCGCCGGCAGCGGTCGCGGCGAGCGCGAACAGCGCGGCCACCGTGATCCGGCGAAGTTGTTTCGTCAGCATGTCTGATGTCCCGATACCCGGTGTGGTCAGGCTCAAGCCCGCGATCGACCGCACGCGTCATGGTGCTCCCGGCCAAAAAATGCCGGATGTGAGAACAAGCGTTGGGAAATCAGGTGCGGGGAGGACGGGCCGGGGGCGTCGCGGCGAGACTTGCGAGCTGGGCTTCGCTGCTCACGGCGATGCGCTGGCTGACAACGGATACACGCGTCGTGACCGGCACGATGGACGGAAGGCCCAGCGTAACCATCGCAGCGCACATCGCCAGGCACGGGCACGCCTTGCCGCCTTGCATGTCGGGGCAGGGCATGTCGCCACGATCCATATCGCCGCAATTCATGGTCGCGTCGTCGCACGGCATGGCCGCGCTGTCGGCTGGCATCGCAGCGGCCGTTGGGTCCATGGTCATGTGATGAGTCATGGCACGCTCGCCGCCCGCGAAGGCGTGCGCCGACAGCGGGGCTACGGCGAGCCCCGCGATTAGAAGCATCCGGAGCAGAATTGCGATGCGTTTCACCCGGCGCTTATCGCATGAGTTCCATTTTTCGGAAAGTCGCCGCTGCGGGTATGGTTCATCACGATTACGCCAACCGGCAGCGCCTTCATGCTTCAAAAGGCAAAAGGCCGGATCTTCCGATCCGGCCTTTTGAAAATCCGCGATGACGCGAAGATCAGCTCGCTTTGGCGACCTGCTTCTTCTGGATCGCGCGCTTGATCAGCACGGCCTTCTGCGACAGTTCGGCATCCTTGGCCTTGAGCAGGAAAGCATCGAGGCCGCCGCGATGGTCGACGCTCTTCAGCGCATTGGTCGACACCCGCAGCCGCACCGGCTTGGCCAGCGCGTCGGACAGGAACGTCACGTTCACCAGGTTCGGCAGGAAGCGCCGCTTGGTCTTGATATTGGAGTGGCTCACCTTGTGGCCCACTTGGGGACCCTTGGCTGTCAGTTCGCAGCGCCGAGACATGGCGAAAATCCTCTGTCGTCCCCGGCACCGGCCATCAGACAGGCTCGGGGGTTCAAAATCGCGTCCATTTCAGGAACCGCGGACGTATAGGGGGAGAGCGGCGAGGCGTCAAGGCACCGGAAGCCCCAACAATTTCATTCGCAGCATAAAATGAGCATTAACTGCTTCATTTTGGCAGGTTTTTCGCGAGCGGCCGGACCGGCCTCCCTTCATACAAAGGGCGCAATCCGTGCCGACATCATGGCCTCATGACCGTTCTGCGGTTTGCCGGAACGGCAGGCCGGATTTCGCGGCTTGTGTACGAACCGCGATATCAACAGGCAACCATTGGTTTTCACCGGGCTCTGCGTCTAGGTGGGTAGCGAATGTCAAATCCACTCCACTTGCCGCGTTGCCTGCGTGCGATTTCTGCTTAGATGAGAACCTATCGGTCGCCAAAAGAGACGACACCGATCCGCAAGGCTGATGGGAAGCCGCGCAAAGCCCCAACCGTGACGTGCAGGACCAATCCTCAAGTGAGCATATCCCGTACGATGTTGCCCCGGTCGATCCCTGCCACGGTCCGGACCGTGGCTGGCGGTGTCCTCGGGCTTTTTGCTGCGATGCTGACGCTGCCCGGTCCGGCGGCGGCGCAGGGCAAGCTCGACGCGCGTTACGACGTCACCCTGGCCGGGATTCTGGTCGGCACCGGCGCCTGGACGATCGAGATTCTGGACGATCAGTATTCGGCGGCAGCGAGCGGCGGCACGACAGGGCTTCTCAAGGCCTTTTCCCATGGCACCGGCACCGGCGCCTCTCAGGGCCGCATCGTCAACGGAGCGCTGGTTCCCGCGGGCTACACGGCGACGACGTCGTCGTCGAAGAAGTCGGAGACCATTCGCATGTCGCTGGCGGGCGGCAATGTGAAGGATTTTGTCATCACGCCCGAGCCTCCGGTCGACGCCAAACGCATTCTGGTCACCGATGCGCACAAGCGCGGCGTCTTCGATCCGATGACCGGATCGCTGCTGCGCGTGCCGGGTACCGCCGATCCGCTGGGTCCGGAAGCCTGTCATGCCACGACCGGGATTTTCGACGGCCGCATGCGTTACGATCTGCGCCTCGACTTCAAGCGCATGGAAACGGTGAAGTCGGAAAAGGGCTATCGCGGTCCCGTTGTTGTCTGTGCGATCTATTTTTCGCCGATCTCCGGCTACATCCCCGATCGCGCCGCGATCAAATATCTCGCCGCCCAGCGCAACATGGAAGTGTGGCTGGCGCCGATCGCCGGCACGCGCGTTCTCGTGCCCTACCGGCTGACGATACCGACGCCGCTCGGCACCGGCATGCTGGAAGCGACTCAGTTCATTACCAGCGCCATTCCGCCAAAGACCGCCGCTAAGACCCAGTAGCGTCGCAATAGCGCCGGACCGCGCGCTGATGGCAGGCGTCGTTTTACGGAGATCGGGCTGCCTGACGCGCCGAATCCTGTTGACTCTTGCGACGGGTTACATGCGACGGACGGATTCATAATTTGAGTGAGAAAACCACGCTTGTTGATATCAGCAGAACTTGATCTAGTGCCGCGTATCGCTTTCAGCGCGAGATGTTGCGGTGAACGAAGCCGGAGATACCGGAAGTCAGCGATTCGGGCGCGATTCGTTCCGGACTCGTTCCAAAACTTAAGCCGCGGCCTTGCATGCGTCGCATTGTGAAACACATTTAAGCGCCAGCGACGCGAGAACCTCCGGAAAACATGGCCTTTTCGTCTTCACTATCTCCGCTCGCCAACGGCCGGGCGCCCGGCGCCGGCGTCACTGCGGTGCTCGGCCCGACCAATACCGGCAAGACCCATCTGGCGATCGAGCGGATGCTGGCGCACTCCTCCGGCATTATCGGATTGCCGCTGCGGCTGCTCGCGCGCGAGGTCTACAACAAGATCGTCGATCGCGCCGGCGTGGACTCCGTCGCGCTGATCACCGGCGAGGAGAAGATCAAGCCGCCGCGGCCGCGCTTTTGGGTCTCCACCGTGGAAGCGATGCCACGGGATATCGACGTGTCGTTTCTCGCCGTCGATGAAATCCAGATCGCGGCGGATCTCGAGCGCGGCCACGTTTTCACCGATCGGATCCTGCATCGGCGCGGCCGCGACGAAACGCTGCTGCTGGGCGCGGCCACCATGCGCCCGATCATCGAGCGGCTGTTACCCGGCGCCAGCATCGTCACGCGGCCGCGGCTCTCGCAGCTTGAATTCGCGGGCGACCGCAAGATCACCCGGCAGCCACGGCGCACCGCCATCGTCGCGTTCTCGGCGGACGAGGTTTATGCCATCGCCGAACTGATCCGCCGCCAGCATGGCGGGGCGGCAGTGGTATTGGGATCGCTCAGCCCACGCACGCGCAATGCGCAAGTGGCGATGTTCCAGTCAGGCGATGTCGACTATCTCGTGGCCACCGACGCGGTCGGCATGGGACTCAATCTCGACGTCGATCATGTCGCCTTCGCCTCCGACCGGAAATACGACGGATACCAGTTCCGCCGACTCAATCCGTCGGAGTTCGCGCAGATTGCAGGCCGCGCCGGCCGCGCCACGCGCAACGGCACTTTCGGCACGACGGGACGCTGCGCGCCGTTCGAGCCCGAACTGGTCAACGCGCTGCAGAACCACACCTTCGACAGCGTCAAGATGCTGCAGTGGCGCAACTCGAAACTCGATTTCTCGTCGCTCAGTGCGTTGCAGGTCTCGCTGGCGCTGACGCCGTCCCATGAGGCGCTGACCCGGGCGCCGATCGCCGAGGACCTGCGCGTGCTCGATCATGCGGCGCGCGATGCCGACGTGCGCGATATGGCGCACGGCGCCGCCGCCGTGGAACGGCTGTGGGAGGCGTGCCAGATTCCGGACTATCGGAAGATTGCCCCGGCCGCGCATGCCGAACTGGTGACGACGCTGTTCGGCTTCCTGATGCGCAAGGGCAAGGTTCCTGACAACTGGTTTGCCGCCCAGATCGCGCAGGCCGACCGGACCGATGGCGATATCGACACGTTGTCAGGCCGGATCGCGCAAATCCGGACCTGGACATTTGTGGCGAATCGTCCGGATTGGCTGGTCGATCCCGAGCGCTGGCAGGAAATTTCACGGGACGTCGAAAATAAATTGTCAGATGCGCTGCATGAAAGGCTCACGGAGCGTTTCGTTGATCGCCGGACCAGTGTATTGATGCGCCGCCTGCGGGAAAACACGATGTTGAATACGGAAATAGGTAAGACCGGCGAAGTGATTGTAGAGGGCCACGTGATCGGCCGTCTCGACGGATTCACGTTTGCGCCGGATGCTGCGGAAGCCGGCTCCGAAGCCAAGGCTTTGCAGGCGACCGCGCAAAAGGCGCTGGCCGGCGAAATCGAGGCGCGTGCCGAAAAACTGTCCAATGCGCCGGACGATCAGTTCGTGCTGACCTCGGATGGCACCGTCCGCTGGACCGGCGATGCCGTGGCGCGGCTGGTTGCGGCCGAGGATGCGCTGCATCCGCGGCTCCGGATCATCGCCGATGACCGGCTGAGCGGCGCGCCGCGCGACGCGGTGCAGACGCGGCTCGATCTGTGGCTGAAGACCCATATCGAGAAGCTGCTCGGGCCGCTGTTCGATCTCGCCAAGGCTGAAGATGTCACCGGTATCGCGCGCGGCATTGCTTTTCAGTTGATCGAGGCGCTCGGCGTGCTGGAGCGCCAGAAGATTGCGGCCGAGATGAAGGATCTCGATCAACCGTCGCGCGCGTCCTTGCGCAAATACGGCCTTCGGTTCGGCGCCTACCACATCTATTTTCCCGCGCTGCTGAAGCCCGCGGCGCGTGCGCTGGCATCGCTGCTCTGGGCGCAGAAGCAGGACAACGTCGATCTGACGGCGCTATCGAATGCGCAACACCTTGCAAGCAGCGGCCGCACCTCGTTCGCGGTCGACAAGGCGCTCGATCGCGACGGCTATCGTACCCTCGGTTATCGCCAGTGCGGCGAGCGGGCGGTCCGCGTCGACATTCTCGAACGGCTGGCCGATCTGATCCGCCCGGCGCTGGCGTGGCGGCAGGGATCGCTCGGAGAAAAGCCGGCTGGTGCATTCGATGGCCGCGGCTTCGTTGTAACCCAGGCCATGACATCGCTTGCGGGCTCCGCCGGTGAGGATTTTGCCTCTATCCTGCGTGCGCTTGGCTACCGGATGGATCGGAAGCCGCCGCTGCCTCCGGCCCCGCCAGCCAGCCCTGCGACTGACGCCGCCGAGGAAACGGTTTTGGCAGAAACCGCCGCGCAGCAGGATGCGGGCGCGGTGGATGCCGCTCCGCAGGATCACCCAAGCGTGCCGGACATCGAGGCCGCGCTCAACGCTGAGCCGGCGACGCCGGCGGAGGCTGCTTCATCTGAATCCACTTCATCTGAAGCCACCGAGGCCGCGCCTGTAATGGCTGAAGAGGCCGCGCCGTCGGTATCGCTTCTGCCTGATGTTGCCTTCTCGCCAGCGACCGATGCGGCCGAACCGATTGCCGCCGAGGCCGTACAGGATGTGCCTGCAGCTGCGGCCGATGTCGTCGGTGCGTCTGAGGGTGAAGCGTCATCTGACGTTGAAGCGACGGTCGTCCCTCCCGAGCCCGTTGTGGCGGCGGAGGCTGCCGCGCCCGAGATGGTTGAGGTCTGGCGGCCCGGTGGCCGATCCGAGGAGCGGCGACCGCGCCACGATCGCAATCGTCATCGCAGGCCCGAGCCCCGGCAGGACGGCGCGCAACCGGCGGCCGCTGAAGGTGTAGCGGTAGCGGCTGAGGGCGGCGAAAAGCGTGAACGTCATGGGCATGGGGCTGGGCGCGGGCGCCGCGATCGTCACAAGGAGTTTCGCAAGCCCGATGCGCCAGCAGAAGGCGCGCCCGCGAGAAGCGAGAATTCGCCCGGCCGTGAGTCGCGCGAGGGCAAAGGACGTCCGCCGCGCGAACGCTTCCAGGGTAAGGGCAGGGATCGAGATCACGACAAGGGCAAATTTCAGGGAGCCCGCAAAGGTGGTCGCGAAGGCCGCGACGGACGTGCGGACGGCGGTGCGTCGCTTCGCCCCTACGCCAGCAGCGCGCCGCGCGAGCGCGAGCGTCCGATGGATCCGAATTCGCCGTTTGCGAAACTGGCTGCGCTCAAGGAGCAGCTTGCCAACCGCAAGGACTGAGCGCGGAAGAACGGCAACCCGGCTTCCATGATCTGGCTCGATATTTTGGTGTGACTGGGTTGGTGTGTTTTGGAGCGCCAGCGTCTCGATAAATGGTTGTGGCATGCGCGGGTCGTCAAAGCCCGCACCAGTGCTGCGGCGCTGGTCGAGGCCGGCCATGTCCGCGTCAACGGTACGCGCCAAAAATCTCCGGGGCATTTCGTCAAGATCGATGACCTGCTCACGGTTGGCCTCGATCGTAGCGTTCGCATTCTCAGGGTCACCGGATTTGCCGAACGGCGCGGCGACGCGCCGGCCGCGCGAATGCTCTATGAGGATGTTCAGGATAGGGCTTCTGAAAAAAGCTAGCGACCCGATTCCAATATTCGCGTCTCCTCGTTTGCAATCGCGGCGAATGCCATTACCTGCATATTTCGCATTGGTCCCCGGCTTGCGGCAGCGCGGTTCCTGCGCTACGCCAACCTGCAAAATTGACCGTTCCGGAGTCCTGGATGACTTATGTCGTCACCGAAGCCTGCATTAAATGCAAGTATACTGACTGTGTTGAAGTTTGCCCCGTCGATTGCTTCTACGAAGGCGAGAACATGCTCGTCATCCATCCGGATGAGTGCATCGATTGCGGTGTCTGCGAACCGGAATGCCCTGCCGACGCTATCAAGCCCGATACCGAACCGGGGCTGGAGAAGTGGCTTGAGGTGAATACGGAGTACGCCAAAAGCTGGCCCAACATCACGCAGAAGAAAGAATCTCCGCCGGACGCCAAGGAGTTTGACGGTCAAGACGGGAAATTCGAGAAATATTTTTCTCCGAACCCCGGCACCGGAGACTGATTTCGCCGCCTGACGAGGTGTTCTACCCCGGGGATCAGAACCAGAACTGGTGACGCCGGATTTAACCCTGTTCGTGACAATGCCCGCCAAACGGCCGCCCGAAAGCTGCGTTTGGGCATAAACCATTGATTTTTGCGGGAAATGTGCTATATTGGGCACATTCTTGATGCTGAACCCTGTTTTTGCCCAGTTGTGGCCCCGAAGGGTTCCCGTGAAAACATCGAACAGGGGCGTGGAAGTTCCACGCGCAGGCTGTGTCACAGAAAACGCGTAAAAAGAGTGCTTCCAAGGCGTCTGCGGCTAGCCGCAGTGCAACAAAATCTCGTGCCCGGCCTGCCGCCAAGACCACGCGGACAGCTGCCAAGGGCTCGGCTGCCAAGTCCTCCAAAAATAAAAGAAGTGCAATGCAAAGCAAGACTGCCAAGACTTCTGCCAAGGCCCCAGCCTCGAAGGCTGCCGGTTCGAAGGCTCCTGCCGCGAAGACCGCCGCGACTGCTTCGAAGGCGAGCGTCAAGACCGTGACCAAACCGGTTGCCAAGGCCGCCGCGAAGCCTGTGGTGGCTGCGAAGCCTGCGGCCAAGCCGGTTGCCGCAGCGCCCCGCGTCGAGGAGCCGAAGAAGGTTCTGACCCAGCGTCAGGGATTCAAGACCAACG
>JBEPUM010000089.1:0-13773 GCA_041691515.1 Pseudomonadota bacterium | reverse complement strand
GCCGCCGTGGATCAACAAGTTCTACATCCTCGATCTCAAGCCGGAGAAATCCTACGTCAAGTGGTGCGTCGATCAGGGCATCACCGTGTTCGTGATTTCCTGGGTCAATCCCGACAAGCGGCTCGGCGAGAAGACCTTCGAGGACTACATGAAGGACGGCCCGCTGGCGGCGATGGACGCCATCGAGAAGGCCACCGGCGAGATGAAGGTGCACACCGCCGGCTATTGCGTCGGCGGCACCCTGCTCGCCACGACGCTGGCGTGGCTCGCGGAAAAGCGCCGCGTACGCGTGACGTCGGCGACCTTCTTCGCAGCCCAGGTCGATTTCACCCACGCCGGCGATCTCCTGGTGTTCGTCGATGAGGATCAGATTGCTGCGATCGAACGCGACATGAAGCAGGCCGGCGTGCTGGAAGGCAGCAAGATGGCGATGGCCTTCAACATGCTGCGCTCCAACGACCTGATCTGGTCCTACGTGGTCAGCAACTATCTCAAGGGCAAGATGCCCTCGGCCTTCGATCTGCTGCACTGGAATTCGGATGCGACGCGGATGCCCGCGGCCAACCATTCGTACTACTTGCGCAACTGCTATCTCGAAAATCGCCTCTCGACCGGCTCGATGGTGCTCGACAACACCCTGCTCGACCTCTCGAAGGTCAAGGTGCCGGTCTACAATCTGGCGACCCGCGAGGATCACATCGCGCCTGCGGAATCGGTGCTGTACGGCTCACAATTCTTCGGCGGCCCGGTTCGTTACGTGCTGTCCGGATCTGGCCATATCGCGGGCGTCGTCAATCCGCCGTCGCTCGGAAAATACCAGTACTGGACCAACGACAACATTCGCGACACCACCCTCGCTAAGTGGATGAAAGAGGCGCAGGAGCACAAGGGTTCGTGGTGGCCGGACTGGCATGAATGGCTCCGCACCATCGACGCCGAGGAAGTTCCGGCACGCCCTGCCGGCACCGTTGCCCTGCCGCCGATCGAGGATGCGCCGGGCAGCTACGTGCGCGTTCGCGCCTGAGATAACTCCGTCGAAAAGTCCGGGCGCGGATTGGCGCGGTCACCGCAACCGTCTATGATTCGGCATGCGCGTCCCTGCCGGGACGGCGCCAGTCAATCTGGACGGAGGGGCCCTATGACGCGCGAGTTGTTCTGGCTGACATGCACGGTAATCCTGACGGGGCTGTTGTGGGTGCCCTACGTCCTTAACCGCTGCCAGGTCCGTGGCCTCGGCGGCGCGATGGGCAATCCGTCGCGTAACGACAAGCCCCATGCGGAATGGGCCAACCGGCTGATGTTCGCCCATGACAACGCGGTCGAAAATCTCGTGGTCTTCGCCCCGCTGGTGCTGATCCTGAACGACATCGACTATTCCAGCAAATGGACGGTGCTCGCCTGCGCGGTCTACTTCTGGGCGCGCGTCGCGCATCTGATCGTCTATACGATGGGCCTGCCGGTTTTCCGCACTCTCGCCTTCACCGTCGGATTCCTCGCGCAGGCCGTCCTGGCACTTGCGATCTTCAAGGTGTTTTGACGCACACGCTTTCGCAACATGACCGGCGAAAGCAATCTTCCTTGCGATCGGCGGCGAATGGGTCTCACGCTATGGGTGCGCGAGGCAGCCAAGCGGATCAAAGCCTGACCCACCACGCGAAGCGGGTCTTCGCTGATGTTCCGGCATGCGTGCCGAACGGGATAAGTCAGGACGGTACAATGCCCTGACAGCCTCCCTGGCCGGTATTGCCGCCGCCAGGTGGAAACGCGCCGACGCAAACCGTCCCATGGCTTGAGACCGTCATCTTCACGTCCACACCGAAGCCCTTCCATAATGAGATCAACATTCCTCCAGATATGGCGTCCATCTCATCGCGCGTGAGAGGCCGGATTTCCTGATTGTGTAAGCTCATCTGTGTTCTCCAAGCTCCATGCCGGATGCATCGCGCATCCCGTTGCAATGCCCGGATCAAAGCGCCGCGGATCCCTGATGTATGTGATCGAGTGCACACAGAGGGATCCGGCGAACGGTGCGGAATTTCAAACCGGCGGCGCTAGTCGAGGCCCGTGTCGGGCATCCCGAGCATCAGCCGCATGTTTTGCACCGCTGCGCCCGATGCGCCTTTGCCGAGGTTGTCGAGCCGCGCGACCAAAACGGCCTGACGGTGTTTGTCGCTGGCAAACACATAAAGCTCGAGCTTGTTGCTGCCGTTCAATGCCTCCGGTTCGATCCGCCCGCCTTTCGCCGCCGGATTTTCCAGCGGCATCACCGACACATAGGCGCTTCCGGCGTAGCGTTTCGCCAGCACCGCATGAAGGGCGGCGCCATCGGGCTTGCCTGGCAGCGTATCGAGATGCAGCGGCACCGACACCAGCATGCCCTGCCGGTAGTCGCCGACCGACGGCGCAAAAATCGGCCGTCGTGTGAGGTTCGAATACTTCTGCGTTTCCGGCAGATGCTTGTGCTCGAAGCCAAGACCGTAAATCTCGAACGCGGGCGCAGTACCCTTCTCAAAGCTTTCGATCATCGACTTGCCGCCGCCGGAATAGCCGCTCACCGCATTGATGGTGACGGGATAGTCCGATGGCATGAGGCCGGCGTCGACCAGCGGCCGCAGCAGTGCGATCGATCCGGTCGGATAGCAACCGGGATTCGAAACCTTGCGCGCAGCCCTGATCTTGTCCGCCTGATCCGATGTCAATTCGGGAAAGCCATAGGTCCAGTCGGGCGCGACCCGAAAGGCCGTCGAGGCATCGAGCACTTTGGGTGCGTCTGCGCCCATGCCGTCAATCAGCGCGACGGTTTCTTTTGCCGCGTCGTCGGGCAAGCACAGGATGACGAGGTCCACCTCCGCCATCAGCGCGCGCTTGGCCGCCGGGTCCTTCCGCTTGTCGTCGGCAAGGCTCTTCACAACGACGTCGCCCTGCCGGTGGAGCCGCTCGCGGATCTCCAGCCCGGTTGTTCCCGACGCGCCGTCGACGAATACCGTGGGCGTCGCAGAGGCGCTTTTGTGCGGCGTCTGGCCTTTCGGCGATGTAGCATCAACGAGCGTCATGACGTGCTCCCTGCTTGCGCGGGCCCGTTCACGGGCGCCCCCGACTTGTAATCCAACTGTGGCCGCTGCGCGACCATGAGTTTTCCGATCGCCTGCGCAGCGGGATCATTCTGCTGCGCCATGGCATTTGCGATCGCGGCATAATCTGCGTCCGACTTGTGCTGATTGAGTTTGAAGCTGCCTTCGATCTCTTCAACCGTCATGACCAGTCCTACGATCGCCTTCTTCATTGCATCGAGGCGGCCGGCGGTCATCTTGGATGACAGCCATGGCGACTTCGGCGCGAGCCAGCTTTCGAACTTGGCGCTGAGGTCGTCGACATGGGCGCCGAGTTCGTTCTCCGACATCACCCGCACCGATCCCGTCAGATGCACGGCCTGATAGAGCCAGGTCGGCACCTGGTCCGCCGAGACGTACCAGTCCGGCGACACATAGGCATCGGCGCCCATCACCGCCATCAGCCATGACGCGTGGCCGTCGGCCAGTTTCGCGAGTGGATTATGACGCGCGACGTGGAACGCCAGTCGCGGCGTACCGTCCGCGGCATGATCGATAACGAACGGCAGCGCTGACGCAATCGGCTTGCCCCCATCCCACGCGCTGACCGTGCCGAAACCGCGCGCCTCCGCGAACGCAAGGCTCGCGGCGCGATCGGACTTGAAGGGTGGTGGCGTATACATTGCTAACTCCTGCTTGGGTGAGGAGCCGCCAGATCAGACCGCGTTATCGAAAGGAAGATGCCGCGGACCGGATCCGGCGGCAGGGGCTTTGTCTCAGACGCAGACAGCCGCCCATACCGCGAGAATGCGGCGGCGGCGGGCGATAACGATGGTTACGGCGTCGATCATGGGCGTGCATATAATCGGCTGATAGCAACGGGTCAACATCAAACAAAAAGAGCCGCCCGAAGGCGGCTCTTTTCCGTTCATGAGTTCGGCATCAGATCGACGGATTCCAGAGCGCCGGAACGACCCGATACCCCGTGCCATCCTTCTCGATATTGCCGAGACCGGGGAACGTGTAGTGATAGCCCTGAACCTGCAGCCGTTCGGCGACCAGCATGTCATAGACCTTGCGGCGGGTGGCCTCCGCGACATCGGGAAGCTGGTCGTAGAACGAATGCCAGCCGGGATTGCGCGCGAACAGATCGGGATTGTTGGTCACGTCCGACTGGACGAAGACCTTGCCGTTGCCCGACGACAGCACGAACGAGGTATGCCCCGGCGTGTGGCCGATCGTTCCAATCGGCAGCAGGCCCGGCACAACTTCCTTGTCCCATTCATAGGGCGTGACCTTGCGGTTGAGCGCGTCGAACACCCGGCGGTTGTCCTTGAACACGGCCTGCATGCGGCCGGCCGGCGCCCGGCTCATCTCGCCATCGTCCATGAAGAATTTCCACTCCACTGCGGGAACGAGAATTTCGGCGTTCGGGAACGTCGGTTTGTTGTCGGCGGTCAACAGCCCATCGACGTGATCGCTATGAAAGTGAGAAATGACGACGGTGTCGACCGATTTCGGATCGAGGCCAGCCGCGGCGCTGTTGACGCCGAACTGCCCGATTGCGCCTTTGCTTTTTTCGTGAGCCGCAGCGCCACTGCCGGTGTCGACCACCACCACCTTGCCGCCGGTGTGAAGGATCAACGGCCCGAACGGAATCGTGACCTTGTCTTTCGGGCGAAATGCCTTCTCGAGCGCCGCGTTGATCTGTTCCTTGTTGGCATTGAGAACCCAGCCATCCGGGAACGGGAACGTCGCCGCGCCGTCGGACACCACAGTCACCTGGATATCGCCGACCTTGTAACGATAGAAACTCGGGGCTTGCTTGTCGATTTCAGGCGCGGCTGCTTTCACAGGCGTGGTGGACAGCAGCGGCGATGCAGCGACTGCTACAGCTCCGGCTAATGCATGCCGTCGTGACAATTCCATTATGATGTCCTCCCTATGAGATTGCGAACGGATCCAGTCGCGCGGGTTAGCCGCTTTCATTTTTCGGTTGCTATCCTATCAGCGTTTTGATGGCGAAGCGATCACGACGAAGCGATTGTATCGCGGTCAAGAGTCCCTACTATCAGCGCGAATAACCCCTGCTGCGAAAGCTTATTCCGCATTCGCTTAAGCGCTGAACCGCTTTAAACCACGCGCCATATCCATTCGGCGATCTTGGAAATGCCGTCACCGAACAACAGCAAAGCGGCCGACCAGATCAGCGCGGAAATCCAGTTGGCTAATTGAAAGCGCCAGTACGGCATTTCAAAAATTCCGGCGGCGAGCGGCACCGTCGCTCGCAATGGTCCAAAGAACCGTCCGATGTAGACCGAGGGAACGCCCCACTTCTGCACGAAGGCTTCGCCGCGCGGCAACAGATCGGGATAACGCGACAGCGGCCACATCTCGGCGACATGGTCCTTGAATTTGAAACCGAACCAATAGGACAGCCAGTCGCCGAGCGCCGCGCCGACGCCTCCTGCGATCCAGATCGGCCAGAAGCTGATGCCGCTGACGCCGATCAGCGCGCCGATCGCCACGAGCGCTCCCCAGGCCGGGATCAGTAGCGAAATAAAGGCGAGGGATTCACCAAAGGCAAGCACGAGCACGATCGGAGCGGCCCATAGCTGATGATCGCGCACGAAGTCGGTCAAGCTACGTGCGAAGTCTTCCATTCCAAAGTGCCTCTCGCCGTCTACGTCAACGGCGGGGGTGTTTGAACCTTCCGCTCGTGCAAGACTATAGCGACAGCTAAGCTAGCCTCTCGCGCAACATCAAGTCACAATGACGGGGAAGCGCGTGATCGCTGCGGCCGGCTTGCCGTTCCAGTCCAACATGCAATGAGGTAGAAGATGATCGGGTCATTGATGATGTGCGTGAGCGTCGTAATCCTGTTCTGTGGCATGCTTGCGGGCATCGTGATGGGTATTCAACAGAACTTCGTGCTGGCGCCCGCCCACGCCCACCTCAATCTCGTTGGCGGCGTCCTGCTATTCCTGTTCGGGCTCTATTACCGGCTCGTGCCGGCGGCGGGTCACAGCGGGCTCGCCCGGATTCAGGGCTGGCTCCATATCGTCGGCGGTCTCTTGTTTCCGGCCGGCGTCGCGCTGGTGCTGTTGTACGGCGACGCCTACATCGCGGCACCGGTTGTCGGCTCGCTGATCGTTACCCTTGCCACGCTGCTGTTTGCGATCGTCGTGTTCCGCACCGAACGGGCTTGAACAGCCTCAACAGTCTCCTCCAGGGGCGACCCTACCGGGTGCCGCACGCGGTCACATTTCCAGCCTATCCATGGCATAGTCAGGGCACCCGATTCGCCGCGCCCCGGCGCGCGCAATGTATGAAAAGCCATGTCGAAGCCATTGAAGTCAAACGCGAAATCAAACGACCTATTTGCCGCCTCCGAGCCCAAGGGCCGGGCGCCGGCCCGTGCCGCCAGCCGCGCCTCCGGGGCTGAAGCCGACTATACCGCCGCCGACATCGAGGTGCTGGAGGGACTGGAGCCTGTCCGCCGCCGGCCGGGCATGTACATCGGCGGCACCGACGAAAAGGCGCTGCATCATCTGTTCGCCGAGGTGATCGACAACTCCATGGACGAGGCGCTAGCGGGGCACGCGACCTTCATCAGCGTCGAAATGACGACCGACGGTTTTCTGACCGTCACCGACAACGGCCGCGGCATCCCCGTCGATCCGCATCCGAAGTTTCCCAAAAAGTCGGCGCTCGAAGTCATCATGTGCACGCTGCATTCCGGCGGCAAGTTCGACTCCAAGGTCTATGAGACCTCGGGCGGTCTGCACGGCGTCGGCGTGTCCGTGGTCAATGCCCTCTCCTCGCTGCTCGAGGTCGAGGTCGCGCGCAGCCAAAAACTTTACAAGATGACGTTCGAGCGCGGCCATCCCAAGGGCAAGCTCGAGGACCTCGGCAAGATCAACAACCGCCGCGGCACGACCATCCGCTTCAAACCCGACACCGACATTTTCGGTCCTAAGGCCGCGTTCAAGCCGCAGCGCCTGTTCAAGATGACGCGCTCGAAGGCCTACCTGTTCGGCGGCGTTGAGATCCGCTGGCATTGCGACCCTGAACTGCTCAAGGGCCTTGAAGACGTTCCGGCGGAAGCCACCTTCCATTTTCCGGGCGGCCTCAAGGATTATCTTGGCGCTGCGATCCACAACGACACGCTGGTGCATCCCGATATCTTCTCCGGGAAATCAGGCCGCAACGGCGCGCATGGCGCCTGCGAGTGGGCGGTGGCCTGGACCGCCGACGCCGACGGATTTCTGTCGTCCTACTGCAACACGGTGCCGACGCCGGACGGGGGCACCCACGAGTCCGGCATGCGCAGCGCGCTGCTGCGGGGCCTGAAAGATCACGCCGAGCGCGTCGGCCATGGCAAGCGCGCCGCGCCGATCACCTCCGAAGACGTCATGGTCGGCGCGGCCGTGATGCTCTCGGTGTTCGTGCGCGAGCCGGAATTCCAGGGGCAGACCAAGGACCGCCTCGCCACTGCCGAAGCGCAAAAGATCGTCGAACAGGCCATCAAGGATCCGTTCGACCACTGGCTCTCGGGCAATCCGGTACAGGCCAACAGACTCCTCGATTTCGTCGTCGAGCGCGCCGACGAGCGGCTGCGCCGCCGCGCTGAAAAGGAAACCTCGCGCAAGAGCGCGGTGAAGAAGCTGCGCCTGCCGGGCAAGCTTGCGGATTGCACCAATACCGCGACCGAAGGCTCCGAACTGTTCATCGTCGAGGGCGACTCGGCCGGCGGCAGCGCCAAACAGGCGCGCGACCGCAAGACGCAAGCCGTGCTGCCGTTGCGTGGCAAGATCCTCAACGTCGCGTCCGCGACCAAGGACAAGATGACCGCAAATGCCCAGCTCGCCGATCTGATTCAGGCGCTCGGCTGCGGCACCGGCGCCAACTACCGCGAAGAAGATTTGCGCTACTCCCGCATCATCATCATGACCGACGCCGATGTCGACGGCGCGCATATCGCCTCGCTGCTGATCACGTTCTTCTACCGGCAGATGCAGCATCTGATCGACGAAGGGCATCTGTATCTCGCGGTGCCGCCGCTCTATCGCCTGACCCACGGCAGCAAGACGATCTACGCCCGCGACGACGCCCACAAGGACGCGCTGCTGAAGAGCGAGTTCAACGCCAATGCCAAGGTCGATGTCGGCCGCTTCAAAGGCCTTGGCGAGATGATGCCGGCGCAGCTCAAGGAAACCACCATGGACCCGTCGAAACGGACCATGTTGCGGGTGAAGCTGCTGACCGAGGATCGCGAGGGTACCGCGGATTCCGTCGAACGCCTGATGGGCACCAAGGCGGAAGCGCGCTTCGCGTTCATCTCCGACAAGGCCGAATTCGCCAGCGAGGATTTGCTGGACGTGTGAGCCGTCCATTTTACTGGACGTGCAAGTCTTGCAGGCCCAAGGTTCGGCGTCAGGAGCCCGGCCATGAGCACCGAACAGGAAGTCGTCCGGCACTACACTCGCCCGGATTTGGAGCGGACCATCCTGGCGGCGCTCGCGGCGAGCGGAAAAGACATCGCGCGGCTTTCCACGACGGACCTTTCAAGCATCGATGAGTTTCATTCGGGTCAATTGCCCGTAACGATCGAGATTGCGCGCGACCTTGATCTTGCAAAGGGCGCGAAGCTGCTCGACATCGGTTCCGGACTGGGCGGTCCTGCGCGTTATTTTGCCCAACATCTCGGTTGCCATGTCACGGGCATCGACCTTACCGAAGAATTCGTCAGCGCAGCGACCGGCCTGACCCGCCGCTGCGGCCTCGCCGACTCCGTCAGCTTCCAACAAGCGAGCGCGTTGGCATTGCCATTTCCGGACGCTAGCTTCGACGCGGCGACGCTGCTGCACGTCGGAATGAACATCGAGGACAAAGCCAGGCTGTTCGCGGAGGTCCACCGCGTGCTGCGCCGGAATGGCACGTTCGTCGTGTATGACGTGATGCGAATGACGGACGCCGAACTGCCCTATCCGATGCCGTGGTCGAGCTTGCCGGCGACCAGTTTTGTCGAAAGGCCGGCGCGTTACCGCGATCTCCTGCGCGCCGCCGGGTTTGAAATCACGGCCGAGCACGATCGCCGCGACCTCGCAATCAAAGTGGGACGCGAGGCGCGCGAGCGCGCGGCGCAATCCGCTTCGCCCCCGCCCACCCTGCCCGCCATCCTCGGCGCGGCGCCTCAGCGATTTTCCAACCTTGCAAGCACGATCCAGCAGGGCCTCGTTTCACCGATTGAAATCATTGCGCGTCGCGCTTGACCCGCGGAGGAATGCAACATGCGTTCGCTATCCCTCGTTCTCGGTATTTTCGCACTCCTGATCGGCCTGCTGTGGATCGGCCAAGGCACCGGCACTGTGAACTGGCCTCGATCGAGTTTCATGATCAGCCAGATTCAGTGGGCCTGGTATGGCGCAGCGCTTGCCGTTGTCGGCCTGATCCTGATCTGGCTCGGACGGCGCTAACGATGCCGCCACTCCTACACAAGAAACGCCAACGATAGAGGACGTCACGATGCCCACTGGACAGTTTGATCTCAAAGGCAAGGTCGCCATCGTGACCGGCGGCAATGGCGGCATCGGTCTCGGCATGGCGCACGGCATGGCGGACGCAGGCGCGGCCATCGCCGTCGTCGGCCGCAATGCGGAGAAGTCGCAGGCGGCAGTCGCCGATCTCACCAAGCGCGGCGCGAAGGCCATCGCAATCGCGTGCGACGTGACGGATGCCAATGCCGTGTCGGCGATGATCGCGCAGACAACAAAGGAATTCGGCCGCATCGACGTTCTCGTCAACAACGCCGGCATGAGCATCCGCAAGCCGCCACATGTCCTCAACCTCGAGGAATGGGAGACGGTGATGAAGACCAACCTCACCAGCGCCTTCCTGTGTTCGCAGGCAGCCTATGCCGCGATGAAGGTTGCGGGCGGCGGCAAGGTCATCAACATCGGCTCGATGCTATCGATCTTCGGCACCGGCTTTGCGCCGGTCTATGCGGCGAGCAAGGGCGGCATCGTGCAGTTCACAAAATCCTGCGCGGTAGCGTGGGCGCCCGATAACATTCAGGTCAACGCCATCCTGCCCGGCTGGATCGACACTGACCTGACGAAACAAGCCCGTCAGCAGATCGACGGCCTGCACGACAAGGTGCTGGCACGTACGCCCGCGGCGCGCTGGGGCCACATCGACGACTTTGCGGGCATCGCCGTGTTTCTCGCCTCATCCGCATCGGACTTCGTCACTGGCACGGCAATTCCGGTCGATGGCGGATTTTCGATTATGGGGTGACATTACAACGTCATCCCCGCGCAACGGCTTCGCCGTTGTCGCTGGAGGTGCTCGTCGCTCTTGCGGCGAGCCTCGAAGGATCGCAGCAGAACCCGTCCATTCGAGGCTCGGGCGCAGCCCTCGCACCTCAGGATGACGAAGCTTCCGGCGAATGCACATGCTCCGGCCGCACGCCGACCGCGAGGAAGCGTGCGGTAAGGCCTTGCAGGAACGGCACGGCATTCACAATGCGGATCGGCCACGGCGGTCGCAGCGGTTCGTTGCCTGGCTTGAGTGCCGCGCGGACGATGTTGTTCTGAACGATCACCTGCATCCCCTGCGTCATCCGCATCGGGAATTCGCGCCGCCGCTGCACCGTCGCGAGGTCATCTTCGTTGGCCGGGCCTCGCGCAAGTTTCGCCGCCAGCAGGTTTGCAGTCGCCACCGCGTCCTGCACCGCGATGTTCACGCCGACGCCGCCGACCGGCGACATCGCGTGCGCGGCATCACCGATGCAGAGCAGCCCCGGCCGCGTCCACTTCTTGAGGCGATTGACGGCAACGGTGAGCAATTTGACGTCATCCCAGCTTTTCACATCGCCGATGCCGGATTTGATGTTCGGTGCCAAAGCCACGACCGCTGCGCGGAAGGCATCGAGTCCCCTCGCCTTCACGGCGTCATACTGCCCCTTGGGGATGACGTAAGCGCATTGCCAGTAGGTGCCGCGGTCGAGCGTCACCATCATCTGGCCGGCCTCGATGCGCGCGAACACGCTCTCCTCATTCGGGCCCTTGCCGGCGCGAAACCACAGCACATCCATCGGCGCGCCGATCTCCTCGACCTCAAGCCCGGCACTCGGCCTCACGACGGAATGGCGGCCGTCGCAGGCCACCGTAAGATCGGCCCGAATATCAAGCGGTCCCTGCGCATCCGCGGCCTCGACGCCTGCCACCCTGCCGTTATCTTGAATAAGCCCGGTGGCTTCGGTGCTCATCATCACCTTGAGGCTCGGATACTGCCGTCCCTTGTCGCGCAGGAAGTTGAGAAAATCCCACTGCGGCATGAACGCGATGAACGGATATTTTGCGCCGCTGCGGCCGACATCGGCAATCCGCACCCGCGTCTTGCCGAAATAACCCTCGAGTTTCTGAAGCTGATCGTGCGGAATCTTCAGGAAGTCATCGATCAAGCCGAGTTCATCCATCACCTGCATCGTGGAGGGATGCACGGTGTCTCCACGAAAATCCCGGAAGAAGTCGGCGTGTTTTTCGAGCACCACGGTATCGACCCCCCCGCGCCCCAGCAGATAGCCCAGCATCATGCCGGCGGGTCCGCCGCCGACGATGCAGCAACGCGTGGTGAGCGTGCGTGACCGCTGCGGTTCGCGGGAACTACCTGCATCCATGCCGAATGTCTCCTCGATCGAGAGCTTAACGCCTGAAACTCTTGATCTCAGATACGCTGCCGTCGCGATAGGTCAACTCGACGGACACCGATTTCGTTGCAGGCGGAAGCTTCCAATAGGGTTGTGCCTCATGTGGAATGGCTGAGGGATCGCGCGGATCGCACGGCGGCATCTTGAGCACCTGATCCGGAACCGACGAGTCGATACCAACCTTCACCTCGCGGATCGCGCAGCGGTACGACATGAGGTGAGTATAATAGACGAGCAGCCCGTTGAACTGGCGAAACGACAGCCAGCTTGTTGAGGTCATGTCGAGAATTTTCCGCTGATCGCGGATCAGCGCGGCTTCGGGATCGAACCGGATCGGAAACGGGCCCTGCATCTCGCCGTTGGCGTCAACATAACGCAACTGGATCGTCGCCGCCGGTGCATCGGACGCCAATTCGATCGCGGGGTTAGGAATACGCTTGCGGGTTCGCGGGTCGAGGCTGTCGAGAAAGCCGGTTTCCCTGAATGCGCCGCTGTCTCCCATCCGCCATGAAATGCCGAGTGTGGGATCGACAATCGAAAACACGACCGTCCACCCACCATTGTGCCGCGAAAAATTGGCGATCGGCGCATTGAGCGCCTCATTCGACGGCGGCTTCAGCGGCGCGACCGGCGGCAGCGCCGCGAGCTTCTGCTGAGGCTCCTCGGGCGCGGCCTGTTGCGGCGCCTTTGCAAGCCCGTTCAGGAAGACATCGTCAACCATCTGGTCGAAATAGACCGGCACCTGCTTGTGACGCACGGTCTCTGCCATTTCGCTGACGGTGCGGCGTGTGCGTTGGGCGACCTGCACCATGTTCTCGCCGGGCTTTAACAGCTCCTTGGCGAAGATGCGGGTGAAAACGGAATTGGGATTGCTGTCGTCGTTCGACAGGCGATCGAGTGCGGTCTGCCGCGGTCCGGCCGAGAAAACCGAGAACACGCCCTCGGGAAGTTGCGTCATCGGCGCGAGCCCGCCGCCTCCCGCAACGGCGCGGGTACCCTTGCGCTCGAACGGATTGTTGCGGCAGGCGTCGAACACCAGGATCGATGTGCGGGCCTTCTTGTTTTGCAGCCGCTCGACGATGCGATCCGCCAGGATCGAGGCGTCGCGCACCAGTTCTTCCTGCCCTTCGGTTGCGGCAGGTACATCGGTCGGCAGCAGATAGTTCTGGCCGGCGATCTCGAAACCGTGGCCTGCGTAAAAGAAGAACGCGGTATCGCCGACCTCGATCTGCTGATCGAACGCCAGCAGCGTCTGGCTGAAGGCCTGACGAGTCTGGTTTTCGGCGACCATCACGCTGAAGCCGAGTTGCCGCAATGTGTCGCCCATGGTGCGGGCGTCGTTGACGGCCTTCTGGAGCTTCGGGACGTTGCGGTAGTCGTTATTGCCGATCACGAGCGCAACACGCTTGGCCGCATGAGCCGGGGCGGACAAGATCAGAAGCGCCGACGTGATGGCGAGCAGCGCCGCGCGTCCAACTGACATCCCCTTCATTCCAATCTTCCTGTGCGCAGCCGTGGCAATAGTCTCGGCGGATCGGACGTCCGCGCAAATCGTACTATGCCATAGTCGGTAAACTCGCGGCGGCGGTTCATCCTGAAACCCTTCCGCAGGCCGGTACCTGTGCTCAAGCTGGAAACACCGAATCCGGCTGCGGTTAATCGAAAACGTTAAGGTTTTTCAACATTTCCGGCGTTTCTTACATTGACTTTACGCATTTCGACCCTATGTTCCGCCTTAACGCGGCCCGGACTCGAAACGCGATTCCCCGGTGAGCCGCCCGTCAGCGTAAGCCAGAGCCCCCTCGCTTTTTAAAAGCACGCCGTTCAGGGGTTGAGCGCGACAGCCTTCTACCTTCGATTCCGAACGGCGGTTTCGACCAGAGGCTCAATGTCTTTTTCCCATCTCGGTTTGTCCGACAAGGTGCTCGCTGCCGTCGCAGCCACCGGTTACACCACCCCTACCCCCATTCAGGATCAGGCTATCCCCCACGTTCTGGCGCGCCGCGATGT
>JBEPUM010000088.1:0-13810 GCA_041691515.1 Pseudomonadota bacterium | reverse complement strand
CGCGCGCTTCCGGTGGTCGCGAGCGCTCTGACCTGCCCTGCCGTGACGTTCGGCGCCATCGCCGGGACCGCATCGATCATCATCTGAACCTGACCGCCGATCACGCCATTGCGCGCATCGCCGCTGCTTCGATACGGCACATGAACCACATCGATGCCAGCCATCGCTTTGAACAGTTCGCCCGCCATGTGATACGGCGTCCCCTGCCCTGACGACGCGTAGTTGAGCTTGCCCGGTTCGGACTTCGCGAGTGCGATGAACTCCGTCAGGGTCTTCGCCTTTACCGACGGATTCACGACCAGGACCAGATCCGAATAATTGACCGGCGCAATCGGTGCAAGATCGCGCATCAATTCATACTTGCGCTGCGGCACCAGCGATTCATTGGCCGTCTGCGTATTAGACATCATCAGGAGCGTGTAACCATCGGGCGCAGCCTTCGCGACCTCCATGGTTCCAATCAGTGCTCCCGCTCCAGGCCGATCCTCAACGACAAACGGTTGGCCGAACTTTTCCTGCAACGCGTTGCCGATGACACGCGCCGTGACGTCAGCAGGACCACCAGCCCCGAAGGGGACGATGATCTTGACGGTGCGCACCGGATAGTCCTGTGCAACACACGGATAAGCAAAAAGAGCCGCGGCTAATGCCGCGACGATGCCCCGCTTCATCATTTGATCCTCCAGTATCCCGTCCAGTCTTCGCCAGACTTGTGTATGCAAGCTACGATCCGCGAGATACGGCTAGACCTAACCGGACAGTTCGGTGTAGGGCGCCGCCGGCACCTTCGCTTCGATCGCTTTTTCCTCGACCGCGAATTTCGGCTTCCGCAGCCAGACATAGAGCTGACCTGCAATCAAAACCACGCAAAGGAAAAGGAAAAATGCGCTGATCGGCCGGTCGATGAAAACCTGAAGATCGCCGCGCGAGATCAGCATGGTGCGGCGGAAATTCTCCTCAAAGCGCGGTCCGAGCACGAAGCCGAGCAGAATCGGCGCCGGATGAAAATCGAGCCGCAGCAGGAGAAAACCGAAAATGCCGATCGCCAGCGTCTCGCCGACCTGGAACATGTCGTTATTGGCGGCATAGACTCCGATGCAGATGAAGAACATCGCGCTCGGATACAGGTAGCGATAAGGAATGCTCAGCAACTTGACCCATAGCCCAATCATCGGAACGTTGAGGATTACCAGCAGGATGTTGCCAATCCAGAAGCTCGCGATCAGTCCCCAGAAGATATCGGGGTGCTGGCTGATCAATTGCGGTCCCGGCACGATGCCCTGAATGATCAGCGCGCCGAGCAGCAACGCCATCGTCACGTCGCCCGGGATGCCAAGACTCATGGTCGGGATGAAGTCGCCCTGCACCGACGAGTGCGTGGAGGCCTCCGGACACGCGACACCCTCGATCGCGCCATGTCCAAAGCGCTCCGGTGTCTTCGATATCTTCTTTTCGGTTGCATATGAGACAAACGAGGCAATCGTCGGCCCTGTGCCAGGAACCAGCGCGCACAGGCTGCCGATAATGGTGCCGCGAAGCATCGGGAAGAACGCCAGCTTCAGATCGGCCTTCGACGGAAACATGTCGGTCAGGCTGACCTTGGAGTACTTCATATCGACGGTCACGGTCTGATTGATGCTGTTCATGAATTCGGCGATGCCGAACAGACCGAGCGCCAGCGCGACGATCTCGACACCGTCGTCAAGCTCCAGGAGGCCGAACGTGAAGCGTGTCGTGCCAGTCTCGATGTCCGTACCGACAATGCCGATCAAAAGGCCCAGCACCGTCATCGCGATGCCCTTGAGCGGAGATCCCTTCGCCAAAGTCGATCCTGCGAGCAGGCCGACGAGCATCAACGAGCACACCTCCGCGGGCCCGAACTCCAGCGCGGCCTTCACGAGAAGCGGCGCCAGGAAGATCATTTCCGTGATGCCCCACGACGCGCCGAAAAACGATGCGATCACGGTGATTCCGAGCGCGGTTCCGCCTTTCCCCTGTTTCGTGAGCGGATAGCCGTCGAGACATGTCACCGCGTGCGGCGGATGCGTCGGAAGGTTGAGCAAAATCGAACAAATCGCTCCGCCATACTGCGCACCGTAATAGACGCCGGACAGCATCAGGATCGCGGCCACCGGCTTCATGCCGAACGTCAGCGGCAACAGAATCGAGATGGTGGCGACCGGCCCCATGCCCGGCAACACGCCAACAAGATTGCCGACGAGCACGCCGAGGAAGCAATACATCAAGTTGTGTGGTTCCAGTGCGACTCCGAAGCCGAACCAGAGATCCTGAAGCGCAGTCCCGATCATGAGGTAATCCCGCGCAGCAGCGGAAACGGAACCTTCAGGAGATAATAGAAGAGGATCACGCCGAAGAATGTGACGCCCGCAGAAAGGAAGAATACCGCTTTCAGCGACGTTGTCCTGTCACCCAGAGCGCAGATGAAGACACAGGCGAAAACGGCCGGAATCATTCCGCCGTAAACTCCGAGGATCATGAACATGAGCGGGCCGCCAATGATGCAGAGCCAGCCGAACCATTGTGGATGTTCCGGAAGAATCCGCTCGTCGCCGCCCTCTGCCGATGCGAGCGACGCGCCCGCGATCAGCATTCCCATCACGACCAGGATCACGCCTAGCGCAACCGGAAAGAAGCCCGGCCCCATGCGCACCAGCGTGCCAACGTGGTAATTGCTACCTTCCACAGCCGCGCCTAGCCCGATCAACATCATCAGGCCACCGGCATAGTAGTCACGCTTCATCTTGAATTGTGCAGACAAAAATATCGTCTCCCGGAGCGCCCGTTTCTTGTTGCGGGTATTTTAGCGTCAATTGAATGAAGCTGTCGACGGATTGACTTGCTTCAATTTTCTGGAATGAAGACGGACCTCCGGTGTTCTCGGCGCTGCCTCGGGGATTTCCTGGATTTTCCGAATGAACCAAATTACACCAATGCCGTCCGCTATCCGGACGGATCGAACGGCATTGTCGGAACGCCCGTGAAGCCGGAGATCAACCGCGTTTGGCGGTCTCTTCGCTCTCCAGCTCCTTGAAGGCCTCGCGCGCGTTGCGGAAGCCATCGATGCCCGCGGGAACGCCGCAATAGACCGCAACCTGAAGCAGCACTTCCTTGATTTCGTCCTTGGTCAGGCCGTTTTTCAGCGCACCTTTGACATGCAATTTAAGCTCGTGGGGCCGGTTCAGTGCGCCCAGCATCGCCAGATTGATAATGCTGCGGGTACGGCGATCGAGCCCCGGCCGGGTCCAAAGCGCACCCCAGCAGAATTCCGTCGACCACTCGGCCATGGTGCGCGTGAATTCGTCGGCACCGGCAATGGACTTGTTGACGTAATCTTCGCCGAGAACTTCCTTGCGGACCTTGAGACCTTTTTCAAACAGACTGCCTTCGCTCATGACTTGCCTTTCCGACGTGACTAATGTGGATAGTCCATCATGGCATATCGGGCAGGTCGGAGTTAGCCCGCTCGTTCATGGATAGGCCGTATCGGCCGCGCGCCCCGCGGATTGACAGCGCGCTCCTTCACGGCAACTGGCGCCCGGCTCAGACTGCCTGCCCTACGACCTTGAGCACGCAGCCGATGACCTTCAGGCTGCCATTCGCCTGTGGCTCCAGCGTGTAGAGAGCTTCCCAGGGAACGCCATCGGCGTCGATAATGTAAACATCCTGCGCAATCCGGCCGCCGGATTCCCGCACAGCGCCGAACTCGAAGCTCTTGTGGCGATACACCGGAGCATACTTGTTCCGCACCATCGTCATGAAAGTCTCCGCTTGGGGAAACAGGTTCTGGATTGCCGGGGCGGCATAGGAATAAGCCGTTGCCGCATCGTCGCGACTGATCGCGTCGGTCTGCGCACTGATCACGGCCCGGGCTGCCGCGCCATCGTCGCCGGCACGGAGCGGAGTTGCTAAGCTGACGAGCATGGCAACGAGTAAGGCCACGATCCGCATGGAGAGGACTCCCTGTGATGGCTCAATTACGTCGTAGCGGCCAACATAGTTTCCAAAGCACCGCGATTTTTGACCGCGATGGCCATCGCCCGCAATGTCGGCCCATGAATATGACATATGCAACCATAGTTTCAGTCTGCTCATTCCGCGGAGGACAACAGAAGACGCGGCTTCCCGTTGCGAAACCAACCATAATGCCGGTGCGAAAACCCCGGCACGATTTGCTGTTGGAAACCTGGAAAAATCTATTTCGCGGTTCCAAGGCCTGTTTCGGCAGGTTCGGCCCTGATCACCCCAACGACATCGTCGCCACCAACGTCGATCCGTCCAGCTCCGCTAGGCTGAGGAATACGCACATCAACAGAACATCTTCTTCCGATGCGATCGCTTCTGGCGCGAGAACAATTCGTTCGCGAGTTGCTCGAAAGAAAGTCCCCAGGCTCTTAGACTTTCATTCGGATCGCAAGAGCCGTATTCTGCGGGCTCGCCTCGGCAGGACACGCTCGATGCAGACTTATAATCCGGCAACTCTCCCGCACCGCATGAGGCCTGAGCCATGCCACGCAAACAGGTCCTGATCGCCGGCGCCAGCGGGCTGGTAGGTTATGCCGCGATGAGGCATTTCGGCGCCGATCCCGATTGCGACGTCATCGCCCTGTCGCGGCGGAAGCCCGACGATACCCATGGCGCGCGCTTCCTGCCGTTGGACCTGACCGACACCGCTGCCTGCGAGCAACTAGCCGCAAGTCTGTCCGGCGTGACGCATCTGGTTTATGCCGCTTTGTACGAACGTCCCGGGCTGGTGGCCGGCTGGCGGGAGCGCGAGCAGATCGAGACCAACGACCGGATGCTGCGCAACCTGCTCGACCCGCTGGAACGGCACGCGAAGAATTTGTGCCATGTAACGCTGCTGCAGGGCACCAAGGCTTATGGCGTGCACGTCCGTCCGCTCGTCGTGCCGGCGCGGGAAAACCGCTCGGAGATGCACGAACAACCGAACTTCTACTGGAATCAGGAAGCGCATCTGCGCGACCTGCAACGCGGCAAGGACTGGGCCTGGACGATCCTGCGTCCGGTGCTGATCGTCGGCTATTCCACCGGCAGCGCCATGAACGTAATCCCCGCGCTCGGCGTCTATGCCGCGCTGCGTCGCGCTGCGGGACTGGATCTGCCCTATCCCGGCGGCGCGCCGCGCGTGGCGCAGGCGATCGACGCCGACCTGCTGGCTCGCGCCATCGCCTGGGCCGGTGACGGAGCAAGCGCCCGTAACGAGATTTTCAACATCACCAACGGCGATGTGTTCGTCTGGGAAAACATATGGCCCGCCATCGCCGCCGCGCTCGGCATGCAGCCGGGCGGTCACGTGCCGCTCTCACTCGACCGCGAGATCCGCCCGCGCGAGTCGGACTGGGACGCGATCCGCGCGCGGCACGGGCTGCACTCGGGAAATCTGCGCGAGTTTGTCGGCCTGTCCTTTGAATATGCCGACTACACCATGGGCTACGGCCGCGACACACCCGGACCCCCAGCGATAGTTTCCACCATCAAGCTGATGCAGGCCGGCTTCACCAAGGTGATAGATACCGAAACAATGTTCGCAAAGTACTTCGCCGAGTTTCAGGCCAATGGGCTGCTGCCGCCGATCTGATCGCGCGGTGTAGCACAAGCCTCAAAATAGCTTGATGAGTTCGACGTCGTCCTGCAAATGCGCCGGCGGCCCGTCGTAAATCTTGCGGCCGGCCTTGAGGACCGCCACCCGGCTGGCGATCGGCAGGCTGTAGTGCACGTTCTGCTCCACCATCAAGATGGAGGTGCCGAAGCTGCGGTTGATCTCCGCAATGCTCTGCATCACCCGATCGACCAGATTGGGCGCCAGTCCAATTGACGGCTCGTCCAGGATGACCACGCGCGGCTCGTGCATGAGCGCCATGCCAATGGCGAGCATCTGCTGCTGACCGCCGGAGAGCGTGCCGCCGATCTGCTGCTGGCGTTCGCCAAGGATCGGGAACAATTCGAAGATGGTTTTCATCCGCGCCGGCAGTCTGGTCTTGTCGGCCATGATGAAGCCGCCAAGTTCCAGGTTGTCGCGCACGCTCAAGGTCCGGAAGATACCGTGGCCCTGCGGCACAAAGGCGATGCCTTCGGCGACGTTGGCGCCGGGCGCGCGGCCCGCGATTGGCTTTCCATCATAAATCACGTCACCAGCAGTCGGCTTCAGCAGCCCGAAGATGGCGCGCATCAGCGTGGTCTTGCCAGCGCCGTTATGACCTAGCATCAGAAGGATTTCGCCGCGGTCGAGCGTCAGATCGACGTCGTGGACGATCTGTTTCTTGCCGTAGCCGGCGGCGAGATTACGGACGTCAAGGATGGCGGCGCTCATTTGAAATACCGCGTTGCCAAAGCCGGGTCATTCATCAGTTCATCGGGGGTGCCGATGGCCATGGCATGCCCCTCGTCGAGGAAGTAGACCACGTCGCACAACTCCTTGATGACGTCGAGATTATGCTCGATGATGCAGATCGTCTTGCCGCTATCGGCCAGCTTGCGCACTATCGGAAACACTTCGGCCAGCGTGGTGCGGTCCAGACCGGACAGGGGCTCGTCGAACAAGAATACCTCGGCGCCCGTGGCCAGCAGCCGGGCAACCACCAATAATTTCTCTTCGGCATAGGAGAGGTTCTCCGCCGTCTCATAGGCCTTGTTGGTGAGGCCGACGAAATCCAGCACCGCGCGGGCGCGGACCAGATTCTCGTGTTCCTCGCGGCGGATTTTCATCGGTCGGAAAAATACGTCGAGCACCCGGTCGCCGGCCTGGTTGGGCAACGCCACCATGACGTTCTCCAGCGCCGTCATCTTGGTGAAAAGCCGCAGATCCTGAAACGAGCGGGCAACACCGGCGCGCACGATATCGTGCGGCTTCAGTCCGACGATGTTGCGGCCGCGAAAACTGATGCTGCCTGAGTCCAGCGCGAGGAAGCCGGTCAACAGGTTGAAAGCCGTGGTCTTGCCGGCGCCGTTCGGTCCGATCAGGCCCGTGATCGAGCCGCTCTTTAGGACGATGTCGAAGCCGGCCACGGCGACGATGCCGCCGAAGCGCCGATGCAGATCGCGGCCCGACAACGTGACTTCGCCCTTTGGCAGTGGCCTGGTCACGGGCACGACGGCACTGATTGCGTCGTCGACGTGAGGAAGGTGGCGCATGGTACTGCGCTCGCCGAGTAGCCCTTGCGGGCGCAACCGCAGGATGATGATCAGCAGCAGGCCATAAATGATGAGATGCGACTTGTCTGCAATCTCAGCCGGCAAAGTGACGAATTTCAGCAACTCCGGCAGGATCACCAGGACCGCAGCGCCGATCAGCGAGCCCCATAGATTACCGGTGCCGCCCAGGATCACCATGGCCAGCATGTAGATGGTCTCATCAATGCCGAAGCTTTCGGCGCCGACGTAGTTCAGATAACGGGCGAACAATGATCCGGCGACGGCAGCGAGCCCAGCCGAAAAGGCGAACACCGCGACCTTCATGTAAAGCAGGTTCTTGCCGATCGCTTCGGCGGCGGATTCATTTTCGCGCATGGCGCGGAGCGCACGGCCGAACGGCGAATTGGTCAGCCGCCAGGCGATCCAGAAACAGATGGCAAGCGCCACAATCGCGGCAGGAAGAAACCGTTCCGGATTGTCGAGAGCATAGCCGAATACGTGGAAGCTCGGTACGCCGCGAAGGCCGTCAGTGCCGCCAGTAAGGCTTTTCCAGTTGGTGGCGACGGCGATGACGATCACCTGCAGAGCCAGCGTTACCACCACCAGATAGGTGCCGGATATACGGATCGCGGGGATGGCGACAAGCGCGCCGATGAAGGCTGTGATTGCCACGCCGAGCAGCAGGTCAACAGGAAACGGCAGGCCAAGCTTCAAGGTGAGAATGGCGGTAGCATAGGCGCCGAAGGCATAAAACGCGGCCTGCGCCATGGCGAACAAGCCGGCGAACCCGATCAACAAATTAAAGGATACGGCGAGGATACCGTAGATGCAGACCATCACCAGGATGTGGACGATATATTCCATGTCAGTTCACCGCTCGGCCAAACAAGCCTTGCGGCCTCAGCAGCACCACTAGGAACAGCACAATAAATGCGATAGAACTTTGCCACTCCGTCGGAATCTTCCACAGCCCCAAACTTTCCACCATTCCGAGCGCCAGACCACCGGCGACGGCGCCGCGCAGCGAGCCAACGCCACCGACGATGACGGCGACGAAAGCGATGAAGACGGCGAAGAAGCCCATGCTCGGCGTCGCACCGTCCTTGAGCAGGATAAGCGTTGCCGGAATGGCCGACAGTGCCGAACCGATCGCAAACACCAGCCGTGAGACCTTCACCGTATCGATGCCGATGATGCGCGCCATCTCGGGATTGTCGGTGGTAGCCAGGATGGCTTTGCCGTGGCGGGTGCGGGCGAGATAGATCCCCAGTGACGCGGTCAGTACGACCATGGTGATCACCTGGGCGAGCTGAACCGAACTGAAATAGACCGGTCCGATCAGAAAGATGCCGTACTGGTAACCATCGATCACGCGCCCACCGGTGCCGAAGATGATGGCAATCAGGTTTTCCATCACGATGAATAGACCGAGCGAGGCGATCAACGTCACATGCGACGAGCTTTGGCGCAGCTCGAAAGGCAGGTAAAGATATTGATAGGTGATGACGCCGAGACCAGCGGCGACCGCTGCCGCGAACAGCATCGCGACGGCGATCGGCAAGCCGAGCACATTGGCCGCGAACCAGGCCGCATAGGCAGCCGCAGTAAAGATCGGTCCATACGCGAAATGAACGATGCGGGTAGTGGCGAAGATCAAACCGAAGCCGGCGCCGAGCAGCGCATAATGGCTGCCGTTAATCAGGCCGTTGACGAAGAGCTGTGCAAAGAGATCCATGATTGAACTCACGCGGGCATGTAGTCATGACTCCCGCTTGCCTCGAACCGCGCCCAGCTGGCGCTTGTCGGCATGCGCAAGCCGCAGCGAACCGTCATTTCGAGGCAGCCACGTCGCGGCTGCCTCGAGTGGTTAGGTCCGCGTTCTCTGAACGCGCCGGCTACTTGGCTTCAATATATTTCTCGAAGACCTTATCGCCGTTCTGGACCTTGAACAGCGCCACGCGTTTCTTGGCCACGCCGTTGGCTTGGAATTCCATGCTGCCGCCATAGACCGACTTGAAGGTGGGGTTTTCGCGCAAGGCCGCGGCGATCTTGTCGCCATGATACCAGTCGCCACCTTTGGCGCGCGCCCGCTTCATGGCTTCCGCGATGACATAGACGCCTTCATAATAGTTGGCGGCATAGAAATCCGGATCGGCGTTGTAGCGTTCCTTGTAGCCTTTGGCAAAGGCCGCCGACCAGGGCTCGTCGGGCGACGGTTTGAAATAGTCGGAGGTGAACTCGTAGCCTTCGAGCGCCGCGCCTCCGAGCTTCTGCACGTCAGCGGTATATTCAACGCCAATCAAAGGCACCTTCATGCCGAAATCGCGGATACGCTTGGCGGCCAGGCCTGGATCAGGACTGAACAGCCAAAGACCGATGAAGTCCGGATTGCCGGAGCGAATCTTGGCGATCTGGGTATCGATGTTGGCGGCGCCGACATCCATTTTTTCCGACGCCACCACTGTGCCGCCATCCTTCTTCCAAACCTCGTCAACGGTCTTGACGATATTGTCGCCGGCATCCGAATTCCAGGCCAGTTCGGCCATCTTCTTCAAGCCAAGATCGTGCGCATGGCTGACCGCCGCATGACCAAGATCGGAGGCGAGCGAACGGTTGTGAAACAGATATTTCGAGGCACCAACTAGATTGTTGCTGACGCCGCCGCCGTTGATCAGGAAAATCTTTTGCTCGTCTGCAATCGGCGCGATCGCCAAAGTAGGCGGTGTGAATGATGTCATCACGGCCTGCACGTTGTAGAGGTTGCGCAGACGCATGAACCCGTCCACTCCGGCCTTGGCCACACCGCCCTTATGATCCTCGATGTCGGCTTCGAGCTTGATGCCGTCAACGCCGCCCTTGGCGTTTATCTCGTCGATGGCCTGCTTCATCCCCTGGCTCATGACCGTACCGTAAAAGCTGGTCTTGCCGGTCATGGCAAACAGGGCGCCGATATGGATAACATCCGGGTCCTTCGGTTTGTCGGCCGCCCGAGCCACGGATGTCATAACAAGAAGCGCCGCAGTCAATGCAGCGCCGACCAACTTGAGCATGTCTTCTCTCCCTCACGCTTTTTTCTTTTACGAGGTATATATTCTTGCACTTGCGGCCTGAAAGCTACCCCTCTCTTGGGTTGCGTGCGGTCTGCCATCAGATAGTTGAGGCTATTCAGGCTCTTCGGGAGACTCTGGCTCATCAGGGGTTGGGGGTTAGGCCGCCTGCCGTTGATGCTGCAAGCGGCGGGTTGCGATCATCTCGCGCTTGATGCGCCGACGTTCCGCGAGGATTGTCGCAGCCCTCCCGCAGGAGACGTCAGCCGGCATGAGGTTTCGATGCTTTCATGATAGCGGACGTGGCTCGACGACTGCGGATCCTGCCATCCCGCGGATGGCATTGGAGCAGCCCTCCTGCGCCAAGGCCGCAAATCAAAATGAAAATACCCCGCGACAAGTCAGTCGCGGGGCGTGGAATTCCACAAGTTCAGGGAGGAACGCGTTTCGGCCGACCACGCAACGCCTTGTGACCAGTCTCCAGAACTTAAGCCCAAGGTCGCGGATAATAGCGACGATGTCGGCGGCAGTTGCCACCGACATCATATCACCAAGCGCCGCAGTCAGGCGGCTTTCTGGGCTTTCGCCACATGGGTGGCGATCGCATCCATCAGCGGCGGCGATAGACAATCATAGGGCTCCAGCCCGAGTTCTTTCAGCCTCGACCTGATCCCGCCCATCGCGCCGGGGTCAACGCCCGATTCGATCACGGACGATACGAACGCCGCAAACCCCGGCGCCGCCGAACCACCTTCGGCGAAGAGCTCGGGGTGAATGAAATCGAGGCCGTAGAACGGATGCCCCTTATTCTCGATGCGGCCGTACATGTGTGTCCCACAAACCTTGCAGGCATGCCGCTGGATGGTCTTCGAGGCATCGACGATGTGAAGCTTATCACCGTTTTCAAGTACGGTCACGTTTTCGCGTGGAACCACCGCAACCACCGAGAAGGTCGCGCCCGACGGTTTCCAGCACTGGGTGCAGCCACAAGCGTGATTATGGGCAACATCGCCCTTGACGCCGACCTTGACCGGCTTGTCCTTGCATTTGCAGACAAGCGTTCCGCCGGCAAAGCTGCCCGAGCCCTTCTTTACGCCATTATCAATCGATGGGTGGATATGAACGGTCATTGGCTTATCCTCCTTGTGTCCGACGCTTTTGATTTGGAACGTGCCGTGAAATTTTCAGAACACGACGACCGAACGGATCGACTTGCCCTCGTGCATTAGATCGAAGCCCTTGTTGATGTCCTCGAGCTTGAGGACGTGGGTAATCATCGGATCGATCTCGATCTTGCCATTCATGTACCAGTCGACGATTTTCGGCACGTCGGTGCGACCGCGTGCGCCGCCGAACGCTGTGCCTTTCCAGACCCGGCCGGTCACGAGTTGGAACGGCCGCGTGGCGATTTCCTTGCCGGATTCGGCCACGCCGATCACGACCGATACACCCCAGCCGCGATGACAGGCTTCCAACGCCTGGCGCATCACTGTGGTGTTGCCGGTGCAGTCGAAGGTGAAATCGGCGCCTCCGTCGGTTAGTCCGACCAGATGCTGCACGATATCGCCATCGACTTTCTTGGGATTGACGAAGTGCGTCATGCCGAAGCGGCGGCCCCATTCTTCCTTGGAGTCGTTGACGTCGACGCCGATGATCTTGTCGGCGCCGACCATCCGCGCGCCCTGGATGACGTTGAGCCCGATGCCGCCGAGGCCAAACACCACCACATTTGAGCCCGGCGTGACCTTGGCCGTGTTGACTACCGCACCGACGCCCGTCGTCACGCCGCAGCCGATGTAGCAGCTCTTGTCGAACGGCGCGTCTTCGCGGATTTTGGCGACCGCAATCTCCGGCAATACCGTGAAATTCGAAAAGGTCGAGCAACCCATATAGTGAAAGACGGTCTGGCCTTTATGACTGAAGCGCGAAGTGCCATCGGGCATCACGCCCTTGCCCTGCGTGGCGCGGATCGCCGTGCACAGATTGGTCTTTTGGCTGAGACAGCTTTTGCACTGCCGGCATTCCGGCGTGTAGAGCGGGATCACATGATCACCTGGCTTTACTGAAGTGACGCCAGGCCCCACCTCGCGAACGATGCCCGCGCCTTCATGGCCGAGGACAGAAGGAAAGATTCCCTCGCTGTCGAAACCGTCCAACGTGTAGGCATCGGTGTGGCAAATTCCAGTCGCCTTGATCTCGACCAGAACTTCACCAGCTTTGGGCCCTTCCAGATCGAGTTCAACGATTTCAAGCGGCTTCTTGGCCTCAAAGGCGACTGCTGCGCGCGTCTTCATCCTATGCTCCTGTTGCGCTCTTCAGCACCGTGAATTCGTTCATTTGATGCCTGTACAACTGGACTCTGCCTGCTTGGCGGCATCGGATTTGTCTTCGTGAGTTGGGGGGCGGCCGCCCGGAATGGCATCGTTGGAGCGGGCGCGCAAATAGACATAGAGATCGTCGATGTAGCACATCACGTTAACGTTGGTCGCAAACGACGGC
This sequence comes from Pseudomonadota bacterium, assembly GCA_041691515.1. Taxonomy (GTDB): domain Bacteria; phylum Pseudomonadota; class Alphaproteobacteria; order Rhizobiales; family Xanthobacteraceae; genus Nitrobacter. The sequence goes on along the minus strand of JBEPUM010000088.1, from coordinate 1,094 downwards.
ATCACCTTGTCGTTGGCGGCATCGACGTTCTTGCGGCCGTTGGTCACGACATTGACGAAGTCGCTGTAGCTCATCGTCTTCAACGAATTGGCCAGTGCCGGCGCGTAGCTAGATCCCTCTCCGTTGGGGCCGTGGCAGACGTGGCAATCCGAGTGATAGCGGCGGAAGCCCGAGTATGTGTACCAGTCGACCATCCCGTCCGGACTAATCTTGTAGGTCGGGTTACCGTCCTTATCCATGTACTTGCCGTTATCGGATGAAGCCACAGCCGGATCACCCGATCCGTCCGCAAAGGCACCACCGGTCGCCAGTACACTCGCGGCAACAGCGAGTCCAAATTTCCAGTAATTGATATTCACGTACACTTCCTTTTGGAGCATTGAGACAAAATCGGCGCGCAGCAAAATCGCAGCGCGCCGATTGATTGTCACTTTACCGCGCCCTTACTCGGACGGCAGAGCGAATACGGTCAGCGTTCCGCCCAGCGAAGTATAGGACGCCAGACCCGCATAACCACCGACGGCGCCAAGGCCCGCTGTATCAACGGTCTTGTCTTTGGTCGGCAGCTTGCCCTGATCGACAGCGCCATGCCACGCAGCGGCGTTTTCCGGCTGCAACAGGCCAGCCGCAAGGCCGATGCCTGCCCAACCACCGACGCCGGAGAGTACGGCCACGTATTGTTTGCCGCCGTGCTCATAGGTCATGACGTTGCCGATGATGCCGGACGGAGTCTTGAACTTGTAAAGCTCCTTACCCGTCTTGGCATCGACCGCCTTCAGATAACCTTCGAGCGTGCCGTAGAATACGACGCCGCCAGCCGTTGCAAGAGCACCGCCCCACGCGGAGAACTGCTCTTTGTTGGACCAGACGATCTTCCCGGTCTTGCCATCCCACGCGATGAAGTTGCCCATGTTGGAATCACCCTTGGGCGGATACATCGCGACGGCGGCACCGACATAAGCCTGACCCGCAGTATAGGCCACCTTGTAAGGCTCATAGTCCATGCAGACGTGGTTGGTCGGAACGTAGAACAACTGCGTATCCGGGCTGTAGGCCGCCGGTTGCTCGTCCTTGGTGCCGAGCGCCGCCGGGCA
>JBEPUM010000087.1:0-13913 GCA_041691515.1 Pseudomonadota bacterium | reverse complement strand
AGAACAGCAGCACCGTTTCGAACACCAGCGAGATCGAGGTCGCAGCGGCGGCGCCGTGGCCGCCATAACGCGGCACCAGCATGAAGCAGAGCGCCACGTTCATCCCGAACGCCATCGCATAGGCCGACGCGCAGGCGTGCTGATGTCCCAGCATGTTGAGGAGCCGTTCGACCGGGCCGATCGCCGAGCGGACCACAAGCCCGATCGCCGCGACGAACATGATGCTGTAGCCGCTGACAAATTGAGGGCCGAACAGCCACAGCAGCGGTTTGCCGAGCGCGAGCAAAACTAGCGTTGCGGCGAGGGACGGCCAGAATGTCCATTTGATCGCATGCGCGACGTAGGCGGACAGACGCTCCTTGTCGCCGGCCGCATGATATTCGGTGAAGCGGTGCGCTGTGGTGGCCGACATCGCGTAGTGAATGAACGAGACCAGCACCAGCGTCTTGACGACGGCGAAATAGATACCGACCTCTTCCGAAGACCGGAATTGCTGCAGCACCAGCACGTCGGTGTAGGACAAGAGCAAATAGAAACTTTCGACCAGCAGGATCGGCAACGAGACTGCAAGCCATCCGCGGAAATCGTGGGCTTTCGGCCCGGCCGGGATGGCGGTGGCGAGCCGCCGGTTGAGCACAATCATCTGTCCGATCATGGCGACCCAGACGGCCGCGACGCTCGCCAGCATGGCGATGGTGGCGCTGAGGTGAAAACCGAGTGCGAACGCGCCGGCGGTAAAACCGATGATCAGCGACTGGCGCACGATGAATTGCGGCATCAGGCCGAGCCGCATCCAGTCGTGCGAGCGGGCAATGCCGTCCTGGGTATTGGCGACCACAAAAGCGGGCAGCGTCAGGCAGCCGATATAGAGCGGCATGATCGTGGCCGCATCGATCCATGGCGACAGCATCTTCACGAGGCCCGCCAGCAGCAGCGAAATCACCGATGAGACGATGAATGTCATCCACCGGCTGCCGGTGAGAAAACCCCGCAACAGCGCATCGTCGCCACTGGCGCGATATTCGGGAATGATCTTCTGTGCCGAAGCCGAGATGCCGAAATCCATCATGCTGCCGAGCAGCAGCACCCAGGTCCAGACATAGACGTAGATGCCGTAGTCGGAACCGCCCATCCAGCGTGCGAGCAGGATCTGTGCGACGTAAGCGAGGCCGGCGCTGATGACACGGATGATGAAGATCGTACCGGCGAGACGCTTGGTCAGCGATGCTTCGTTCGAATCCCCCAACATCGCGCGCAACCGCTCGATCAGACCGGGTGATCGCGGTGCTGGCGCGGATGGAGCGTCCGTTACGGCCACGGCAAAGATCCTCGTGCCGCGCGCGAGGCGGCGAGCATCGGGCGTAGCAACGATTCGTTAAGATTCAGTTGGATCGGCCGTGCCGCCAACTGGTCCGGTGACAGAATTCTCCCGTCAATTCAAATTGATATTGAATTCGTAGGCGCGATCGTTGCCCACCAGCGTCAGCTTCAGTGCGGCCCCTTCGGGTTGTGTGTCGGGTGGCAGGCCGTCGAGCTGGAATGAAAATCGCTTTACGCCCGGCGGAGCGTGATCGAGCAGCGTCGGGATCGGCAGCGCCCACTCCGGCGTCGGACCCTCCACGAACAAGTGGACGTTGTCGTTCGGATTCGGCGTCGCGACATCGACGGTCACGCTGGATTTGCCGTCGCGCTTGACGTCGCGGATCGTCAGCGGATTGGGATCGCCGACCCTGGCGGGCTTCGGTACGGTATCAAGCGCTGCGGCCAGTGCGCTGTCCTCCGTACTGGCGACGCTGACAAAGGGAAGTTCGAGATAGGCTTCGACGGGAATGCATAGCTTGGCGCACACGGCGTAATTGACAGTTGCGCGAAGCGTAATGGGTTTGTCGGCATTCTTGGTGACGATGCGCAGCGGTAGCACCACCTGATTCTTGTAACCTAGCGAGTGACCGCCTGCGCCATCGGGAAATTGCGAGGGCGCGGGCCACAGGATCGTCACAGCTTCGATGTTGTCAGATTTGGAAAAATCGAAACGCGGCGGAACGCCGGAGTCGCCCGGTGTACGCCAGTAGGTTTTCCATCCGGACTCGAGTTGAAATGCGACCCCGCCGAGCAGCACCGTGCCGCTGCGCGAGCCCGCGAGCAGGCGAACCGCGGAGTGACTGTCATGCAACCATGGTGACGCATCCTGAGCCATCGCATCGGGCGCGAGAACTGAGGTTAACAACGCGGCGGTGACACCGAGTACGGCGTGGAGGGGAACCTTGGCGATCATGCGACGTCTTTACAGGCTGCTACCGCAGCAAACCATTGAATTGCTTGTGATCTGTTATCCGACTGCGGCCGGATGGTTGATTGACAGAATTGGCACCCAATATCAGGATATGTCGCAACATGAGAGTCGTTTGCTGATGAATCCAGCACGTAAAAGGCCAGGAACTGGCCGCCGCAAGGATACCGGCGAGGGCACTGACGTCCTGGGCCGGGGGTATCTGGACGGCCAGTTGCTGATTGCAATGCCGGTCATGGAAGATGAGCGGTTCGCGCGTTCGGTGATCTATGTGTGCGCGCACTCGTCCGAGGGGGCGATGGGCATTATCGTCAACCGGCCCGCGGGGAGTATCGATTTCACTGATCTTCTGGTGCAACTCGACATCATCAAGAAATCCGACCAGATCAAGCTGCCGGAAACTGCCGAGGCAATGAAAGTGATGAAGGGCGGACCGGTTGAAACCGGACGCGGCTTCGTCCTGCATTCAAGCGATTTCTTTATCGAAGATGCGACACTGCCGATCGACGACGGTATCTGTCTCACGGCGACGGTCGACATCCTGAGAGCCATCGCGAACGGGGACGGTCCGAAACACGCGATGCTGGCGCTCGGTTACGCCGGCTGGGCGCCGGGCCAGCTTGAGACGGAAATCCAGGATAATGGATGGCTGCATTGTCCGGCGGATTCCGATCTGATTTTCGGCCGCGATGCCGAAGACAAGTATAATCGCGCGTTGCACAAGATCGGCGTCGATCCCGGCATGCTTTCCAATGAAGCCGGCCACGCCTGAGCGGGAAGTCTTTGGATTCGCAGGTATGCGGAGTCAGCTTGCAGCTTCGAGCCGCTCGTCGGTCAGAAGCCGCATGGCCGCATCGGCATCCATCGGCTCGCCGAAAGCGAAACCCTGAGCGTATTCGCAGCCCAGTTGATAAAGCTCGACCGCGTCGGAGTCGGTCTCGGCGCCTTCCGCAACCACATCCATCCCGAGATCGTGCGCCAGCGCGATGATCGACTTCAAAATGACGGGGCGTGTGCCGCGGCTCGTGGTGCGCACGAACGATTGATCGATCTTGATGGTGTCGAACGGGAAGCGCTGGAGATAGGCCAGCGAGGAGTGGCCGGTGCCGAAGTCGTCGAGCGACAGCCCGGTGCCGAGTTCGCGAATCCGCTGCAGCATCTGGGCTGCGTGCTCCGGGTTCTCCATGACGAGCGATTCCGTGAGTTCGAGCTTCAGCGTGCCGCGCGCGATTGAAGATCGCGACAGCACCGTGCGGATGTCGTGGATCAGATCATGTCGCAGCAACTGGCGCGAGGACACGTTGACGCTGGCGAAGATCGGCTCTTGGGAGCGCATCGCGCGCTGCCAGACGGCGAGCTGCTTTGCCGTCTGATCCATGACGAACATGCCGAGATCGACGATCAGGCCGGTTTCTTCGGCAATGCTGATGAATTCATCCGGCGACATGCGCCCGAGTTTTGGGTGATCCCAGCGCACCAGCGCCTCGAAACCGGCGATCGACCTGTCCTCCAGCCGGACGATCGGCTGATACAGAATGGTGAGTTCCTGGCGCTCGATGGCGCGCCGCAATTCCGATTCAAGCGTCAGCCGGTCGGTTTTCCGGGCACGCATCGCGGGCTTGTAGACGTCGATGCGGTCGCCGCCGATGCGCTTGGAATGATACATCGCAAGCTCGGCGTCCTTGATGATCTCTTCCGTCAGTTGCGTCTGCGGATCGCTCAGCGCCAGACCGATCGACGCGGTCAGGAAAATCTCCCGGTCGTTGAAGGCGATCGGCGCACGGATGGTCTTGCGGATGGTTTCGGCAAACGCGGTGATGCGCGCCGGATCCTGCTCCGACATCAGAATGAGCCCGAACTGATCGCCGGCGAGCCGCGCCAGGGTGTCCTGCGGCTTGAGAATCCGCGTCAGCCGCCGCGCCAGCGTCAGCAGGATCGAGTCACCCACCGCGATGCCGACGGAGTCGTTGACCTGCTTGAAGCGATCGAGATCGATCACCATCAGCGTGGGCCGCAAGCTCGGCATGGTCTTGGCGAGGGTAGCGACTGCGTTGAGGCGGTCGATGAACAGCTTGCGGTTAGGCAGGCCGGTCAGATTGTCGTGCACCGAGTCGTGCAGCATCCGTTCTTCGGCGTTTTTGGACTCGGTGACGTCGGTGAGGGTGCCGACCACGCGAGAGACTTCGCCGTCGGATCCGACCACGGGCCGTGCTTTAAGCGCGAACCACATAAAGTGGCCGTCAGGCGTCCGCAGCCGGAAATCCTGCACCAGGCGTCCGCGCCGCTGATCGAGCACGCTGTCCAGCGCCGCGCGGAACCGGTCCTGATCGAGTGGATGCAATACCTCGAGCCACGTCGCCGCCGGTCCTTCGAGGGTGCCGCGTTTCAAGCCGAGCAAGGTTTCGGTTTCGGGACTCGTGAAGACCTTGTCGGCGGACACGTCCCAGTCCCATACCAGATCGCCCGAGCCGGTCAGCGCCAGGGCGCGCCGCTCGACGTCGGACACCACGCCCGCGGTAGCGCCGCCGCCGGCAAATGCGTGCTGCATCACCGTGAATCCGATCAACATCACGATCAGCACCAGGCCACCGAGCAGCGCAGGGCCGACGATGTCGTTGGTGACGCTGCCCTCGATGGTCATGCCAGCGGCGCCGACCCAGACCGCAAGCAGGAACCAGGTCGGGATCAGCAGCACGGCGCGGTCAAAGCCGTGCGTGGAGAGATACACGATCAGCGCGAAGCCGAATACGGCAATCAGCGCCAGCGATATCCGGGCGATGCCGGAAGCGACAGAAGGATCGAACAACGCGAGCGCCACGAGTGAGCCGAGGAACGCGAGCCAGCCCAGCGTGATGTGCGAGTAACGCACGTGCCAGCGGTTGAGATTGAGATAGGCAAACAGAAACACCAGCAGGGTTGCGGCAAGGATCGCCTCGCCTGAAGCGCGCCAGACCCGTTCGGCGCCGGCCGACATGTCGAGCACCTTGCCCCAGAAGCCGAAATCGACGCCGATATAGACCAGCACCGCCCACGCCAGCGCCGCGGCGGCAGGGAACATGATGCTGCCCTTGACCACGAACAGGATGGTCAGCACCAGGGCCAGCAGGCCGGAGATGCCGATAACGATGCCGTGGTAGAGCGTGAAGGAGTTGACCTTGTCCTTGTAGGCGTCGGGTTCCCAGAGATAGAGCTGCGGCAGCTTGTCGGTGCGCAGCTCGACGACGAAGGTGATGACGGCGCCGGGATCGAGCGTGACGCGGAAAACATCGGCGGTGGCGCTGTCCTGCCGCTCCGGACGATCGCCCGTCGACGGCGTGATCGTCGCGATGCGCGACTGTCCAAGGTCCGGCCACAGCAATCCCGACGACACGATGCGATAATGCGGAGCGACGATCAGACGGTCGAGTTGGTCGTCTGTATTGTTGGCGAGTGCGAACACCACCCAGTTCTGGCCGTTTTCGCGCGCGCGCACTTCGACGCGGCGGACGATGCCGTCGGTGCCCGGCGCGGTCGAGACCTGAATGCGGTCGGTGTCGCTGTGTTGATGATCGAGGACGCCGGTGAGATCGATGGCAGGCGCGTCGCTGCGGACGCTGACGGCGTCAATCGCGCGTGCCGGTGATGCGGCAACAAAAATCATGAAGGCCAGCGCGAGAGGCGCAAGCCACCTGATCGTGCGCAATGTCAATTCTCCACGTTCAACACACAGTCCAGGAGCGTTTTCGAGCGGCGCGGAGTGAGGCCCGCGTGAAGACGACCCTGTATGTCATAGAATGAAAGCAAATTCGCGCGGAAAGCCGCCGCCCGCCTTCGCCGAACCCACCTACCCACGCGGACTAAATGGCACAAACGCGAAGGAAATCATAGGCTTTAGCGAGTTCGCGGGCCTCTAAACCATCAACACAATTTTGCCAATATGTGCGCTGGTTTCCATCCGTTTGTGAGCATCGACAGCTCTTTCCAGCGGGAATGTGCTGTCCATCAGCGGTTTGATCCGTCCATCGCGCATCAGCGGCAGCACTTTGGCCTCAATGGCGCTGACCATTGCCGCCTTGTCGGCGACCGAGCGCGGCCGCAGCGTCGAGCCGGTGTGATGCAGCCGCTTCACCATGGCCTTGGCGAAATTGACGGTCGCCTTCGGCCCGCCGAGGAAAGCGATCTGAACGATGCGGCCTTCGATCGCGGCCGTGTCGTAATTCTTCTCGATGTAATCGCCACCGACCATATCGAGGATGAGATTTGCGCCGGTGCCTCCGGTCAGCGTCTTCACTTCTGCGACGAAATCCTGGGTCTTGTAGTTGATGGCATGATCCGCGCCGAGCTTGAGACAAGCGTCGGCCTTGTCCTGCGAGCCGACAGTCACGATCACCTTCGCGCCAAACGCTTTGGCGAGCTGGATCGCCATGGTGCCGATGCCGGACGAGCCGCCGTGGATCAGCAGCGTTTCACCGGCCTTCAGCCCGCCGCGCTCGAACACATTGTGCCATACCGTCATCAATGTTTCGGGCGTGGCGCCAGCTTCGGTCATCGATAATCCAGCAGGAATCGGCATCGCGATCGATTCATGCGCGATGCAGTACTGCGCATAGCCGCCACCTGAGACCAGCGACATGACCTTGTCGCCAAGTTTATATCGGCTGACGCCAGCGCCGAGGGCAACGACCTCGCCGGCGATTTCAAGGCCAGGCAGATCGCTGGCGCCGGGCGGCGGCGGATAGCTGCCGGAACGCTGCGCAACGTCGGGCCGGTTGACGCCTGCGACCGCGACCTTGATCAGGATTTCGTTCGGGCCGGGGGCAGGAACCACACGGGTCTCAGGCAAAAGGACCTCCGGTCCGCCGGGCTTGCTGATGCCGATGACGGTCATTTGCGCGGGCAGCTTTTCCATGATTTGTCCTTGAGAAACGCGTGGAACGTCGATGAGGTCCCTGATTAGACAGCCAGCCGCGGGCTGGCAACCGCCTCACGAACCGTTGAGCAGCCAGTGGAATGAATTTGACATTCGCTACCTCTTGCAGCGAACCCGGCAAGTGAATGTTAAATGCAGATGTTAGAACCGGACCACTAGTCGGGAGCCGCATGCATGGCCATCGAAGATGACGATAAGCCAAGGAAGAAGATTACCCACGAGATCGGTCAGGATCTCTCGCTGCTGTCGGTCGAGGAACTGGGCGAGCGGATCGCGCTGTTGACGGCCGAGATCGAGCGCCTGCGATCCGCCGAGGTCAAAAAGCGGGCATCCAAGGACGCCGCCAACAACTTCTTCAAGTCCTGACGGGCGTCATCAACCCGAAGAAGCCGGGCAGGCCGGAATGGCAAATGAAAGCTGAAGATAATCGTTCATTTACGACCGGTTAAGCTTTCTCGAATATGACTTAAATTGTCCTTGTTTGGACACCGAGTGGCTCCTGTCCACTCTGTTTGACGCCTCCCTGTTATCAACTTCAAAAGCCGCCGGAAACGGCGGCTCTTTTTTGCGTGGTGTCCGGTCTGGGATGGCGCTGGCAACCATATTAACCTTTGCGGATACCTCCGCTGGACTCCCGCCCTCAGGCGAGCAATGATTTGTTCATCATAAGCCGGCGCTCAATTGACCGGCAGGCGGCGTTTACAGTTGCGTGAGGCGTTAACCATGTCCGATCGTTCGGCAGGCGAAACTCATCTTGTCCAGTTCAGCGAGCGGCTCACAGGCTCTGCCGCGTTCACCGGCCTGTTCCGGGAAGGCATGGATCTGGTCGAGGAAACCGCCGCCTACCTCGACGGCGACGGCCGGAACGAGGCCAAGATGCTCGAGCGCTCCGTCAGCCTGACCTATGCAACCGAAAGCATGCGTCTGACCACGCGGCTGATGCAACTGGCGTCATGGCTGTTGCTGCATCGCGCCGTGAAGGAAGGCGAGATGACGCTGATGCAGGCCAACCGCGAAAAGACCAAGGTCAAACTCAGCGCCGCCGATCCCGGATCGGACGACATGATTACGAAACTGCCGCAGCAGTTGCAGGACCTGATCGCACGATCGATGGGCCTGCAGGCACGAGTGCGCCGTCTTGACATCACGATGCATGCGCCGTCCACCGAGCGCGCGCCGATCGGCAATCCGCTGGTGCCGCAACTCAACCGCCTCAAGGAAGCCTTCGAGCGCCAGATCGGCTAAACGCCGGATAATCGACGAATGCAGAGGCTGATATTCGCGATTGAGTGAGCGGCTGGTCGGCTGATAATGTCGCCTGCCGTTGCGCAAATCCCGATCGAATGAATCTCCGTTGCTGACTCCTTTTTCTCTCGCGCTCGTTCTGCTGGCTGCGTCGCTGCATGCAAGCTGGAATGCGTTGTTGCGCGGCGGTAGTGATCGCGCGCAATCCATGCTGGTCATGAATGTGACGGTCGGGATCGCCGGCATTTTGATGATCGCGATCGCCGGCCTGCCGTCGCCTGCAAGTGCAGGCTATGTCATCGCCTCCGGCTTGATCCATCTCGCCTACAATGCGCTGCTGGTGCGGATGTATCGCAGCGGCGATCTCGGCGAGACTTATCCCGTTGCGCGCGGCTCATCGCCCGCGCTGGTTGCGCTCGGCGCTAGCCTATTCGCGGGCGAATGGATGAATGCCATCGCCGCGGCCGGCATCGGACTCGTGTGTATCGGCATCTTCATGCTGGCGGCCGCGAAGGGACGCTTCCGTCACATGGATCTGCCGTGGGCCCTGACCACGGGCCTTAGCATCGCCACCTACACCGTCGTCGACGGGATCGGTGTGCGGGCGTCGGGTAACTGGGTCGGCTACACCGGTTCCATGTTCGTATTTTTTCTCGCCGTACCGCTGTGGCATCTGGCACGGCGCCGTTCGACGGCTTTAACCATGACGCTGCCGCAAGCCGGCATGGCGGCGGCCGGCGGCCTGATCTCGCTCGCGGCCTACGGTGCGATCATCTGGGCGATGCAATCGAGCCATATGGGCGCGGTGTCCGCTTTGCGCGAGACCAGTGTCGTATTCGCAGCGTTGCTAGGCGTTGTTTTTCTTAAAGAGCGCATGTCGGCACAGCGGATCGTCGCGTGCTGCATCATCGCCGTGGGTGCGGCCTGCGTCGGCTTGAAGTTCTGACGCTCCTCAAACGAAAAACGCCCCCGCAATGCGGAGGCGTTCTGAGAAGCCGGATATTGGCCGAAGCTCAGTCCTTCTTGAGGAAGCCCGAAAACTTCTTCTGGAACCGGGACACGCGGCCGCCGCGGTCGAGGAGCTGCTGGGAACCGCCGGTCCAGGCCGGATGCGACTTGGAATCGATGTCGAGGTTCAGCGTGTCGCCGTCCTTGCCCCAGGTGGAACGGGTCATATATTCGGTCCCGTCGGTCATCACGACCTTAATTGTATGATAATCCGGGTGAATTTCGGCTTTCATGACATGTCCTTCGGCGCGCCGGCGCCTGCAATTCGATGAATTTCGGGCAGATTTGGGCCGCTCTATATCGCACCAAGGTTTGATAGACAAGCCGGGCCATCGCATTTGCCAGCGCTGGCAGCCGGGCCTATCAGGGGCGCAATCAGCAATAGCGTGGTCAGGCGGATGAGTCCGGTAGAAGGCCGTAAGAATACCTCGAAAGCTGCGGCCATCGCCCTGCCGCTCGATACCGTCCTGACGGCGGGATCCGGAGCGTCGGGCCCTGCCGCCGCCGATCAGGCCTTGTCAGCGACAGCTACCGCCCGGAATGCCAGGCTGCGGCCGCTGCTCGCACTCGCGCCCTACGTCGCCCGCTATCGCGGCCGGGCGCTGCTCGCGCTGGTCGCACTGATCGTCGCCGCGATCACGACGCTGATCGTGCCAATCGCGGTGCGCCGGATCATCGACTTCGGCTTCAGTGCCGAAGGCATCGCGATGATCAACAGCTACTTCAGCGTGATGATCGGCGTCGTTGCCATCCTCGCCTGCGCCAGCGCCTCGCGTTATTTTCTGGTGACCACCATCGGCGAGCGCATCGTCGCCGATCTCAGACGCGACGTGTTCGCCCATTTGATCTCGCTGTCGCCGGTGTTCTTCGACACGGCCCGCAGCGGCGAACTGATTTCGCGGCTGACCGCGGATACGACGCAGATCAAATCCGCGGTCGGCTCGTCGATCTCGGTCGCGCTGCGCAACCTGGTTCTCTTTGCGGGTGCGACCACGATGATGGTCATCACCAGCCCGCGGCTGTCCGGTTTCGTGCTGGCGGCGATCCCACTGATCGTGTTGCCGCTGGTCGCATTCGGACGCTGGGTGCGGCGGCTGTCGCGGGGCGCGCAGGACAGTCTTGCCGAAGCCACGGCCTATGCCTCCGAACTGGTAGGTGCGATCAGGACGGTGCAGGCCTACACCAACGAACGGCTCGCCGACATCAGGTTCGGCGGCGAAGTCGAACAGGCTTATCAGGCGGCGCGCAATTCGGCGCGCGCTCGCGCCGTGCTGACCGCGATCATCATCTTTATCGTTTTCACGAGCGTGGTACTGATCCTCTGGATCGGCTCTCACGATGTGCTGACCGGCGCCATTACTCCCGGCCGGCTCGGCCAGTTCGTGCTGTACGCAGCCTTCGCGGCCAGCAGCCTCGGCCAGCTCAGCGAAGTCTGGGGCGAAGTGTCCGCGGCGTCAGGCGCAGCGGAGCGATTGTTCGAGATTCTTCACGTGAAATCGGCGATATCTGCTCCGGCTTCGCCGCGTGCGCTACCCGTGCCCCCACGGGGTGATGTCGCGCTCGAGAGCGTGAACTTTGCTTATCCGAGCCGCCCCGATGTGCTCGCGGTCGATGGTGTTTCGTTGTCGGTCCGTGCCGGCGAAAAAGTCGCGATCGTCGGACCATCGGGTGCGGGGAAAAGCACGCTGTTTCATCTGTTGCTGCGCTTTTATGATCCGGCTTCCGGCACGATTTCGTTCGACGATGTGCCGTTACGGACAGCCGATCCGCACGAGGTCCGGGCGCGGATTGCACTGGTGCCGCAGGACGCCGTGGTGTTCGCGGCAACCGCCCGCGAGAACATCCGCTTCGGCCGGCCGGATGCATCCGATGCCGACGTCGAACGCGCCGCCGATCTCGCCCACGCCACTGAATTCATCCGCCGGATGCCGGGCGGCTTCGAGGCGCAGCTCGGCGAACGCGGTGTGACCCTGTCGGGCGGACAACGCCAGCGCATCGCCATTGCGCGTGCGATCCTGCGCGATGCGCCCTTGCTGCTGCTCGATGAAGCGACCTCATCGCTCGATGCTGAATCCGAAACGCTGGTGCAGACCGCGCTCGAAGAACTGATGCGCCACCGCACGACACTCGTGATCGCGCATCGCCTCGCGACGGTGCTGTCGTGCGACCGGATCATGGTGATGGAGCACGGGCGTATCGTGGAGCAGGGGACGCACGCCTCGCTGGTGGCTGCGAACGGGCTTTATGCCCGGCTGGCGCGGCTGCAATTCCAGGATACCTGACGCGGAATATCTGAGGGATCTATCAGCCCGTCCATTCCATTCGCTTGACCGGGCGGCCCGAGGTCGGGTTCACGTCATCGCCGGCATGCACAAAGCCGTTGCGCTCGTAGAACCGGATCGCGCGCATGTTGTCGATATTGACCAGCAGCGTGATCCCTGCCGGCGATAGCCGCTTGGCCTCAGTCACCAGCGCGCCGGCAATATCACTGCCCCAGCGCGCCGGGCTCACCACCAACTGATCGAGATAGCCCGCCCCATCGATGGTGACGAAGCCGGTCAGTTGGCCTGTGTGCTCTGCGACGACGATGTTGGCGTGCGGCACGAGCTCGCTGCGCCAGCGTTCGCGCCACCACGGCACGCGGGCCGCGAAGTCGATCGCGGGATAGGCCCGCTGCCAAGTTTCATGCCACAGCGCGATCGCGGCATCCTCGTCGGCGGGACGATAGGGGCGAAGGAAAAAAGGAGTTCGGGTCAGAGGCTCACCGTCATGCCCGGGTTTATCCCGGGCATCCACGTCTTGAGAATTGGATGCAAGGAAGGCGTGGATGGCCGGGACGAGCCCGGCCATGACGAGGTAAGGTCTCGACGTACATCGTCCTCACCGTTCCGTCAGCTTCAGCTCGATACGGCGGTTGCGCTTGTAGGCTTCCTCCGTCGTGCCGGTGTCGAGCGGCTGGAATTCGGCGAATCCGGCGGCGACAAGGCGTTGCGGGGGCACGCCGAGCGATACCAGATACTGCACCACCGAAATCGCGCGCGCCGACGACAATTCCCAATTCGACTTGAAGATCGGGCTGTTGATCGGCCGCGCGTCGGTATGACCGTCGACCCGCAGTACCCAGGCGATCTCGCTCGGGATCTGCTTGTCGAGCTCGGTCAGCGCCGATCCGACCTTATCGAGTTCGGCCTTGCCCTCCGGCAACAGCGTCGCCTGTCCGGTGTCGAAGAACACTTCGGACTGGAATACGAAGCGGTCGCCGACGACGCGGATGTCGGGCCTGTTGCCGAGAATGGTCCGCAAACGCCCGAAGAATTCGGAACGGTAACGCGACAGTTCCTGCACCCGCTTCGCCAGCGCCACATTCAGCCGCTGTCCGAGATCGGCAATGCGGGTCTGCGAGTCCTTGTCCTTTTTCTCCGACGCGTCGAGCGCATCCTCGAGCGCCGCCAGTTGGCGGCGCAGCGCGCTGATCTGCTGCGTCAGCACTTCGACCTGTGCCAGCGCACGGGACGAGATCTCCTTTTCGGAACCCAGCGCCTTGTTGAGTTCGGTGTTGCGGCCTGCCGCATCGTTGCCGGCGTTGGCGAGGCCTTCATAGAGGCCCTTGACCCGGTCGCGCTCGGCTTCCGCCGATGACAGGCCAGCGCGCAACTGGCTGACCTCGTCGCCTAGACTGATCTTGCCGAGCTTTTCGAGCGACAGCAGATCGTTCAACTCCGCGATCTTGGCGCTGAGTTGTTGCAGCGCTTTGTCCTTGTTGGTGACTTGCTGCGACAGGAAAAACTGCACCACCAGAAATACCGACAGCAGAAACACGACGGCAAGCACCAGCGTCGAGAGGGCATCGACGAATCCCGGCCAATAGTTGAATCCAGCCTCGTTCCGGCGTCCGCGTGCAAGGGCCATTCTGGGGTCTCTATCTCTGGAGGCGAGGCATGTTCCGCATGTTATCCCTGTGGCAAGCGGCAAACGGCCTCGATATTGTGGCCGTCTGGATCGAACACGAAAGCTCCATAGTAGTCTGTATGGTAGTTTGGGCGTATTCCGGGCGGCCCATTGTCCCTGCCGCCGGCTGCAATCGCTTCCTGATAAAATAGATCGACGGCCGCTCGGTCCGGCGCGGCGAAGGCGACATGCGCTCCCGTTTGACGGGCGTTTCGTCCCCCAATCCAGAAGAAAGCCTTGGGACTAATTCCATAGCCCGCGAACCGTTCACCTTCCGCATATAAACGCGCGATCCCGAGCGGGTGTAATGCCCGATCGTAGAACTGCTTCGACCGCTCGGTATCGCTGACGCCAATCGTTACGTGATCCAGCATATTGAAGTTCGCCCTTAATTTTTTTCCGGCTGCCGTGCGATGCGCTCCAGCAGCTTCTTGATCTCGCGGTTCTGCTCGCCCTGTCCGTCGGCCCATTCGCGGATCATCTGCTGCTCGGTCCGCATATGAGCGACGAGCC
>JBEPUM010000086.1:0-14134 GCA_041691515.1 Pseudomonadota bacterium | reverse complement strand
ATCGCCTCTTTCGCCCGCGTCGACGAGGAGCCGTGACCGGGGATGATGAACTTCGGATCGAGCTTTTCGACCTCGTCGAGCGCCTTCAGCCATTGCGCCGTCGAGACATCGTCGCTGTTCATGAAGGGAATACGGCTGTTCTGCACGATGTCGCCGGCGAACAGCACGCCATCGGGTTCCACCATCATCATGCTGTCGCTGGAGGAATGCGCAGGCCCGGCATAGAGCAGCGTCAGCCGCCGGTCGCCGAGCACGATCGTCATGCGATCCTTGAAGGTGATGTCGGGCGGCACCACCCGGGTCTTGTCGTTGACCCAGGGCTCGAGCACACCGCGGCGCTGATCGAGGCGCTGGTCCGCCTTCTCGTCGGCGATCTGATCGTTTTCCTTGTACTCGCCCGCGCGCTCCTGCGCGACGATCAATGCATCGGTGTGATCCCTGAACGCCTGCAAGCCGTAGATATGATCGGCATGATAGTGGCTGGCGATAACATAACGGATCGGCTTGTCGCTGATCTTGCGGATCGCCTGCAGCAACGCCCAGCCATGACTCGGCGTGCCCAGCGCATCGAATACGGCAATGCCATCGGACGTGACGACAAAGCCGGCGTTCGAGGTATTGCCTTCGTTACCCTTGCCGGGAATGCCGGGATTGCCGGTTGAGTACCAGATCGGTTTATCCGGCACCTGTTTGATATCCAGCGGAATCGTGATTGGCGCGTAGGGCGGCGCGTCGTCGGCAAGCGCCCGTGCGGCAAAGCACATCGCGAGACACAGCGGAACCGCCGCGGCCCACTTCACATCAAGTCTCCGCAATAGATTTCTTTAAGGACCCCCAGCACGCGCAGGGCCTTCTGGTCGATCACGCTGTAATGAAGCGTCTGCGAATCGCGGCGGAACGTCACCAGACCGTCCTCGCGCAGGCGCGCCAGATGCTGCGACAGCGCCGACTGGCTGAGCTTCACCACATCGACCAGTTCGCCCACGGTCATCTCGCCACGCACCGCGAGAAAACACAGGATCAGCAAACGGCTTTCATTACCGAGCAGCTTGAGCAGTTGTGCCGCCTCGCCCGCCTGCTTGGTCAGCATCTTCAGCGCGAGCGCTTCGGAGGCCTTGGTCGCCGAATCTTTGATTGCCAAGGCCTTGGCGGCCGGCTTTTTCGCGGGTTTCCCCGGCGATTGTCTGGCGGAACTTGCAGCGGATCTCATGAGTCCAACTCCGTTGCGGCGCACCTTCGCAAATACAGGATACCACGGCTTCGATAATTTAGCATTGACTAAATTAGCAAACGCCGATACGTCGGAAACAACAAGCAACGCGGCTGCGAGCCGCACCGCAAAGCTGCGGCCGTAAGCCGCGAAGCGAGGAAACGTGCCGCCAAATTTCTGGCGCAACCTGCCTGTGGTATCCGAGTCTGTGGTACCCAAGTCCGCCGTGCCGCGCAATCCGGTGCTGGGCCGCCGCTCACTGCTTGGTCTCGGCGCCGCGCTGACTGGAAGCCTCGCGCTCGGCAAGACGGCCCGCGCAGAAACGGCAGAAGCTTCGCCGCCCGCCGACGCGCCGTGGTCGCAATCCCTCGGCGCCGGCGTGGTCGATCGCCCTTATGGCAAGCCCGCGGACACCGAGGGTGGCGTTATCAGGCGCAACGTGCCGTGGCTCACGGCAGGCACCGAGTCCTCCATCAGCTTCTCGCCGCTGCAGGATCTGAACGGCATCATCACGCCCAATGGCCTGTTTTTCGAGCGTTATCACGCGGGCCGCCCGGACGTCGATCCGGAGCAGCACAGGCTGATGATCCATGGCCTCGTCGAGCGACCGTTGATCCTGACCATGAAAGATATTTTGCGCTTTCCATCGGTGTCGCGGATTCACTTCATCGAATGCCCGGCCAATGGCGGCATGGAATGGCGCGCGGCGCAGCTCAATTCGCTGCAATTCAATCACGGCATGATCAGTTGCGCCGAATGGACCGGCGTCAAACTCTCGACCCTGCTTGAGGAAGTCGGCCTCAAGAAAGAGGCGAAGTGGGCGATGGTCGAAGGCGCCGACGGCGCGCACATGAACCGCAGTCTGCCGCTGGAAAAGTGCCTCGACGACTGCCTGATCGTCTATGCCCAGAATGGCGAAGCGCTGCGTCCCGAACAAGGTTATCCGCTGCGGCTCGTGGTGCCCGGCTGGGAAGGCAACGTCAGCGTCAAATGGCTGCGCCGTATCAAGATCGGCGACAAGCCATGGTATTCACGTGAGGAAACCTCAAAATATACCGACCTGATGCCGGACGGCACCTCGCGCGGCTTCACCTGGCTGATTGACGCAAAATCCGTCATCACCTTTCCCTGCCCCGAGAAGCCGCTCAGCGGCGCGGGCCTCTACGAGATTCGCGGCCTCGCCTGGACCGGCAACGGCAAGATCAAAGGCGTCCACGTGTCCGTCGATGGCGGCGTCAACTGGCAGACCGCGCAATTGCACGAGCCTGTCCTGTCGAAAGCATTGACGCGATTTTCGATCCCGTGGCGCTGGGACGGCAACCCGGCGCTGCTGGAATCCCGCGTGATCGACGAAACCGGCTACGTGCAGCCAACGATCACCGAACTCCGCAAGCAGCGCGGCACCAACTCGGTCTACCACAACAATTCGATCCAGACCTGGCAGGTGAAGCCCGACGGGAGCGTGTTCGATGTTCAGATCGGGTAAATTTCGTCTCGCGCTCGCGGGCGCGATGATTGCCGCGGCCCCTTTGGCAATCGCCGCCGAACCCGGCCACTTCGGCTATGGCACCGTGGCGACGTCAGAGCAGATCGCGGGTTGGGATATCGATGCGCGAGGCGACGATGGCGCCGGTCTGCCGTCCGGTAGCGGCAGCGTCAGCAAGGGCGAAAGCGTTTTCGC
This sequence comes from Pseudomonadota bacterium, assembly GCA_041691515.1. Taxonomy (GTDB): domain Bacteria; phylum Pseudomonadota; class Alphaproteobacteria; order Rhizobiales; family Xanthobacteraceae; genus Nitrobacter. Next base: position 11,243 of record JBEPUM010000086.1, on the reverse strand, counting down.
CGACCAGTGCGCGGCGTGTCACGGAACCTTTGGCGAGGGCGAAGGCCGTTTCCCAAAACTCGCCGGCGGTGAAGGCACCCTGAAAAACGACCGTCCCGAGCTGACTGTCGGCAGCTATTGGCCCTACGCGCCGACGTTATTCGACTATATTAACCGCGCCATGCCAATGCCGGCGCCACATACACTTTCGGCTGATGACGTTTATGCATTGACGGCCTATATCCTGAACCTGAATAATATCGTTCCGAATGAATTTGTCGCCGACCGGACCAGTTTGCCGAAAGTCAAAATGCCCAATCGCGACAACTTCATCTGGAAAGATCCGAGACCCGATACGGCAGCCAGGCCGTGCATGAGCGCCTGCGCCAACCCGGCGGACATCAAGATCATGTCCACCGCGGAAGGCAGAGACCTCACACCGCGCACGACCGGACCGCTCGATACGATGCAGCCAAAATAGATTCGCAAAACAGAACCCGCAGGAAACGCCTTTGAAGATCATCCCTTCGACGAAGTCCGTCCTGACGCCGGCGCTGGCAATCGCGCTGCTGCTCGGCGCTGTGGCGATCTCCGGTCCGGCGCACGCGCAATCGGCCACCGCGGAAGGACAGAAGCTCGCGTTCGATCGCAGCAAGGGCAACTGCCTGACCTGCCACGAAATCAAGGGCGGCGATCTTGCCGGCAACATCGGGCCGGCACTCACCGACATCAAAGCCAAATATCCGAACCGCGCCGATCTGGTCGCGATCGTCACCGATGAAACCAAGCGTAATCCCCTCACGGTAATGCCGCCGTTCGGGCGAAATCACATTCTCACCGAAAAAGAAATCGACGCGGTCGTCGACTTCCTGCAAACGCTGTGACCCCGGCCGCGCTTTAAGGAGAACTGCATGACCCATTCAAACCCCGGCGGCGTTGACGAGACGCGGCGGCTGATCCTGAAAGGCGCGGCTCTGGTCGCGCTGGTCGGCATCAGCGGAATTCGCTTCGGCCTCACGCCTGCACTCGCGGCGGCCAATGACAAATATCCCGACGCCGCCTTCAAGGTGAAGGGCTCGGACGACGCGATCAAGGCGCTCTACGGCAAGACTGCGGAGAAATCCGACAAGGTCAAGATGGACGCCCCGGAAATTGCCGAAAATGGCGCGGTCGTGCCGATCGGGGTGACGACGACCCTGGCCGACGTGACCTCGATCTCGATTCTGGTCGCGGAAAATCCGAGCGCGCTTGCCGCATCCTACGTCATTCCGGCCGGGACGGTGCCGAGCGTCGCCAACCGCCTGAAGATGGCGAAGACGAGCAACGTCATCGCCATCGTGGAAGCCGGCGGCAAGCTTTATAGCGCCAGCAAGGAAGTCAAAGTCACCGTCGGCGGCTGCGGCGGTTGAGCAAACACATTTGGGAAAAATATTCATGGCATCCACAATCCGCGTACGCGCAACATCGAGTGGCGAGACGACCGAAGTTCAGGCGCTGATCCAGCACCCGATGGATTCCGGTTTCGTCAAGGACGCGAGCGGCAATCTGATTCCGCCGCACTTCATTCAGCAAGTGACGTTCGAATATGGCGGCAAGCCTGTGTTCGTCGCCGACTGGGGTCCGGCTGTCTCGAAGGATCCTTATGTGAAGTTCAGCTTCAAGGGCGGCAAGAAGGGTGACGACCTCAAGATCAGCTGGGTCGACAACAAGGGCACCACCGACACCTCCACGGCAAAGATCCAGTAATGGCAGAGCGTGACAGACGGAGAACAAGCATGCGGCTGGCAATCCGTTTTTCGTCGATCGGTCTCGCTTTAACGGCGCTTGCATTCGGCCTTGCGCGTCCCACTGCTGCTGCCGATAGTCCGAATCCACCAGCCGACGCCAAGGCATTCCAGAAATATTTCACCGACAAATTCCCAAAGGTGAAACTGGAGGACTTCGTCAACGGGCCGTATTCGATGGACGAAGGCCTGTACAAGCAGTGGAAGGAGAAGGAGGAATTCCCTCCTTACGAATTCGCGCTCGATGCGGGCAAGGAATTGTTCAGCAAGCCGTTCAAGAACGGCAAAAGCTTTGCCGACTGCTTCCCGAACAAAGGCATCGGCATCCGGCAGAATTACCCCACCTTCGATGAGAAGGAGGGCAAGGTCATCACGCTTGAGGTCGCGGTCAACCAGTGCCTTGAGAGCAACGGCGAGAAGCCGTTCTCCTACACCAAGGACGACATGGCGTCTGTGACGGCTTACATGGCCTTCACCTCGCGCGGCAAACCGTTCGACATCAAGATTCCGAACGACCCGCGCGCGCTTGCGGCTTATGAGAACGGCAAGAAATATTTCTACACGCGCCGTGGCCAGCTCAATTTCTCCTGCGCCACCTGCCATGTACAGAGTCCCGGCAACCATATCCGGGCCGAAGTTCTCGCACCCGCGCTCGGCATTCTCAACGCAATGCCGATCTACCGTTCCGAATGGGGCGGCATGGGCACGACCAGCCGCCGCTTCACTTCCTGCAACAGTCAGGTGCGCGCGGTACCACTGAAGCCGCAGGACGACGAATATCGCGATCTCGAATATTATCTGTCCTACGTCAGCAACGGGCTGCCGATTTCTGGTCCGGGAGCACGGCCATGAGGAACAGCGCGAAGCGCGTATCAACTCTCTGGACCATGTCGTTGCTGTTGATCGGCGGCGCAACATCCGCCTGGGCTGCGAGCACTGAAGCCGATTACAAGACGGCCTATGCCGCCGCGGAAACCGCGAACAACGAAGCCGGCAAGCTACGCAATCAATGGACGACCACGGTCGCAGCATTGAAAGGCGCCAAAAAAGCTGCTGAAGGCGGCGATTTCGACAAGGCCGTCGATCTATCGAAACAGGCGGAAACCCTGGCCAAGGCTTCGATCTTCCAGTCGACCGAACAGAAGGACGCCTGGAAAGAGATGGAGATCAAATAAACCCTTGTCGTCCCTGCGAACGCAGGGACGAACACGCCGAGGAGGCAGCGAAAGCCCGACGCGTCGGCCGTGAAGATCCTGCCCGTGGTTATGCATTCCTGCGGGCGCGGGGACAACTTACGAAGGTTCAAGCAAATCATATGATCCGCCGCCGCGACATCCTGAAATCCGCCGGTGCCGCCGTGATCGCATCCGTACTGCCGCGTATCGGACGCGCAGCCGACGAGCCCGCCGTATACGAGCTCGCCGGATTCGGCAACGCGCGCATCCTGCACATGACCGACACCCATGCGCAGTTGCTCCCGGTATTTTTCCGCGAACCCAGTGTCAATCTCGGCATCGGCGCCATGCAGGGACAGCCGCCGCATCTGGTGGGCAGCGCTTTCCTCGATCGCTTTCAAATCAGACCCAACAGCGCCGATGCCTATGCTTTCACCTGTCTCGACTTCGAGAAATCGGCGGCACGTTTCGGCAAGCTTGGCGGCTTTGCACATCTCAAGACGCTGATCGACCGGATGCGCAGCGAGGCTGGCAACGGCAAGTCGCTGTTGCTGGATGGCGGCGATCTCTGGCAGGGCTCCGGTCTCGCCAACACCCTACGCGGCGCCGACATGGTGGACGCCGCCAACCTGCTCGGCATCGAGGCGATGACCGGGCATTGGGAATTCACCTATGGCGAAAAAACCCTGCGCGACAACCTTTCGCGCTTCAAGGGTGAATTCCTCGCGCAAAATGTTTTCCTCACCGAGGAAGCTGCGTTCAATGACGCGAAGGCGTTCGATCCGGCGTCCGGCCGCGTGTTCAAGCCGGCGACGATCAAGGAAATCGGCGGCCACCGTATTGCGGTGATCGGCCAGGCGTTTCCGTATGTACCCATCGCGCATCCGAAACGCTTCACGCCGGACTGGACTTTTGGAATCCGCGACGACGAGTTGCAGAAGCTGGTCAATTCACTTCGCAGCAACGACAAGGTCGACGCCGTCGTGCTGCTGTCGCACAACGGCATGGATGTCGATCTCAAGCTGGCCGGCCGCGTCAGCGGCATCGACGTCATTCTCGGCGGCCATACCCACGATGCCGTGCCGCAGCCGATCCCGGTCAGCAATCCCGGTGGAACGACGCTGGTCACCAACGCCGGCTCGAACGGAAAATTCCTTGGTGTGCTCGATCTCGACCTCGCCAAGGGCAAGGTGCGCGACGTCCGTTACCGGCTGCTGCCGGTGTTCTCCGAACTGCTCAAGCCCGATCCTGCGATGCAGGCGTTGATCGATCAGATGCGGGCGCCGCATGCGGCGGCCTATGCCGAAAAGATCGCCACCGCGGATCACCTGCTGTATCGCCGCGGCAATTTCAACGGCACCGTGGACACGCTGCTGTGCGACGCGCTGCGCAGTGCTTTCGACGCCGAGATCGCACTGTCGCCGGGCTTCCGCTGGGGTACCAGCGTGCTGCCGGGACAGCCGGTGACGATGGAAGATGTGCTTGCGGAAACCGCGTGCACTTATCCAGAAACCTACGTCCAGAGCATGACCGGCGGCCAGATCAAGGACATCCTTGAAGATGTCTGCGACAATCTGTTCAACCCCGACCCCTATTACCAGCAGGGCGGCGACATGGTGCGCATTGGCGGCATGTCCTATACTTGCGCGCCAGCGGAGACTGTCGGCCACCGCATTTCGGACCTGAAGCTGGACGGTGGACGCTCGCTGGAGGCCGACAAGAGTTACAAGGTGGCTGGCTGGGCCTCGGTTAACGAACAGAAGGGCGCGCCGGTCTGGGATGTGTTCGCCAGCCATCTGCGACAAGGTAAAACGTCGCCGCGGCCGAGCGACGGTGTGACGCTGAAGGGCGTCACCGGCAATCCGGGCCTGGCAGGATAGCGATGGAACACATGACGCGTAGAGGTGCGATGGCAGCGGCGGCGATGTTGGCGCTGCTGCCGCTGGCTGCGCGGGCACAGCCTGCGCCGTTGCCGGACAAGCCTTTCGCCGAGCATCGTATCGTCCTGCAACTCTCCGACAACGATCCGAAGAAAGAGGGCCTCGTCCTCAGCGTCACCAACAACCTGATCAAGGCCTACGATCCCGACAAGATCGCCGTCGAGGTGGTCGCCTTCGGCCCCGGCATCGACCTGTTGCGCGTGGAAAATGCCAACCGCACCCGCGTCGAGAGTCTGATCGCGCAGGGCGTCAAGTTCGACGTCTGCGTCAACACGCTCGACACCGTCGAACGCGAAACCGGCAAGCGGCCGGCCGTCATTCCATCCGCTATCCCGGTTCAGGTCGGTGTTGGACAAATCCTGTCACTGACTGAAAACGGCTATACGCTGGTGCGTCCCTAGGAGGATTTATTTTCATGAACGGATTTCTTCGCCATCTCGTCGTCGCTGCCGGCCTGCTGTTGGCCTTCACGTCATTCGGTTCTGCCGCCGAGCAGAAGCATCGCGTCGCGATCCAGGTCGATCAGAACGATCCGCAGGTGATGAACCTCGCGTTGAACAACGCCACCAACGTGGTCGAATACTATCGCAGCAAAAACGAAGACGTGGATGTGGACATCGTAGCCTACGGACCGGGCCTCAACATGCTGCGCGACGACACCTCGCCGGTGAAGGACCGCATCAAGCACCTCAAGGATTTCGCGTTCCCCGGCAAAATCCAGTTCTCTGCGTGCAACAATACCAAGCAGGGCATGGAGAAGAAGGAAGGCCACCCGATCACGATCCTGTCCGAAGCGACGATCGTGCCCTCGGGCGTGGTGCGGCTGATGGAGTTGCAGGAGCAGGGCTGGAGCTACGTCCGGCCGTAAGGACAGCGCGCGATGAATGTCTTGAAACATCTTGCTCTGATGGCGGCAGTGGCGGCCGCGATCACAACCTCGCCGGCACATGCCGGCGACGACGCGCTGGTAACCTACAAATCGCTCACGCCCGAAGTCGCGCTGGAAGCGGCGAAAACCGCCATGACAAAATGCCGCGACGACGGCTTTCAGGTTGCCGTGGTGGTGGTGGATCGTTTCGGCCAGCCGCAGGTGCTGTTGCGCGACCGCTATGCCGGACTGCCCGCCGCCGACATCGCAACGGCCAAGGCCTACACGGCGCTGAGTTTTCGCCGCGACACCTCGGAACTTGCCAAAATGGTCCGCGACGGCCAGATGGATGCCAATCTGGCGCGGATGCCGCACATCGCGATGCTGGCCGGCGCGCTGGTCATCGAGGCCGGCGGCACGCTGCTCGGCGGCATCGGCGTGTCCGGCGCGCCCGGTGGCGACAAGGACGAGGCCTGCGCCAAGGCGGGACTGGACGCCATCCGCGACAAACTGGATTTCTAGGCAATAAAAGCTGTCATTCCGGGACGCGCAAAGTGCGAACCCGGAATCCAGAAATTTGGAGTATATTGGATTCCGGGTCCACGCGAAGGCGCGTGTCCCGGAATGACGAAGAGTAGTCGCCATGATCTTTCGCCAGCTGTTCGACAGCGTGTCAGGCACCTACAGCTACCTTCTGGCCAGCCGCGCCGGAGGCGAGGCGCTGATCCTCGACCCCGTGCTCGAAAAAGTCGACCGCTACTGCCAGTTGCTGCGCGAACTCGACCTCAAGCTGGTGAAGGCCGTCGACACCCATCTGCATGCGGATCACGTCACCGGGCTCGGCGAACTGCGTGACCGCACCCATTGCGTCACGGTGATGGGCGAGCAGACCAAGGCGGACGTGGTGTCGATGCGGGTCGGCGACGGCGACCAGGTGAAGATCGAGGGCATCAGCCTCGACGTGATGTACACGCCGGGGCACACCGACGATTCCTATAGTTACTTGATGGGCGACCGCGTCTTCACCGGCGATACGTTGTTGATCCGCGGCACCGGCCGTACCGATTTTCAGAACGGCAGCGCCCGCGCTCAATACGAGTCGATCTTCAATCGCCTGCTAAAACTGCCGGATGAAACCCTGGTATTCCCCGCGCATGACTACAAGGGCGACACGGTGTCCACCATCGGCGAGGAGAAGCGCTACAATCCGCGGCTTCAGGTCAAGTCGATGGATGACTACATCGAGTTGATGAACAACCTGAAACTGCCGAACCCCAAGCTGATGGATGTGGTGATACCCGCCAACATGCATGTTGGCCTCAGACAGGACGATCTGGCGAAACAGGGACTCGCACTGACGGCGCGCCAGGCGATCGCAAGACTCGGCCAACCCGATATCCTGCTGGTCGATCTCCGCGAAGCCCATGAACGCGCCAAGCACGGCACGCTGGCCGGTGCGCTGCACGCGCCCTACCCCGATATCGACGACAGTCTGAAGCCCGGCGGCATGCTGCGCGAGGTTGCTGCCGCAACCGGGCGCCGCATCGTGTTCTTCTGCGCCTTCGGAGAGCGCTCGGCCATGGCCGTCACCGCGGCAAAGGACGCGGGGCTGACCAATGCCGCGCATATCGAAGGCGGTATCGATGCATGGAAAAAATCCGGAGGACCGGTGGTTGCAGGCTGAGAGAGCCGGAGCCGCGCCTCCGATAACTGACGCGATGATCCATGTCAGTTCGTTGAGCAGGCTGCACGAGGTCGCGACAAGTCTTGGATCCTTCGACATGCTGACCATGCTGTCGCCGGGATCGGCTGTTGGCGCGACGGATGGATTGAGTCCCGGGCGGCATCTGCACTTGGCCTTCCACGATATCGTCGAAGCGAGACCCGACTTCGTGATGCCGGATCGTGAGTCTGTCGAAGCCATTCTCGATTTCGGGCGAAGCTGGAACCGTGCCCATCCGATGCTGATTCATTGCTGGGCGGGAATCAGCCGCTCCAGCGCCGCCGCCTATGTCATCGCTTGCGACCGCAGTCCCGGTTGCGAGCGGGATCTGGCTGATGAGTTGCGGCGGCGCGCGCCTTTCGCCACGCCGAACCGGCTGATGGTCGCGCTGGCCGACGATCTGCTGGGACGCAGCGGCGTCATGATCGATGCCATCGCGCATATCGGCCGCGGCGCCGACGCGTTTGATGGCATCCCGTATCAATTGCCCGCAACATGGCCTCCCCGGGGTTAATTGGGAGCTCCGGCATCCATATTTGGAATGCCCCGCGTTAAGGATGTGACTAGCCGGCCTGATCGGCGGCAAGCCAACGGACCCGGAACCGTGCTATCCTTTGGATTATCCTTGGCTTAGCAAGCAGCCATGATTGTGGTCTGAACCGGCGGTCACATGTCTTTAACGAACGATAACGGCGACAAGCATCCATCTTACCTGCGTCGCCGCAGACAGTCGGCGCTGCTAGTCCTGCTTGCGGGCCTGTTCATTTTTGCCGTCGCCGCGAGCGCCGCATATTATGCATTAAGACCCGTGACGCTGCGGATCGCGGTCGGGCCTGCCGGGAGCGGTGATCAAAAGCTGATCCAGGCGTTGGCGAAAACCTTCGAGCGAGATCGAAGCGCAGTTCGGCTCTCGGTGGTCACAACCGACGGAGCAGCCGAGAGCATTGCGCTGCTTGGCGCGGCCAAGACCGATCTTGCCGTCGCGCGCGGCGATCTGGACATGCCGGCGGACGCCGAGTCCGTCGCCATCCTGCGCAAGAACGTCGTCGTCTTGTGGTCTTCGCCCGGCGTGAAAACAAAGAGCGCCAGGAAGGAGCCGCCACCAAAGATCAAGGAGATTGGCGATCTCACCGGGCATCGTATCGGCGTTGTCGGCCGCAGTCAGTCCAATGTGACGTTGCTTCGAGTCATTCTCACCGAATCAGGCGTCAATCCCGACAAGGTTGCGGTCAGCAGATACGATGTCGCACACATCATGGATATGATCCGCGATCCGGCGCTCGATGCGTTCATGACAGTTGGACCGCTTGACAGCAAGATCACCGCCGAAGCCATCACCCTGACCGCGAAACTCAGGGGAGATCCCAAATTTCTTCCGGTCGACGTGTCGGAGGCCATTGCGGAGCGGCATCCGCGTTATGAGTCGGAAGAGATCCCCGGCAGCGCGTTCAGTTCGTCTCCGGCGAGACCGGGCGACAAGATTGAGACGGTCGGCGTCAACCACCTGATCGTCGCGCCGAAAGCCTTGTCTGAAACCACCGTAGGCACGCTGACCCGTCAGTTGTTCGCCGCACGCCGGTTGTTGACCAAGGAATTGCCGGCCGCGGCGCGGATCGCCAAGCCGGATACCGACAAGGACGCGGCATTGCCCGCGCACCCGGGCGCCGCGGCGTACATCGACGGTACCGAGCGCACCTTCCTTGAGAAATACAGCGACTATCTCTGGGCGGCAGTGTTGCTTCTGTCCGGCTTGGGGTCAGGCGCCGCCGGGCTGCGTCACTATCTCAGACGCGACGAGCAGGAACGAAACACGCAGCATCGCGACCAGCTTCTGGAAAAAATCGCCAAGGTGCGTGAACTCAACTCGCTGGACGAGCTGGCGGCCGTGCAGCGCGAAGCCGATGACCTGCTGCGCGAGACGCTCGATTGCTATGATAACGGGGTTATTGAGGAAGGCGGCCTGTCAGCGTTCAGCCTTGTGCTCGAACAATTCCACCATGCTGTCGTCGAACGGCGCGTTGAGCTAGGCGCCGCTCCTAATGCGGCCGATGCGCCCCGCATGCGGGCGCTGTAGCTCCGCATCCTCGAGTCAGGCCAAATCAGGCAGCGGTCTTGTTGGGCGCTCCGTCGAGCATCCGCAGCGCGGACAATTTCAGGCGCTGTTCGCTGCGTTCGCCCTGCGCAGCCAGCATGAGCAAATGCTCCGCCATTTCCAGAGCAGACACCGAGCGCGAGCGCAGAAACCGTTGATCCAGCAATACGTCATCCAGCGTGCGCCGGAGCGCCGTCAGCGTCGCAGTATCGTAGTTGGCAGTCATGCTCTTGATTCACCTGACTTTAAAAGCTCAGTCAGGTCGGATTAACTCGCTTATGTTGCGGTTCGATGACCGCATAGAGGCAACAAAAAGACGAGTAATACAAAATATTCAACCGCTCAGCACAGCGGCAGCGCCGAGCAAAAAGCCGATCTCGAAAACCTGCTCGATCGCGCCCAACACATCGCCGGTATAGCCGCCGATCAGTTTGCGCGACCAGACTGCGAGCGCGGCGGCAAGGCATGCGCCGAGCAAAAGACCTGTCACAACCGCCTTTACCGACACAACGGCGAGCGGCAACATCGCGGCAGCAGCGATGATCGCCAGCAATCGCCACTCATTTGCGCGCAGCGGAGATTCAGCATAGGCCACTTTCATCGCTGCCGTGTCGCCGCTGTACGACAGCCGCGAAACGACGATAGCGGGCGTCGTTCGCGCCACGGCATGGCATGCAACCAGGGCTGCCGCGCCGGCCCATGGCGGCAAAGCGGCCAGCGCAACAACGCGTAGCAGAATGCCGAAACCGAGCGTCAGCGCGCCGTAGGTACCGATGCGGCTGTCCTTCATAATGACGAGACGCTTCTCAATGCTCCATCCGCCACCAAATGCATCGGCGGTGTCGGCCAGACCATCTTCGTGAAGCGCGCCCGACATGATCGCGCTCGCTGCGATCGCGAGCAAGGCCGCCATGGTGTCGCCCCAGATCCGGTCCGCCAGCAGCCAGACCGCCGCCGAGACAATCCCGATGCAGATGCCGACGGCCGGGAAATATTTCAGCGAACGCGCCAGCCAGTCCGGCGCGAAGGCTTGCGACGAATCCGAAACGCGCACGATCGTGAGAAATCGCCACGCATCCCGGAAATAGTCGGCCTCCCGCATCTAGTGTCCCGATTCCGGAGTTCGCATACCCTTGCAACAACCTTTGATGCGAACTCCGGAATCAAAGGGACACTAGCAAACCTATAACGCTAGTGTGGTTTTGGATCAGAAGTTCTCCTGATGGACTCGCCGTAAGGGTTGGGAGAACTTCTGATCCACCACACTAGATTTTTCCCGAGAGCACATCGTCGAGCGTTGCGACATCCGTGAGCAACCGCGCCGCCGCGCGCACCAGCGGCACCGCAAGAACAGCCCCGGAGCCCTCGCCAAGGCGCAATGCGAGATCGAGCAAAGGCATGGCATCGAGCGCGTCGAGCAAGATGGCGTGACCGCGTTCCGATGACCGGTGTGCGAAGATGCAATAGTCGCGCGCGGCCGGGCAAAGCCGGATCGCAGTCAGCGCCGCCGCGCTCGAAATGAAGCCGTCGACAATGACAGGCCGGCGTTCCGAAGCGGCGCCGATCACCGCTCCCGCCATCCCTGCGATCTCAAGCCCGCCGAATTCACAGAGCACGCCGAATGGCGCTGTCGCATCGCTGCGCGCGGCAGCGCGCTCCAGCGCCGCGCGCTTACGCGCGAG
>JBEPUM010000085.1:0-14194 GCA_041691515.1 Pseudomonadota bacterium | reverse complement strand
ATTGCCCATCTCCCGCTTGGCCCATTGTCCAGTGCGGTCCGTAGGTCTTTCAATCATCGATGCGCAAAAGAAGGAGATCAGGCAATTCGATCAATGGCTCGACAAGCACAAATGACGCGCGCTCTTGAAACACGAGGAACGCGGCGGCGGCGCGTGACGATGATTCTCGACATTGCGCAGTGAGGTCGCAGATGCAGACTCAATTCCAAGGAAGATGATGGAAAACACCCATGGCGATCACGCGGGCCATTCCTCAGGCTCGGGAACAGCGGTCCAGGCGGGGAAGACCGAGAAAGATCCGGTTTGCGGCATGAACGTGACGGCCAATCCAGAAAAATCGGTCGAGCACGCGGGACACCGCTACTATTTTTGCAGCCAGCGCTGCATCGAAAAGTTTCGTGCGAACCCGACGCAGTACCTGGCCGTGCCGTCACGTGTCCCGGACTCGACGACGCCGCCGGGTGCGATTTACACCTGCCCCATGCATCCGCAGATTCGCCAGGTAGGTCCCGGGCCTTGCCCGATTTGTGGCATGGCGCTGGAACCGCTCGACGCCACGTCGGGCGAAGACGATTCGGAATTGCGCGACATGACGCGTCGATTCTGGGTGAGCGTCGTTCTTACCGCTCCGCTGCTGGTGATCACCATGAGCGAGCTCGTGCCCGCGCTCGACTTGTCTCACCGGATCGGGGCGAACACCAATAGTTGGCTGCAAGCACTGCTCGCGACGCCGGTCGTACTGTGGGGCGGATGGCCGTTTTTCGAGCGGGCCTGGGCATCGTTCAGGACTTGGCGATTGAATATGTTCAGCCTGATCGGCTTGGGCACGGCCGCGGCCTTTGTCTTCAGCGTCGTTGCGTTGCTCTTTCCCGGCAGCCTGCCCGATGCATTCAAGATGCAAGGCATGGCGCCGCTGTATTTCGAGCCTGCGGCGGTGATCGTGACGCTTGTCCTCATGGGGCAGGTGCTGGAATTGCGGGCCCGCTCGCGCACCAACAGCGCAATCAAGGCGCTCCTCGAGCTCGCGCCCGCCACGGCCACCCGGATTGGCGCCGGCGGTGATGACGAGCAAGTAAGCCTCGATCACGTCCAGGTCGGCGATCGCCTGCGGGTGAAGCCGGGCGAAAAAATTCCGGTGGATGGTGAAGTCGTCGAGGGCAGGTCTAACGTCGACGAATCGATGATCACTGGCGAACCGATGCCCGCAACCAAGGAGGTCGCGAGCCGCGTTTCCGCCGGCACCGTCAACCAGACCGGGTCGTTCATCATGCGCGCAGACCAGGTCGGGGCCGATACGCTTCTCGCGCGGATCATCCAGATGGTGAACGATGCGAGCCGTTCCCGTGCGCCGATCCAGAAACTGGCGGATCAGGTTTCCGCGTGGTTCGTACCGGCTGTCATCGGCATCGCCGTCCTGGCGTTCGCGGCGTGGGCGCTGGTTGGGCCTCCACCTGCGCTTGCCAATGCACTCGTCGCCGCGGTGTCGGTCTTGATCATCGCGTGCCCTTGCGCGCTGGGCCTCGCAACTCCGATTTCGATCATGGTCGGCGTGGGACGCGGCGCGAGCGAAGGCGTATTGATCAAGGACGCCGAAGGCCTCGAGCTCATGGAAAAGGTGGACACGCTGGTGGTCGACAAGACAGGCACGTTGACCGAAGGCCGACCTCGAGTCCAGCGTGTCGTCGCAGCCCAAGGCTTTGGCGAAGGGGAAGTCCTGACCTTTGCCGCAAGCCTGGAAAAAATGAGCGAGCATCCGCTGGCGGCGGCGATTCTCGAATACGCCGCGGCGCACGCTGCGGTTGCGCAGCCGGTTGCGGATTTCGAATCGGTAACCGGCAAGGGTGTCCGTGGCGAGATTGCCGGTCGAAAGGTCGTGTTGGGCAATGCTCGATTGATGCAGGACGCCGGCATTGATGCGGGTGTCCTTGGCGCACAGGCGCAGGGGCTTCGCGAGGAAGGCCAGACCGTGATGCTGATCGGCGTCGATGGCCGCGTCGCTGGATTCATCGGCGTGGCCGATCCGATCAAGTCATCGACCGCCGAAGCGATCACCAAGCTCCATGCGAGCGGCGTCCGAATCATCATGATGACCGGCGACAACGCGGTCACCGCGGCGGCGGTGGCGAAACAGCTCGGGTTGGATGAAGTTCAAGCCGATGTACTGCCCGAGGACAAGTACAAGAAAGTACAAGCGCTTCAGGCCCAAGGCGCAGTCGTCGCCATGGCGGGTGACGGGGTCAATGACGCTCCGGCGTTGGCACAGGCCAATGTCGGCATCGCGATGGGTGCTGGGACCGACGTCGCCATGCAGAGCGCCCGAATCGTGCTGGTGAAGGGCGACCTGCGAGGGATCGTCAAGGCGCGCGTATTGAGCCAGGAGACGATGCGCAACATTCGGCAGAACCTCTTCTTCGCCTTCATCTACAACTTCGTTGGCGTTCCGGTCGCCGCGGGGGTCCTTTATCCCTGGTTTGGCTTGCTACTGAGCCCGATGATTGCGAGTGCGGCGATGAGCTTGAGCTCGGTCTCCGTCATCGGCAATGCGTTGCGCCTTCGCCGGACGGTGTTGTGAGCTCCGCATGATTCCCGCGTACAGCGCGACCGTCATCACACTTGGAATCAGCATAGGCGTCGCGTTTGGTGTTGGAAGTCTGGTACAGCGATTTGGTGTTGAAAAGTCGGTGAAGCGCACCGGAGTCGTGAAGTGCGCGGATCTGCTGTCCGTCATCGTTCTCGGCGCATTGTTGGTGGCCAGGGCTGCGTTCGTGATTGGACATTGGCACACCTACCTGCCGGTCCCGTGGTCGATCTTCGACATCACGGACGGCGGATTCAATCCGTACGCAGGCGCGATCGCCGGCGCGGTAATCGCGACGCAATATTCGGTTCGATATCCATGGTCGCGCCGCCCTATGTTCTCAGCGATTCTCGCCGGAACGATGGCTTGGATCATAGGAACAATCGCGGTATTCGTGACGGATGGCGACCCGATCAAGCTGCCCGACGCGACGTTCGCGAATATGGAAGGCGGCGAGACGCGTATTTCATCTCTGACGGGCACGCCGGTCGTCTTGAACTTGTGGGCCACTTGGTGCGGCCCGTGCCGGCGCGAGCTGCCGGTGCTGCAACAAGCGCAGCAACGCTCGAACGACGTTGTATATCTGTTCGCTGATCAACGGGAATCCCGCGAAGCAGTCCAGCGCTATCTCGAAGGCCGGGAATTGGTGCTTCGCAATGTACTGCTCGACGACGCCGGAAAGCTTGGCCAATACGCCAATTCGGATGCGTTACCCACAACGCTCTTTTTCGATGCGAAAGGCGACCTCGTTGACGTGCGGGTGGGGCCGTTGAGCGCAGGCTCGCTGGACTACTATCTCAGCGAATTGCGATCGTCATCGGCGAATGGATCAGGGCGAAAGGCAGCAAAGTAACGAACGCCTGAGTGCGCGGGCTGCCAATTCAATGGTTGCCCAATCCAATGCCGGCGACGTGTAGAACCACAACATGCAGAACGAAAACGAAGGCGATGAGGCCGAATATTTGTGCACGCCGGATGGTGATGGTGATCGATCCGCTGCGTGACGGAATTTGGATGTCGCCGTTGGAGTGCGGAGAGCGCGGCAGCGGTGTCGGAAAGAGTTGCTGCGACGCCGACCGTAGCTCGTGTTGCTTGCGTCGCCCGTAACGAGTCAGACCTTGCGGCTTGTACTCCGAGAGTATTGCCGGAACGAGTAACACCAACAGACCTCCGGCGGCATGGACTGCGAGTTGCATTCCCGCCGCGTGCAAATCGGCGTACGGCAAATTCGTATGCGTGGCCAGGTGGGCCGCGTAACCAATGAGCTCGAGTTTGATCAGCAATACAGTGGTGGCAAAGACCGTCAGCGAAAATTTCGCAAGGATCCAATAGTGCCGAAACAAGCCCCACGCGGTCCCCAGAGATTGCACCAACCCGGTAATCAGTGAAGCGAACGCCAATGGAACGATGATGAATCGGGCGACCAATTCCATCGCCGGATAGACGGCGCGGATGGTCGGCGAATCCTGGGTAGTTACACCCGCGAGCGCCAGCACCAGGAACGAGGCGATCGCGCCGAGCAAACCCACCGACGAGGTGACATGCACGGTAAGGGCAAATTTTCGCAGGCTGGGTGTCATGGCCATGGTCGATGATTCCTCGCAAATGCGTTATTTGTGGGTGCGATCTAGTTGCCCGTGTCTTCGGTCTCGTTTGACTTCCCGGTCAATTTCACGTTCAAGGGATTGCATGATCCCGCAGTCGCGCGCGGTCTGCACCGCACAGCACTGACCACGCAATTCCTGCAGTTGTTGCTCGAGCGCACGGAGTTCTTCGATGCGTAGTGCGACGTGGCCGATGTGCACATCCAGCAATACGTTCACGTCATTGCATTGCTTGCCAGGCGCGTCGCGGAATGCGAGTAGCGCACGGATCTCGTCATGGGTCATGTCCAGCACGCGGCAATTGCGAATGAATCGCAGTCTCTCTACATGAGACAAACCGTACTCGCGGTAATTGCCACCGCTGCGGCAAGGGACGGGCAACAGACCCTCGCGCTCGTAATAACGCACTGTCTCAACAGTACATCGGGTCGCGTTTGCCAGCTCACCAATTTTCATTCCATCAGTCCCCTGCGTCGGCTAACCATTTTGATGATTGACTCTATAGTAACTACAGGGTTTCCAATTGGCCATTGATGCTGCTATCCATCCGAGATGGTAGTCACGATTTTGGCGCCATTTTCCTGCTGACGAGGCAAGCAAATTTGCTAAAAGGGACGCTTTCTGACTGCGTTGTAGACGTGACTAAACGAACAACCATTTTCTATGCGAACTCCTCAGGACAGAGATCAGGACCTGGCAATGAGAAATAACTCCGATCACGACGTTGCAAACCATGACCACGGGCATTCCCATGGACCGGTGAACTTCGGGCGAGCCTTCGCAATTGGCGTGACCCTGAATCTGGGCTACGTAATTGTTCAGGCGGTCTACGGTGTCCTGGCCAACTCGCTCGCACTACTCGCGGACGCCGCGCACAATCTCAGTGACGTTTTGGGCCTCGTCCTCGCGTGGGGAGCGAGCATTTTGGTCACGCGAATGCCTACCCAACGATTCACTTATGGTCTGCGCAAGTCGTCGATTCTGGCCGCGCTAGCCAATGCGGGCTTCCTGCTACTGGTAACCGGCGGGATCGCATGGGAGGCGGTGCAGCGATTCATCCATCCTGCCCAAGCTGAAGGATTGACGATCGTCTGGGTGGCCGCCATTGGGATTGCGGTCAATGGCGGTACTGCCATTATGTTTTTCTCTGGCCGAAAGCAGGACCTGAATATACGCGGCGCGTTCCTGCACATGGCCGCGGATGCCATCGTCTCGTTGGGAGTGGTGATCGCGGGACTGGGTATCATTTACACGGGCTGGCAATGGCTCGACCCGATCGTGAGCCTCGCCATCAGCGGTGTCATTGTGGCGGGCACTTGGAGCCTTCTGCGCGACTCGGTGCGGTTGTCGCTCGATGCGGTGCCCGAGGGAATCGACATGAAAGAGGTGCGCGCGTATCTGTCTGGCTTGGCCGGCGTGACCGAGGTTCACGATCTTCATGTCTGGGCGATGAGTACCACGGAAACCGCACTCACGGTGCATCTGGTCATGCCACAAGGCCATCCAGGCGATGACTTCGTGGCTGCTGTGTGTGACCACCTTCATGACAAATTTCACATCAGTCACGCAACGACGCAAGTCGAAACGGACGCGAACCACCCCTGCGCGCTTGCGCCAGATCACGTGGTGTAGGAACCGATGAGCGATTGCTGCGAAGACAAGAGCTGCGAGATTGCCGGGATGCGCGCACGTCACAGCCGCGTGTTGTGGATCGTCCTCGCCATTAACGCAAGCATGTTCGTCGTAGAGGGGTGGGCCGGTCTTGTGGCACATTCAACGTCGCTTTTGGCCGATGCCCTCGATATGCTAGGCGACGCCCTGGTATACGGATTCAGCCTGTTCGTACTGGCACGCTCGGCGCGTTGGCAGGCGGGAGCTGCGCTTGCCAAGGGCGCCTTCATGCTCGTGTTTGGTCTTGGCGTACTCACGGAAGCCGGATACAAGGCATTCAATCCCGTCCTGCCCACCGCCGAGACGATGGCCGCGATCGGAACGCTGGCGCTTGCCGCCAATCTGCTTTGCTTCTTCCTGCTTTATCGCCATCGAGGCGACAATCTCAACATGAGCTCCACTTGGCTGTGCTCGCGCAACGATTTGATCGCCAATGTCGGTGTCCTGCTCGCCGCGGCAGGTAGTTTCATGCTGGTTTCTCGATGGCCAGACATTCTGATAGGGATCGTCATAGCCACCATATTCCTGCGCTCGGCGTTTGCAGTGCTGCGGCAGTCTGCCCGTGCGCTGCGCGCGGCATCGGCATCGGCCAGCTCTCAGCATGCGCAGGACGACCCGGGGCCTGCCTGAGCGGAGGGACACTTAGCCGTTCCATATGAACAGAATACGCAACAGTCTCCGGGCTTGGGCCTGAGCAAGGTCTTGCAAGCTTCGCACGCATAGAACCATTGGCATATATCGGTTGGCATGATCTCGTCCTCGACGTGCCCGCACGCCGCACACGTAATGCGTGACTGCAACATCACCTCACTCATCATTGTCTCCAGTTCTCGCAAAGCCAGTCGCCGACATTTTTCGCGCACTGGTCGAATCATCTGGCGGTCACGACAAATCATCAGATTTGGCTGACGATGCCATTGCGTGCAGACCTACTTTTGGATTCCAGTCACGACATATTTGCCTTTGGTCTTTTCCTTCAGCGCGAAATGCACACTTGTACCGGGCTCGACATTGTCCAGAAGCTTCCCGTCCTCCACGTCGAACTCCATGGTCATCGCCGGCCATTGAAGACTTGGCATGGCCCGGTGTTCAAGCGTTACGGTCCCGCGTTTGGCATTGATCTGCTTCACGGTTCCAACACCGTGATAAAGCGTGCCCTGGGGCGCCGGCAACTTTGCAGTGCTCTTCATGCCATCCATCGGCATGTCCTTCATATCCATCGGCAGTTTCTTCGAACCCATGGGCATGTCCTTCATGTCCGTGCTGCCGCCCTGTGCAAATGCGATCTCGCTGAGACAAAGACCTGCGGCGACCACGAGTAGAACAGTCTTCGTGCGATTCATAAGAGCTTCCTTTCGATGAGTTGATCGAGGGTTGCGGCCAGGCCATCGTCACAGCGAATGCGAAGGCAATGAGGAGCGAGCCAGAGCTTTGTCATCTGCCTGGTCGGCTCCCGCCCGTTCCAGAGCGCTCGTCGTTGCAAGGCGTCGCCGAGCGAGAAGTAGCCAGGCAGCGGGGATTACAAACAGTGATAGCAGTGGTGCCGTCACCATGCCACCCACCATGGGTGCCGCGATGCGCTGCATGACCTCGGAACCCGTACCTGCGCTCCACATGATCGGAAGCAGTCCCGCAAGAATCACGGCCACGGTCATCGCCTTCGGCCGCACGCGCAGCACCGCACCTTCCTCGATCGCCTCAAGCAGCAGTTGCTCGGTTGGCGCGTATCCGCTCGCGAGTCGCCGCGCCCATGCGCTTCGGAGGTAGACCAGCATCACGACGCCGAATTCCGCCGCCACGCCTGCCAGCGCAATGAACCCAACAGCACTCGCCACTGACATCGCGTGACCCAGCAGCCAGATGAACCAGAATCCGCCCGCAAGCGCGAACGGCACGGTCACCATGATGAGCGCGGCTTCTCCGGCATTGCGAAACGTCACGAACAGCAGTAAAAAAATGACCGCGAGGGTCGCAGGTAGAACGACCTTCAGTCGCTGCGTTGCGCGCTCGAGAAATTCGAATTGTCCCGACCATGCCAACGAATAGCCGGCCGGCAGTTGCACTTCCTTAGCTACGCGTTGTTGCATTTCCGTTACCGCGGAGCGCAGGTCGCGTCCGCGAATATCGACGTAGACCCATCCCGACAGTCGACCGTTTTCACTCTTGAGCATCGGCGGGCCGTCCTTGATGTCGACCTGTGCGACATCCGACAGTCGAATTTGCGCGCTGCGCTCGGTGACGATGGGAAGCGCACGAAGGCGCTCCAGCGAGTCGCGGTACTCGCGCGGATAACGGACGTTGATGGGAAAGCGCTGCCGGTTTTCAATCGTCTCGCCGACGTTCTCGCCCCCAATTGCCGAGGCAACCAGCGACTGGATGTCGGCGACTTGCATGCCGTAGCGACCGGCGGCCATCCGGTCGGGTGTGACTTCGATGTAACGCCCACCGGTCAGTCGTTCCGCGAGCGCGGAAGTAACGCCGGGCACAGTCTTGACGGCTGCCTCCACCGCGGCCGCGACCTGGTCGATTTCTGCGGGACTCGCGCCCGAAACCTTGATGCCCACCGGACTCTTGATGCCGGTGGCCAGCATGTCGATGCGATTGCGAATCGGCGGAACCCAAACGTTGGAAAGCCCCGGTACTTGGACGATGCGGTCCAGTTCCTCCACCAACATTGCCGGCGTCATGCCCGATCGCCATTGGTCTCGCGGTTTGAACTGAATCGTCGTCTCGAACATCTCGAGGGGTGCGGGGTCGGTCGCGGTTTCGGCGCGACCCGCCTTGCCGAACACGGTCGCGACCTCCGGCACCGTGCGAATCAGTCGGTCGGTGAGCTGCAATAGCTCGGAGGCTTTCGCCGCCGACATGCCGGGCAGTGCCGAGGGCATGTAGAGCAGGTCGCCCTCATCCATCTGAGGAATGAATTCCGCACCCAACCGCGAGAGCGGAATGATGGAGCTTGCCATCACCGCGAACGCAAGGAGCAGCATCAGGCCAGGAAACCTCAATGCTTGACGCAGCAGCGGCCGATAGAGGGCAATGAGCGTGCGATTGAGCGGATTGCGGGATTCATCGGGAATGCGACCGCGAATGAGATAACCCATCATCACGGGAACGAGGGTCACCGAAAGACCTGCCGCTGCTGCCATCGCGTAGGTTTTGGTGAATGCGAGTGGGGCGAAGAGGCGCCCTTCCTGGGCCTCCAGTGCGAACACCGGAATGAACGACAAGGTGATAACCAGCAGCGAGAAGAAAAGCGCCGGACCCACCTCGACGGCTGCATCACCAATAATCGACCATCGCTGGACCTGCGTAAGCGTGTGGCTCGGGTGCGCGTGGTGAAACGCCTCCAGATGCTTGTGCGCGTTTTCGATCATCACCACCGCGGCGTCGACCATCGCGCCGACCGCGATGGCGATGCCGCCCAGCGACATGATGTTGGCGTTCACCCCTTGGTAGTGCATGACGATGAATGCGGCGAGCACACCGACGGGCAGCGCGACGACCGCGACGAATGCCGAGCGCAGGTGGAAGAGGAAGAGCGCGCATACCACCGCGACGACGATGAATTCTTCAATCAGCCGGTCGCGCAAATTGCTCACACCGCGCTCGATGAGTTGCGAGCGGTCATAAGTCGTCACGATCTCGACGCCGGGCGGCAGGCTGGGCTTGAGATCGGCGAGCTTTGCCTTGACGGCGGCGATGGTCGACAACGCGTTGCGCCCGCTACGCATCACCACGACGCCTCCGGCCACTTCACCCTCGCCATTGAGCTCCGCGACACCTCGGCGCGTTTCCGGGCCCATTTGTATGCGGGCGACATCTCCCAGGCGCACGACAACGCCGGCATCGGTGGTGATGATGGGGATGGCCCTGAAGTCGGGTAGACCGGTCAGGTAGCCGCGGGCGCGAACCATGTACTCGGCCTCTGCGAGCTCGACCACCGAGCCACCACTTTCCTGGTTGGCTTTGCGAATGGCATCGACGACGCGCGAGAGCGGAAGGTTATAGCTGCGCAGTCGCTCCGGGTCCACGACGACCTGGTACTGGCGCACCATGCCGCCGAGGCTTGCGACCTCGGCTACGTCGGGCACGCCCTTGAGCTCGTACTTGAGGAACCAGTCCTGGATGGCGCGCAGTTCGCCTAAATCGTGCTGACCCGTCCGGTCCACCAGCGCGTACTCGTAAATCCAGCCCACGCCGGTCGCGTCGGGCCCGAGCACGGCCGTTGCACCGCTGGGCAGTCGGCCTTGCACCTGATTCAAATACTCGAGCACCCGCGAGCGCGCCCAATACAGGTCGGTGCCGTCGTCGAACAGCACGTAGACGAAAGAATCGCCGAAGAATGAATACCCTCGAACCGTCTTGGCACCTGGCACCGACATCATCGTCGTGGCCATCGGATAGGTAACCTGGTCTTCGACGATCTGCGGCGCTTGGCCGGGGTACTGCGTGCGCACGATGACCTGCGTGTCGGAGAGGTCCGGCAGCGCGTCGAGCGGCGTACGTTCCAGTGCCCACAAGCCCCAGCCAACGAGAATGCCCGTCGCGACCAGCACCAGGAAGCGATTCGAAATCGACCAGCGGATGACTTGCGCAATCATGGCTTGGTCCCGGAGGCCGGCACGCGTTCGACGCGTGTGAGCTGGTAGCCGCCATCCTTGGCAATGAACTCGAAGTGAACACTGTCACCGGCAGCAATGCCTTGCGGCAGCCCGGACGGCGGATTCTTGAAGCCCATCGTCATCGCCGGCCACTTGAGCGCAGGGACCGGGCCATGGGAAAGGGTCAACTCGTCATTGCCAACGTTCGCGACCTCGCCTTCGGCGCTGTACACGCCGGGCGCGGTTGCAATTGCAGCCGCAGATGCAGCGCCCGCAATCCGGGGAAGCGCTGACTTGAGACTCGCTTCGGAGTCGATGAGAAATTGTCCGGATACCACCACGCGCTGGCCTTCTGCAAGACCGGACTTCACTTCGACGTCAGCACCAACCGGACGACCGAGCGCCACCTCAACCGGTTCATATGTCTGGTTATCGCGCGCCACCACCACGACATCGCGCTTGCCGGTCGCAATCACCGCTTCCTGCGGCACCAAGAGCACTTGTTGCGCTTCGCCGGAACCCATCGTGACCGTCACGAACATGCCGGGCTTCAATGCGGTTCCGGGATTCGCGACCTCCAGTCGTGCACGTAACGTGCGCGTCGCCGCATCGACCTGCGGCAGGACGGCCGCGACTTTTCCCGAGAATGTCCGGCCCGGGTAGGCATCGGTCTTCGCGTGCGCCAGGGCACCCACGCGAACCTCGGCTGATTGCGCCTCGGGAACGTTGGCTTCGACCCATACCGAGGCCAGGTCGACGATGCGAAAAAGCGCCATGCCTGGCTGCACCATCACGCCTTCGCGCGCACCCAGCTCGGCCACGACACCGGATATGGGCGACGTCAGCGTGAATCTCGACGGTGCCGTTCCGTCGCGCTCGGCACGTGCGACAACGTCGTCCGGAATGGAGAGCAGTCGCAGCCGCTCGCGCGACGCTGCGACAATCGCGGGATCGATATGAGCTTTGCGTAGCGCCAGGTACTCGGCCAGCGCACCTGCCCAGTCGGGCGAGTAGATAGTCGCGAGAGGCTGACCTTTGGACACGGGGTCCAACGTCGCGCGGACAAACAGCTTTTCGACGTAGCCTGCGGTCCGGGACTGGACCACGACCGTCGACCGCTCGTTTTGCGCCACGATGCCCGAGGCTTCAACCGACGTAACGAGTGCCGCTTTGCGTACCAGGCCCGTGCGCAATCCTAGATTCTGTGACATTGCAGCGCTGACCTTGACGCCGGTCGCGTTCACTTCGTCCGCGTAAACCGGTACCAGCTGCATGTCCATGAAGGGCGATTTACCCGGCTTGTCGAAACGGGCGCCTGGCACCATCGGGTCATGCCAATACAAAACTTTTCTCTGAGCATTCGAATTTGATTTGTCGTCCGAAGCCGTCGCGGCAATTTTGGAAGGCTCCCCTTGCGCGGCTATCGCCATGCCGCGATTGATGCCCACGCGATAACCACCATAAATCGCCGCAATTGCGACGAGGATCGCGATTGCGCCTATCCATGTGCGCATGCGCTTCATGGTCGTGCCCCTGCGAGCGGCGGCATGCGCTCGGTGCCTGCGTCGAGGTAGGTGTATTCAAGCTGTGACCACACATGGGCTGCATCGCGCTCGAGGTCCAGTATCTGCAGGCGCGCATCGACTTCGGCGCGGCGAGCTTCAAGCACCGCACCCAAATTTTGTTGGCCACCCCGATAGGCCGCGAGTTGCGCGTCAGCGCGCTGTTGCACCACCGGGAGTAACGACGCTTGCAGCTCGCGCTCGCGGTCAGTCAATGATTGCCAATCGATGCGCAACGCATTGAATGCGGCGTTATGGCGACGTCGGGCGTCCTCGAGGAGGTCTCGTGCCTGGTCGCGTTGTGCGAGGCGGGCGGCGAGCTCGCGGTCCTGGCGGCTGCCACGGTTGATGGGGATGGGCACGCTGACACCCACCGAGATCATGTTGGAATACGAAGGTCCGCGCTGCGCGTAGGCGATTTCCCAGCTCCAGTTCGGCGTGCGGTTTTGTTCCGCCACCGTGACGTCCGCGTCGGCAACGGCGACTTGTGTGGCGAGCAACCGCAAGTGCGGGATATCGTGCAAATCGTGCGATTCATGGGCGGCGAGCGCTGTGAGCTCTGTTTCGCTTGGCCCGGCGGTGTCGTCGGATACAGTGCGCTGCGCAGCATCACCCAGCCAGCGTTCCAGACGCGCGGTTGATGCCTGTTGTTGCCTGCGCACGGTCGTTATCTTGTCCTGCGTCTGAATCGCCAGTGCGCGTGCGGCCAGTGCATCGGCCGCAACGGCCTTCCCGCTCGCGATTTGTGCCTCGATGGCACGCTGTTGCATGCCCAGCTCGTCGGCGAGACCTTGCAGCAGCGCTTCGGCGCGCTTGGCGAAGAGCCGGTCGTACCAGATGCTCGCGACGTCGGTCTTGACTTCGCTACGCGACATTTCACCTTCGGCTTCGAACCGCCGCGCCTCGCGCATGTCGCGTTGCTGTCGTGCCTCCCGTTTATCCGTGGAGACATACTCCTGCATCAGACCGACGCGACGCATGGTCATGAAGTCCCGCTCCAGTGAAAACGCGTCGGGCCCGTTGACCGGCAGGTTGTCGACTCCCGCGCGAAATACCGGATCGGGCAATTGTCCGGCGGCGACCGCCATCTCGCGCGCACCTTGGGCCGCGGCGGTGCTGGCGGCAAGTGTCGGCGCGCGCGCCTCGGCGATGCGAAGGGCATCAGCCAGCGTTAGCGGGCCCTGGCCCCACGCAAGCGAGTGCGCGGTCATCAGCAGCAGTGCTGCCGGTAAAGTCGTCGCCGCCCAGAAGCGGCAAGCGTTCTTGCGAAGCGAGATGGGCATGACTCATCCGAGAGGAATGGCAAAAGAACCGCCTGGCGCGCATGGGCGCCGACGGGCCAGGGTCTCGGTGAATCAGATCCTCAGGCGATTGCTTGAGGCGAATACAGGAGGCGATGCGGCGCGCGCGAGTAGCGGCGCGGTCGAGGCGGCAATTGACGAAAGCGTGGTCGGAAGCGGAACGACGATAAGCGCGTGTGTCGAAAGGCAGGGCAGTTGATGAGTCTGAACGTTCGTATCGACGAGTTGCAGCCCTACATTGCAATGATCGAGACATGGAGCGGTCATCACGACGGGTTCGTCCATGGTCATTCCGTCGCAGGGCGCCGCCATCTCCACTTGCGGTGCTGGCGCACCACGCATCGCCGCTTCGATAAGCGGGCACGCATAGGCAGCCGTCGCCAGCTGGGCGAGGAACAGTCCCAGCAGAGCAAGCCGTGCGACAAAGCGTTTGGTCGTGCCGTTCACAGCGCAAGTATAGCGTTTTGACCTATGTCACTGCCAAGCATCCGCGCCGTTCAGTTGGCCGCTTGTCTCCGTCTGGCGGCTTGGTGTGCCACTTGGCTGCCTCGCGCTCGAATTCGACGACGAGTATCTCGATGGCGTCGTTTCTGCCATCGACTGGTAACGGACTTGCCAAACCGCCGTCGTGCATACCCTCGCGATCGCAACTGGTGTCCGATGCTGGAATGCCAGGCATCGATCGAATGTGCGCAGGGCTTGACAAGCCATTAATGATTCCATATATTTGGAATCATGAAAATTAGTTCAGCAGTCAACTCTACTGATCAATATTCCAACGCGTATGCGGTCGTGGCGTTGGCCGCTCTCGCACAAGAAACCCGGCTCGCCATTTTTCGCCTGCTGGTCGAGCACGCGATCGAAGGGCTGACCC
>JBEPUM010000084.1:0-14367 GCA_041691515.1 Pseudomonadota bacterium | reverse complement strand
TCGGGCAGGCGGTCGCCAACTTTAATAGCCATCGTCAATTCTCCCTGAAATGTGCGTTGTGTCTTTAGACCGGGCGGGCATCGGGCACAATATTGGCGGAGACGGAAACGGCAACCGCAGGGCCGTTCACCGTTGTGTCATCAGCCGGAAAAGCCGCCGCTGTCGAGGAAAGCCTGCTCTTCGACGGTAGTTGCTCGCCCCAGCACGGCGTTCCGATGCGGGAAGCGGCCGAACCGCCGGATGATGTCGGCATGGACTTCCGCGAATTTGACGTTATCCGGCCGGCCGCCATTGCGAAACAGTGCCACGCAGCGCTCCTGGTCGGCGAGCTGTTCGGAATGCATGAACGGCATATAGAGGAATTCGATGAGGCCTGGGTCGATGCGTTTGTCGGCACCGCGCGCGATGGCGCGAGCGGCGATCTCGCGGGCCTTGGCGTCGGTCGAAAAGGTCCTGATATCGCCGCGAAACATGTTGCGCGGAAACTGGTCGAGCACGATGAGTAGCGCCAGCGCGCCGTCATCGGTCTCTTCCCATGACGACAATTCGCCTCCGGCGGCCTGTTGCCACAGGTCGAGAAAGCGGCGTCGAATCTCAGCGTCGAACGCGTCGTCCTTTGTGTGCCAGCGGTCTTTGCCGGCCTCGCGCCAGAACGCGAGGATGTTGGCGGGTGTGGGCAGATTTGATTGAGACATGAGCGAAAGCGCTATTGTTGACTTACCTCTCTCCGCTCTTGCGGGGAGAGGTCGGCGCATACGCGCCGGGTGAGGGGCTTGACGCCTTTATCGAGTGCGCCGCAGATGAGAGGCTTGGCCCTTCTCCCCGCATAGAGCGGGGCGAGGGAGAAGACTCACGCAGCCGCCTGCTTCTTCTCGTCGCGCAGTTCGCGGCGCAGGATCTTGCCGACGTTGGTTTTCGGCAACGCGTCGCGGAATTCGATCTGCTTCGGCACCTTGTAGGCCGTGAGTTGGGTGGCGGAGAACTTGATGATGTCTTCGGCGGTGATGTTCGGGTCTTTCTTGACCACGAAGGCCTTCACCGCTTCGCCCGACTTTTTATCCTCGACGCCGATCACGGCGCATTCCAGCACACCCGGATGGCCAGCGATCACGTCCTCGATCTCGTTCGGATAGACGTTGAAGCCGGAGACGAGGATCATGTCCTTCTTGCGATCGACGATCTTGGTGTAGCCGTCGGCGGACATCACACCGATATCGCCGGTGCGGAAAAAGCCGTCCGACGTCATCACCATCGCGGTTTCATCGGGCCTGTTCCAGTAGCCTGCCATCACCTGCGGCCCCTTGGCGCAGATCTCACCGGGCTGGCCGAGCGGCACCTCGTTGCCGTCATCGTCGCGGATCGAGATGTAGGTCGATGAGACGGGAAGGCCGATCGAGCCCGAGAACTTGTCGGTATCGGCAGGGTTGCAGGTCAGCGTCGGCGAGGTTTCCGACAGGCCGTAGCCTTCCGATAGCGCGCAGCCCGTCGTCTTTAGCCACTTCTCGGCCACCGCCTTCTGCGTCGCCATGCCACCGCCGAACGAGGTCTTGAGCTTGGAGAAGTCGAGCTTGTCGAAGCCGGGCGAGTTCAGCAATCCATTGTAAAGCGTGTTGACCGCTGGGAAGCTGTTGACCTGATATTTCGCAAGCTCCTTGATGAAGCCCTGCATGTCGCGCGGGTTCGGGATCAGCAGATTGACGCCACCGGCGCGCATCGCCAGCATGAAGCACGCCGTCAGCGCGAAGATGTGATAGAGCGGCAGCGCGCAGACGATAAAGAGCTGCTCCACGTGGGGCGGCTTCTTCAGCGCCGGTTGCAGCCAGGCGTCGTTCTGCAGCACGTTGGCGAGAATATTGCGATGAAGCAGCGTCGCGCCCTTCGATACGCCGGTCGTGCCGCCGGTATATTGCAGGAAGGCCACGTCGTCGGAAGCGAGCTTCGGCTTGTTGAGCTTCATGCTGCGTCCGGCTGCGAGAGCGTCGTTGAATTTGACCGCGCCCGGAATCGACGAGGGCGGGACCATCTTCTTGACCTTGCGCACGACGAAATTGACGATCACGCCCTTGAAGCCGAGCAGGTCGCCCATGCTGCCGACGATAACGTGCTTGACGCTGGTTTTCGCAAGAACCTGCTGCACGGTGGGTGCGAAGTTCTCCAGCACGATGATCGCTTCCGCGCCGGAATCCTTGAGCTGGTGCTCCAACTCGCGCGGCGTGTAGAGCGGATTGACGTTGACCACCGCATAGCCGGCGCGCAGCACGGCCACCGTCGACACCGGATATTGCATCACGTTCGGCATCATCAGCGCGACACGCGCGCCTTTTTTCAGGCCTTTGCTTTGCAGATAAGCGCCAAGCGCCAGCGACATTTCATCAAGCTCGCGATACGTGATCGCCTTGTCCATGCAGATGAAGGCCTTGCGATCCCGGAATTTCGCAAAGCTCTCTTCGAGCAATTCGACCAGCGAGGCGTATTGCGAGGTGTCGATGTCGGCGGGCACGCCGGCGGGATACTGCTTCAGCCAGATGCGCTCCATGGTACTCCCCCTCTGTCATCCCGCGTCGTTGCGGAATGTCCTGTTGAGGGAATTATTGAGCAAAGCGCCCATCCAAGGCAAGCGGCTGCGCGCCGCAGTTCTCTAAACAGCGCGGTGTGCGGTGCGTTGTCGCGCCGGCAGCGGTGTCAGGTGCGGGGCTTCTGGTCGCCGGCCGGCTTGGCCTCGCCGGTTGTGGCGTTCTTCGGCTTGGGCTTGCCCTTGGCACCCCGGGCCGTTTTGGGCTTCTCGGCGGTAGCCGTGGGCTTGGCGTCAGAAGACTTGGAGTCGGCCCGCTTGACAGCAGCTCCCTTGGCGCGCCCTGCCGGCTTCGGCTCGGGCTTGATTGTTATCGAAACCCGCTGCTTGCCTTTCGGGTCGGCATTGGCTTCGGCCTTCGGCGCGGCTGCGCCGCCACGCTTCTTGCGAGCGACCTTCGCCCGTTTGCCTTTTGGCGGAGCGTCCCGCGCGGCATCGGCGTCGGCAGCGGCGGCAATGGCGGCTCCGGTTCGCGTCGGCCCGGTGTAGACGACAATGGGGTCCGAAGGGGCGGCGGCTGCCGCGATCATATCCACCGGCCGCAACGTCGGCGGCTGCGCGCCGGTTGCGAAAAATGACATCACGGCTTCCCCGCCAGCGGACGAATTGCTGACGACAGACTCTTCGTCTTCGTCGCTGGCAGGATGCTTGCGTTTCGGCCCGCACATTTCGTCGCGCAGATTAGGAGGCGCGGCGGCAATCGGCGCCAGCTTATCGACCGTGCCGAGCGCCGGGCGCAGCCATGACAGGGTGTTGTTGGCAAAGCCGCGCTCCAGCATCTGCGCGGCTCGGACGGCGCGCATCGTTCCTGACGACGTTCCGAGCACCACCGCGATCAGGCGCTTGCCGTTGCGCGTCGCCGATCCAACGAGATTATAGCCGGATGCACAGATGAACCCGGTCTTGAAACCGTCGGCGCCTGGAAAGCGTCCGATGAGTTTGTTGAAGTTATGCGTTACCTTGCGGCCGTAGCGGATCGAAGGGATGTGCACGAAATATTCGTATTCGGGCAAGTCTTGAATGATCGCGCGGGCGAGGATGGCCATGTCGCGCGCCGAGGTTATCTGGCCGTCGGCGGGAAGGCCGTTCGGGTTGACATAGCTCGTCTGCGTCATGCCGAGCCGCTGCGCGGTCGCATTCATTTCAGCCGAGAAGCCGTCGATCGAACCGCCGACGCCTTCGGCAAGCACGACGGCCATGTCGTTCGCCGATTTCACCAGCATCATCTTCAGCGCGTTATCCACGGTCACCTGTGTGCCGGGCCGGAAGCCCATCTTTGAGGGCGACTGCGAAGCTGCGATCGGCGACACCGTGAACAGTGTGTCGAGCGTGATCCGTCCGTCCTTCACCGCCTTCAAGGTGACGTAGGCCGTCATCAGCTTGGTGAGCGACGCCGGATACCATGGATAGGTTGCGTTCTCGGCCTCCAGCACCTTGCCCGTATCGGCCTCGATTAGAAGATGAGCTTCGGTGGCATGCGCCACGCGCGGCGAAGCGATCGAGACGATCAATCCGGCCGCGAGGACCATCCAGATCGATGATGATTTGCGAAACAGGGCGATAAAGGAATGCACGATCCGATTCCGGTCCTTTGAGACCCGCCTTTGACAAGGAGGCCTGCTTTTTTCGGGTTTCAAGCGTGTCCGGCGCCGTCGGTTACGGCGGCTCCAACCTATACTGGCTTGGCAAGCCAGAACAGTGGCCCGGTGCCTAAATCCCCGATGAAAGGGGCCGAATTTCGACGGTCACTAAATCCTGACAGGTGCAATTGCGGCGTGCGATGGCGGCAAGCTGGCTTGGGAGCTACCTTGGGAACCGTCCTGCACCATGAACTGGGCCTTTGCGAGTTGAGCGAAGTGACCTCCCTTCGCCACCAGTTCATCAAAGGTTCCGCTTTCGATCACGCGTCCGTTTTCAAAAACCAGAATGCGTGTGGCGTTACGGATAGTGGACAACCGGTGCGCGATCACGAATGTGGTGCGTCCCTTCATCACCTCATCGAGCGCGGCATTGACCTTTGCTTCGGTTACCGCGTCGAGCGCGCTCGTGGCCTCGTCGAGGATCAGGATCGGCGGATCTTTTAGCAGCGCGCGGGCAATCGACAATCGCTGCCGCTCGCCGCCGGACAGCATGCGGCCGCGCTCGCCCGCGTTGGTGTCGAATTTCTTGTCGCCGCGCTCGATGAATTCCAGCGCCTGGGCGCGTGCCGCCGCGAGCCGCATCTCGTCTTCGGTGGCATCGGGCTTGCCGACACGCAGATTCTCCGCGATCGAGCGGTTGAACAGCAGCGCCTCCTGGAACACCACGCCGATGTTTCGCCGCAGCGCCGTCAGGGTCAGCGCGCGAATATCCATGCCGTCGATCTTGATGATGCCGGATTGCGGATCGAATGCCCGGTGCAACAGCGCGATGGCGGTCGACTTGCCGGCGCCGGTCGGCCCCACCAGCGCGATGGTCTGGCCGGGCAGCGCGACAAACGACACATCTTCCACGGCTGGGCGCTTGCCGTCATACGAAAACGATACGTCGTTGAATTCGACGAGGCCCTGCAATCGTCCGGGGTCGATGGCGTCAGGCCGGTCGCGCACCGCCGGGACGGCGTCGAGCACGTTGAAGAATTCCTTGAGGCGCGGCGCCTCCATGAACACGCTGTTGATGAAAGCGACCACCTGCTCCAGCCGCTGGATCAGCATGGTTGCGAAGCTCACGAACATCACGATCTCGCCGACCGAGGTGGTACCCTCCTGATGCAGCACGATGCCGACGCAGAAGATCGCAAGGATGGTGATGGTGGTCGAGGCGCGCGTCATCACGGTGACGATGGCCCACCACGACAGCACCGGCATCTGCGCCGCCAGTAGCTTGTCGGCGACGAACCGCAGGCCCTGAACCTCGGCGTCGACACGAACGAAGCTCTGCACCAGCGCGACGTTGCCGAGCGCGTCGGAGGCGCGTGTGGAAAGATCGCTAAAATGGGCTTCGACCTCGTCCTGCATCTCGAACGTTTTGCGGACGACCAGCGTCGTCAGCACCGTGAACACGAGGCAAAGCGCGAACAGCAAGATCGCCAGCCGCCAATTGATGTAGAGCGACAGCGGCAGCAACACCACCAGCGACATGATCGCGGCGAAATGTTCGCGGAAGAACCCGAGCCACAGCCGCCACAGCGCATCGGTGCCTTGCAGCATCACCTTCATCAGGCGGCCGGAATGGGTGCCGGTGTGGTAGGTCAGCGGCAACTGCATGATGTGCTCGAAGTAGCCGGTCAGCACCGCCTGGCGCTGGCGATGGGAGAGGCGATCGGCTTGCAGCGCCACGGTCACGCCGCACAGGATGGTGAACAGCCCGAAGCCGACCCACGCCGCCAGCAGCGGCCACGGCGAAGTCGAGGTCGTGCCGAACGGACCCGCGGCTGGATTGCCGGAAAGCACATCGACGATGCGGCCGAACAGGACCGGTTCGGCGAACTGCGCGCCGGCCAGCAACAGATTTGCGCCGGCAAGCATCCAGCCAAGCCGCGCTTCCTTGCCGAGCAATTCAAGAACGCGCGTGTAAAGACGAAACATCGACATCGGGAAATGCTCTTGCGGGTCGCAACGGCCGACATTCCGCAACGAAGAATCGTCGCTGCGGATGGGAAGGATTGACGACAATCTAATCAGGGATCGGTTGTGGAATACAGCGGCTTATTCGGCCTGGGTGACCTTGCGGTCAGCGGCTGGTGGCAAAAAACTGTCGTCGAAAATATCGGTGACACCGGGACGACTGCGGAATTTGTAATCTTCGGCGATCTGATCGAGCGAGGTCTCGAACCGGACCGGGTCGATGCTCCCAATGCCGTTATGCTTGACTTCGCCGGTCAGGATATTGTCGCTCAGCACGGCGTGCAGGCGCTCGAGCTCGATAGCACGCGTTCCGCCGCCATCCATCCGGGTCAGTACATCGTCGACGGCCTGCGTGGGCGCTTTGACAGTGAGTCGCAGCCCGGCAATCACCGCGCGCACAAAGGCTTTGACCGCGTCGGGCTTGTCGGCGGCGAACTTCGGGTTGACGATCAGGACCTTGCCGTAGGCGGCGCAGCCATAGTCGGCAAATCGCAGCACCGCGATATCGTCGGCCGGGATGCCGCGATTGCGCAGGTCGATCGCCGACAGATACGAGAGCCCGGAAATGGCATCGAGCTGGCCCGCCGACAGCATCGGTTCGCGAACCGCCGGACTGATACGCTCCTCTTTCACGGTCTTGAGCTTCAATCCGTTTCGCTGTGCGAGCGCGGGCCACAATCTGATGGACAGATCGTCATCGGCGACGCCAACCGTCTTGCCCTCGATGTCGGACAGCGCATTGATGCCCCGGCTCTTGCGCGCGATGAAGGCATAGGCCGCCTTGTCGAACAGCACGAACACCGCCTTGACCGGCGGCGCGCCTGCCTTGTCGCGAAAGCGGATCAGGGCGTTGATGTCGGCTAGTGCGAGATCCGCCTTGCCGGCTGCGACGCGTGCGATGGCGTCCGGCGAGCCCGCGGCGACCGCGGTGGCGACCTTCAAGCCTTCCGCGCGGAACAATCCCCTGGTCGAGCCCAGCACCACCGGCGCCACAGCGGCATCGATCGGACGATCGAGCAAGAGTTCGATCGCAATCGGCGCGGGGGTATCGGCCCGGCTGTCGGCGATGCCGAAGCGCGCAACACCGGCCGCGCTCAGGAGCACCAGCAAGACAGACCATAGAAGATGCGCCGAACGCATTTGCATCGAAATATAACGACAGTCGGTGCGCCGCACGGGTGTGCGAGCGCGCGCAGGTTTCATAACTCAGTCTAGCCAAGCCAATCTGAACGCGGGATGACCGTCACGATTTTGTCATGGGTCGTTCAGCTTGCATTCGGGGTCTGGAACCCAATGTGAACTTGGGGGTTGTCTAGGCAGCGGCCCATCGGGCCCGAACGCCATCGATGTCATAAAGGATATTTCAGATGTTGACGCGCAACGATTTCACGTCCTCAACCGGCCGGAGCGTCGTTTTTGCGACGGTTGCGGCAATAGCTTTGACGGCGGCTGGCCCGTCCTTCGCAGGAACGTCTGCCAAGGGTATGTCGGCCACCGGGTCTTCCAGTGGGATAACGGACTTCAGTTCGCAACGCCGATATCATCATCGCGGCCATGGCGGCGGCGGTGCCGCGGCGGCTGCGGCATTTGCCGGCATCGTTGGGACCGTCGGCGCGATTGCCGCCTCCCAGTCTCGCCGCGATGCGTATGATTATTACGGCGGCCCGGCTTACTACGACGGCGGCCCGGGCTATTACGGCGGCCCGCGCTATGCATCGCCCTACGGCGGCGCATACGGCTATGGCGGCGGCGGCAGCTACCTCGATCCCGGCGGGAATATCATTCCCTATTGACGGTCGTACGCGGCGAACAAGCCGTTCCTGACACAGGCCGCCGGCAATCCGGCGGCCTGTTTCGTTTTCGGCTAATTTCCGCCGTTAACACGCTAGCCATGGGTTTCCGCTAGCGTGGCCACATGAGTGATTCGGTCGACCGGCTTTATCAGGCGGTAATCGCGGCCCGGGACCTCGATCCCGCCACGTCGCGAACCGCACGGCTGTTCCAGCGTGGTCCCTCGAAAATGGCCAAGAAACTGGCCGAAGAGGCCATCGAGGTCGTGATCGATGCCGTCAACGGCAAGACCGACGCGGTGATCCGCGAGAGCGCCGACCTGCTTTACAATCTCACCGTGCTATGGGCGAGCGCCGGGGTCCGTCCGGAAGATGTCTGGGCCGAGATGGCGCGTCGTGAGCGTATGCTGGGGATCGCCGAAAAGTTGCCAAAAACTTCGGCGAAACCGGCCAAGCCGTCCACAAAAGTCGCGCGGCGACCAATTGTCGCGCTCGAGGCCCACCGGCTGCGCAAGCGCCATTGAAATCCTGAATTCCCGGCATGGACAAATCCGCCGCGCAGTGGTTCATCGCGCCATGCTGAGACGAATGTATGACTGGTGTATCGCCGCCGCCGACAAGCCTTACGCGCTCTGGATTCTGGCAGCGGTGGCTTTCGCGGAAAGCTCATTCTTCCCTGTCCCGCCCGATATCATGCTGCTGCCGATGTCGCTGGCGCGGCCGCAGCGGGCGTGGCTGTTCGCCATGCTGTGCACGGTTGCATCCGTGGCCGGCGGGATGCTGGGTTACGCGATCGGTGCCCTTCTCTATGACTCGCTTGGGCACTGGCTGATTCAGCTTTATGGACTCGGCGACAAGGTCGAGGCGTTCCGTGCGTCGTATGCGCATTGGGGTGCGTGGATCATTATCGGCAAAGGCCTGACGCCGATCCCCTACAAGCTGGTCACCATCACCTCGGGCTTTGCCGGCTATAATATCTGGCTATTCATTCTCTGCTCGATCATCGCGCGGGGCGGCCGCTTTTTTATCGTGGCTATTTTGCTCAATCGCTATGGCGACGTCATCCGGGCGGAAATCGAGAAGCGGCTTGGACTGTGGGTCGCGCTCGGCGCCGCGGTCCTCGTGCTCGGCTTCGTGCTCGCGTTCAAACTGATGTAAGCGGAAGTTCTTTACCTCTGATCGGAGCGGGATAAACTTATCCGATGGATCATTGGCCAGGCGCTCCGCTTCCGACCACGCGATGCAGCCGGATCGCCGCGACGCTGCTGCCAACGATACTTCTGGTGACGATCGCAATGACGGATTCGGCGTGGAGCCAGGCTGCCGCGCCTCAGGCGCCTGCTCCGCCGCCTCAATCGGAGCAAGTGCCGCAGGGCGAGCCGCCGGCCGCAGCGCCAGTTCTTGCTGAGCCGCCGCACAAGGAAAATCCAGGGCTGATCAACGAACTCGGAAAACTGTTCAAGCATCCTTCGTCGGTGTTGCCGGAAATGAAAAGTACCGGGCAGGCGATCGAGGATTTCAACAGCCGGGCCGGCGACGTTACCAAGAGCGCGGCGGACGCATTATCCCGTCTGGCGAAATCACCCGGAGTCAGTGGCCGGGTGGCTTGCCCTGTCTCCGCCAACGGTGCGCCTGACTGCAAGGCGGCGGCGGACAAGCTGTGTCAGAGCAAGGGCTTCAAGGAAGGCAAGAGCGTCGATACCGATTCCGCCGAGACCTGTTCGGCGAAGGCGCTGATCCCCGGTCGTCAGCGCAAGCCCGACGACTGCCGTACCGACAACTACGTCACCCGCGCGATCTGCCAGTAATACCTATGCCGTTTTGCGGACGATCTTGCGTGGCGGTCCGGCAATTGCTTTGGTAGGACGGTTGTCATCTTTTTACGGGTGCGCTCGCGGCGCCCGATCCATTTCGGGGTTTTCTGAATGTCCATGCCTGCTTTGTTCAAGGGCCGTCTGTCCTTGCCGGTGATCGGTGCGCCGTTGTTCATCATTTCGGTGCCCGATCTCGTGATTGCCCAGTGCAAGGCGGGTATTGTCGGCTCGTTTCCGGCGCTGAACGCGCGGCCTCCGGCGCTGCTCGACGAGTGGCTGCATCGGATCAGGGAAGAACTCGCGGCGCACGACAAGGCACATCCAGACCGGCTGTCGGCGCCATTCGCCGTCAACCAGATCGTTCACAAATCCAACAACCGGCTCGATCAGGATCTCGCGCTTTGCGAGAAGCACAAGGTGCCGATGATGATCACGTCGCTCGGCGCACGCGAGGAGCTCAATCAGGCCGCGCACGGCTGGGGCTGCGTCGTGTTTCACGACGTCATCAACCAGAAGTTCGCACACAAGGCGATCGAGAAGGGCGCCGACGGTCTGATCCTGGTGGCGGCGGGCGCGGGCGGCCACGCCGGCGAAATCTCGCCGTTTCCGTTCGTGGCCGAGACGCGGCGCTGGTTCGATGGTCCGATCGCGTTGTCGGGTGCGATGGGTAACGGCCGCGCTATCCGCGCCGCGCGCGTGCTCGGCGCCGACTTCGCCTACATCGGCTCGGCCTTTATTGCGACTGCCGAGGCCAATGCCGTGCCGGGCTACAAGGAGATGATCACCTCATCGACGGCGGAGGACATCGTCTACTCGAATTTGTTCACCGGCGTGCACGGCAATTACCTCAAACCCTCGATCGTCGCGGCCGGCATGGACCCGGACAATCTGCCGACCTCCGATGCGTCGAAGATGAGTTTTGGCACCGATGCGTCGGGCGAGCGCGCCAAGCCCAAGGCGTGGAAGGAAATCTGGGGCAGCGGGCAGGGCGTCGGCAGCGTCGGCAAGATCCTGCCAGCGGCCGAGCTGATCGCGCGTTTCAGACAAGAATACGACGACGCGGTCGATCCCGCGCTGTGATGCTCGTCCGATGAACGCCATCTTCCGCGTCGACGGCCGCAACGTGGAAACCAGCCCGGATGCCGCAGGGCCTTGGTCGCCGACCATGCAGCATGGTTCGGCCCCGGCAGCGCTGGTGACGTGGGCCGCCGAGCAAATCCCCACGCCGGCCCCGATGCAGATCGCGCGCGTCACCATCGACCTGATGCGGCCGGTCCCGGTCGCGCCGCTGACCTTTGCAACCGAAGTGCTGCGCGAAGGCCGCAAGATTCAATTGTGCGAGGTCAGGCTTCTCGCTGGCGATACGCTTGTCGTGCGGGCGACGGTTCTGAAAATCCGCAGCGAACGTCAATTGTTGCCGCCGGATATTTCAGACGCGCCAGTGACGTTGCCGAGCCCGGAAGAAAGCCGGTTGATCGAGCCGAAATTTTCCTCGAGCCCCTTCGTCGGCGCGATCTCGATGCGCGCAGCGCGGGGCGACTTCGGTGTGCCGGGGCCGGGCGCGATCTGGTATCGTGCTATCAGGCCTATGGTGGAGGGCGCGGCGATCTCGCAGGCGATGCGCGCGGTGATCGCCGCGGATTTTTGCAACGGCACATCCGCGGTACTGGATTTCCGGCAGTGGACCTTCATCAATGCGGACTTGACGGTCAGCATGGCGCGTGAGCCGGTCGGCGAATGGATTTTGCTCGACGCGGAGTCTACCATCGGCCCCGATGGCGCTGGTCTTGCGATTGCGCGTCTCGCAGATATCAAGGGCTATTTCGGCCGTGCGGTGCAGAGTCTTGTGATCGAGAAGCGGTAGGGCTCCGATTCTGATATCTCGCACTCCGCTTGAATCGTTTGTTGAGGGAGTCCGGCATGACTTCGCAGCGACTGACATTTCCGTTGACCGGCGGTTGCTCCTGCGGTGCGATCCGCTACGAAATCGCCGATTGGCCGTTGGCGCTCTACACCTGCAACTGCACCAACTGTCAGCGGGCATCCGGCAGCGCGTTCGCTATGAACATGCCAATAGCGACCAAGGATTTTCAAATTACAAAAGGTGAGCCGAAGGGGTGGCATCACGTTTCGCCATCGGGTGCGAAGGTGACGTCCCGGTTTTGCGACGATTGCGGTAGCCGCCTTTACGGCGAACGTGAGGGGCGGCCCGAAGTTGTCAACCTTCGCGCGGGAACGCTGGATGATACGTCGTGGCTGGTGCCGGCCGCGCACATCTACATGCGCAGCGCGCAGCCTTGGATTCAGCCGGCAAAGGACGCTGTGTGCTTCGAGACCCAGCCTGCGCCGGCCGAATTCCGCGCAGCACTGGGGGCGTGGAGCGCGCGGATCGGAGACGAATAACCCGAGCCGCGGATAACTATCCGACCATCCGTTCGCGTCCGGCCCAAAAACTCGCCTTCAGCACCTTTTTGTCGACCTTGCCGACACCGGTCATCGGCAACTCGGTGACGAATTTGATGTGCTTTGGCGCGTGCGCCGATCCCTTGCGCTGTTTGACCAGATCGATCAGTGCCTGTTCGTTCGGCTGCGCGCCCGCGCGTGCCACCACGATCGCCGTGACGGCCTCACCCCATTTGTCGTCGGGCACGCCAACGACAGCGACCATCGCCACATCGGCATGGGTCGAGAGAACATCCTCCACTTCGCGGGGGAAGATGTTGAAGCCGCCGGAGACGATCATGTCCTTCTTGCGGTCGAGGATGTACAGGTAGCCGCGCTCGTCGGCTTTTGCGATGTCACCGGTGTGCAGCCAGCCGTTCTTGAGCGTCTCCGCGGTCTGCTCGGGCCGCTTCCAGTATTCCGCCATCACATGCGTGGCGCGGATGCAGATTTCGCCAGACTCGCCGGTCGTGACTTCTCGATCGTCGTCGTCGAGAACTTTCATCTGACAGGCGGCGATGGGAAAACCGCAGGACAGAAACAGTTCGGGGTTTTTCGGATCGTGATCCGCCTTGCGCAACACCGACGCCGGGTAGCATTCGGTCTGCCCGTAGAGCTGCGAGAATACCGGCCCGATCCGTTCGATGCCTTCGACCAGCCGGCTCGGCGACATCGGCGAGGCGCCGTACAACAGCAGTTCGAGTGAGGACATATCGGTCTTCGGCAAGCTCGGATGATCCAGCAAAACATAGATCATGGTGGGCACGAACAGCGTGAAGTTGATGCGCTCGCGCTGGATGGTGCTGAGCACCGCTTCCGGGTCGAACCCTTTCAGCATGTGGACGGTGCCGCCGCGCATCAGGGTCGGCAGCACCTTGGTGCCCGCGACATGGCTGATCGGCGCCACCGTGAGATAGCTCGGCGTGTCCGGGATTTCGAAATCGGCAAGAATGGCATTGGCAAAGCCGCCGTACTCGCGATGGTAACGCAGCGCGCCCTTCGATTTTCCGGTGGTGCCGCCGGTATAGTTCAGCGTCGCGATGTCATCGGCGCCGGCGAGGCACCGTGGCGTGACGCTGCCCGTGCCGTCGATGGCTTGCAAGAGATCAACACCATAGCCAGCGGCTCCGAGCGTAAAGACCGCTTTCAGACCGGAAGCCTTCGCCGCCAGTTCGCCGCCGCGATCGCGGAAGCTGGCGGCATCGATCACCAGCATCTGCGCTTCGGAGTCCTCGATCTGAAACAGTTGATCGTCGAGCGATCCCAGCGGATGCAGCCAGGTGATCGCGAGCCGCGACAATTGCGCGGCGACGCCGGCACACCAGGTATCGGCGCGATTGGCGGTGAGGAAAGCGACGCGGGTGCCGGGTTGCAGCCCGAGCCGCACGAACACG
Source organism: Pseudomonadota bacterium (assembly GCA_041691515.1). Lineage (GTDB taxonomy): Bacteria > Pseudomonadota > Alphaproteobacteria > Rhizobiales > Xanthobacteraceae > Nitrobacter. The sequence goes on along the minus strand of JBEPUM010000084.1, from coordinate 750 downwards.
CTCTGGATTTGTCCGATCAGGTCGGTCGCGCCCTGATAGGTGAGCGAACCGCCGGGCCAGCTGAATGCGGTGCGCGACGGATAGCGTGCCAGCGCCCGCAATGTCTGCTCGCAGACCGTCGGAAACGTATAGAGCGGATCGCCCATGGTGTCCTCCCGCCAGCTTTGTCATCGGCATCAGTTCGTGCCAATATTTTGGGAACGCTAACACATCGCAACCCGCACTCAAGTCAGGACGCAGGATTTTGCAGACCGACCACCTGACGCGCTTTCGCGATCGCCTGAGGCTTCCGTTGATCGCGGCGCCGATGTTTCTCGTCTCGGGCGTCGATCTTGTGGTGGCTGCCTGCTGCAACGGCGTGATCGGATCGTTTCCGACGGTGAATTGCCGAAGCCCTGAACAGCTCGATGCATGGCTCGGAGACATGCACACGCAACTGCGCCGTCACGCCGACGACACCGGGCGCGCGGCTGCGCCGGTTTGCGCGAATCTGATCGTGCATCGCTCGAACGCCCGGCTCGAACAGGATTTGCGGGCGCTGCTGCGGCATGCGCCCGAACTCGTCATCACCAGCGTCGGCTCGCCTGCGGCCGTGCTCGCGCCGTTGCATGATGCCGGCGCACTGGTGCTCGCCGACGTCGCCAGCATTCGCCACGCCGAGCGCGCGGCCGAGGCGGGTGCCGACGGGTTGGTGCTGCTCACGGCGGGGGCGGGCGGACAGACCGGCTGGCTCAATCCGTTTGCGTTCGT
>JBEPUM010000083.1:0-14376 GCA_041691515.1 Pseudomonadota bacterium | reverse complement strand
CCGCCCAGCAGCCGCGTCACTTGCGCGTTGTGGCCCCGCACGACGCCATTCAGGTCGACCACCAACACGCCGTCCTGCATGTCCTGGATGATCAGCCGGTTGACCTGCTCGAGATTGGCGACATCGATGCCGCGCTGCGCGGCGAGGTCTTCCGACGCCTTCGTATAGCGCCCAAGCGCGACGGCGATGCCAACGGTCGCGAAATAGCCGAAGCCGACGAGTCCGGTCTGGAAGAGCTGCGTCGCGCCGATCTGGCCTTCGATTGCGCGTAGCGTGTCGAGGCCGAGCAGTACCACGGTGGCGAGTGACGCGTGGAAGAACGCGGTGCGCGGACGCAACAGCCAGCCGCTCGCCGCCAGCTGCGGGAACAATACAATCGGCAGAGGCGCGACCGCATTGCCGCCGGCGATGATGATCAAGGCGAGGAAGAAGATGTCGCCGGCGAGCAATCCCGACGCCACGTGCGACACCGACGGCATCACGCGGTCCGTCTGCATCCACCAGAACGCGGCAAGGCTGAAGAAGAAATACAGCGCAGCGCCGGTGACGAACGCATTTGGCGCGCTGATCTGGATCGCCTTCAAGTCGATCAGCAGCGCGATGCCGAGCAGCACCGCGGCACATACGGCGCGGTACAGCGCGATGATCCACAGGATGCGGCGGCTCGAGTCCGCCACCGAAAGCGGCATCGGCGGTGGCTCGAACGGGGGAATCGCGGGGGTTGTCTGCGCCATGCGGGCGTTATGCGGGATGAGCGGCGGTTTCGTCAACGTCGCGTACCACAAACGCCATCGTTGCAGCGAAAGCCGTCGGCGGTGGGCAACGCTTCGCCCCGTGGCAGGAACACGCCGCATTCCCTGCATTGCACCATCGGCACGCCCGTGGCGGCGGGGGTGGGTCCATTCCCGGCGCGTCGCCGTGCCTTCGACGCATTGACGAGCCGCAGTACGAACAGCGCACCGAAGATGACGACCAGCCAGAAGACGATCTTGCCCATCAGCCGACGACCTTGCCGGGATTGAACAGGTCGTGCGGGTCGAGCGCGCGCTTGAGCTTCTGCATCAGCGAGATTTCCAGCGAGGTCTTGTAGTGGGCGAGCTCAAGGCGTTTCAGTTGTCCGATTCCGTGTTCGGCGGAGATCGAGCCGCCGAAAGCCATGACGAGGTCGTGCACGATGCGGTTGGCGAGCGCGGTGCCGTGCATGAAGGCATCGGCATCGGCGCCTTCGGGCGCGGCCAGATTGTAGTGCAGGTTGCCGTCGCCGAGGTGACCGAATACCACGAAGCGTACGCCGGGTAGCGCGGCGCGCAGCAGCTTCTCCGCTTCCTGCAGGAAGCGCGGGATCGCCGACACCGGCAACGCAATGTCGTGCTTGATGTTGGGGCCTTCGCGGCGCTGTGCCTCCGAAATGTTCTCGCGCAACGCCCACAGCGCGTCGGCTTGCGCCAGCGTCTGCGCGATGCTCGCGTCGACCGCGACCTCGCGTTCCACTGCCGCGGCGAGCGCCGCCTCCAACTGCGTGGCGAGCGCCGCGCCTTCGGCGCTATCGCTCGCCTGCACCAGAACGTACCAGGGCATCCCCGGCAACGGGTCGGGCGAAGGATGATGCTTGCGCGAAAGTGCCAGCGCGAACGCCGAAATGAGCTCGAATCCTTCGAGGCGGTCTCCGAGGCGCTCACGCAACAGTCCGAGCAACGCCACCGCCGACGCGACACCCGGCACGCCGACGATCGCCGTCGACTGCGCGCGCGGTTCGGGAAAGAGCTTCAGCACCGCGGCAGTGATGATGCCGAGCGTGCCTTCAGCGCCGACGAACCAGTGCTTCAGGTCGTAGCCGGAGTTGTCCTTGCGCAAGCCGCGCAAGCCGTTCCAGCATTCGCCGTCCGGCAATACGACTTCGAGGCCCAGCACGAGGTCGCGCGCATTGCCGAAGCGCAGCACCGCGGTGCCGCCGGCATTGGTCGACAGGTTGCCGCCGATGGTGCAACTGCCTTCCGACGCAAGCGACAGCGGGAACCGCATACCCGCTTCCTTGGCAGCGGCCTGGGTCGCCGCCAGCGTGACGCCGGCCTCGACGGTGATCGTCGCGTTCGCGGTGTCGATCGCGCGCACCGCGCGCATCCGCGCCAGCGACACGACGACCTGTTCGCGACCGGCGAGGGGCGTGGCGCCTCCAACCATCCCGGTATTGCCGCCTTGCGCGACGATCGCCACGCCGACGCCGACACAGCTCCGAACGATCGCCGAGACTTCGGCAACGTTTGCAGGACGCACGACGGCGAGCGCGCTGCCGTGATAACGGCCGCGCCAATCGTTGACGTAGGGTTCGACATCGGCAGCGGCGGTCAGGACGTTGGCGGGACCTGCAATCGAGGCGAGCGACGCGATGAAGGTTGCGCGGGAGTCCGTCATGAGGGACGATATTACCGCGCCGGCCCTGCAATCGAAGCCGCGGGCGCGCGACGCCCGTCCGGAGTGATACCCCATGACCGATGCCCCCGAGAAAAAACCCGCTGCCGGACCGTTCACGTTCTCCCCACAGGACGCGGCCGAGTTCATGCAGAGGCTGTGGAACCCGATGGGCGTGCCGATGCCGGGATTCGGACTTCCCGGCATGCCGGGGGCCGCTGCCGCCGGCGCCGCGCCGGTTGCATTCCCCAACCCGGCGATGATGTTCGCCAGCATCGATCCCGCGCAGGTCGAGCGCAAGATCGCCGAGCTTAAAGTCGTCGAGAACTGGCTGGCGATGAGCTTGTCGATGATGCAGATGAGCGTCAAGACGCTCGAGCTGCAACAGGCCGCGCTGCAGACGCTGCAACCGAAGGCCAAGTGAGAACGGCCTCATCCACTTCGAAAGCGAGTACGCGATGGCATTGACGCTCTACTATGGTTCGGGATCTCCCTACGCGTGGCGCGTGCAGCTTGCACTCGAATGCAAGGGCATCGCCTACGAGCGCAAGGTCCTGTCGTTTTCCACGGGGGACACGCGCAAGCCCGAATTCGTCGCGATCAATCCGCGGCACCGCGTGCCGACGATCGTCGACGGCGATTTCGTGCTGTATGAATCGAACGCGATCGTCGAGTACCTGGAGGATGCGTATCCGGGTCGCGGCGCGCCGCTCTTTCCCGGCGATGCGCGCATGCGCGCGACCGTGCGACGACTGGTTTCAGAGTGCGACAACTATTTCGACAAGGCGATCGATCCCATTGTCGAGGAGGCGTTTCATCCGCAGCCGGAAGGCCGCGACGACACAAGGCTCGCCAAGGGGCGCGATACGGTCGTCGAGGAATACGCGCTGTTCACGCGCTACCTTGCCGGAGACTTCCTCGTTGGACCGCTGTCGGCGGCGGATTTCGCGTTCTATCCCTTCGTGGCCGCCATGAATCGTTGCCAGACGCGGCTTCCCGACTTCAACGCCGATGCAATGCTGACGCCGGAATTGCGCGGATGGAAGGCGCGCATGGAAGCGCTTCCCTATCTCGACAAGACGATTCCGCCGCACTGGAGATCGTGATGAAATTCGAAACCACCGCATTCACGAGCGGTGCGCCGATCCCGCCCGAGTTCGCGTTCGGCCGCCCCGATCCGGTGTCGCACGTCGCGCTGTCAACCAATCGCAACCCCGATTTCACCTGGAGCGAGGTGCCGCCTGCGACACGCTCGTTCGCATTGCTGTGCGTCGACGCCGACGTGCCGTCGAAGGGCGACGACGTCAACCAGGAAGGACGCGAAGTTCCGGCCGGCCTCGCGCGAGTCGAGTTCTTTCACTGGGTCCTCGTCGACGTCGCGCCAACGCGGCACTCGATCACGCGCGGCGAATTCGCCGATGGCGTGACACCGCGCGGCAAGACCGGTCCGCAGGCACTGGCCGGCGCGAAGCAGGGAATCAATGACTTCACCGGCTGGTTTGCCAGCGACGCATCGATGTCGGGCGACTATTTCGGCTACGACGGCCCTTGTCCACCCTGGAACGACGCGATCATGCATCACTACACGTTCACGCTGTACGCGCTCGATGTCGACAAATTGCCTCTCGAAGGCGCGTTCACCGGCGCCGACGCGCGCAAGGCGTTCCGGGGGCACGTGCTCGCGGAAGCTTCGCAGATGGGCACCTACACGCTCAATCCTCGGCTGCGCTGAAACGTCGCGCCTGGCAGGCCGTCGACGTCTATGCGCCGAGCCACGCGTTGCGACGTTGCAGCGTCGCCGCATCGACGTCCGTGGCGAGCGCGAGATACGCGGTATCCTGCGGCGCTGCATCCAGCGTCACGTCGAAATGCAGCAGCTCGTCGCGGCGGAACGCGTCGACGCTGACGCGATCACCGGGACTCGCACGCCCGAGCAATGACGTCAGTGTGTCGCCGCTGGCGCGAAGACCGTTCACGGCGATCACGACATCGTTTGCCGACAAGCCGGCGCGGGCGGCGGGGCCACCGCCAAACACATTCGCCAGGCGCATCTCGCCGGAGGGCGGCCATTTGGCACCGATCCATGTCGCCGGTGCGCGCGGCAGCGACGCCAGTTTGCCGCCACGGTCGCGCATGCTTTCCGTTGCGCGGAGCGAGAGCCTGACGCCGAAGCGCGACAGCAATTCTGCGAGTGGCGGATCCTCGACGCCGTCGATGTGGCGCGCGAAGAAGTCTTCGAGGTCGGCCTTCGCGAGCTCCGACGCGATCGATTTGATGTCGCTCTCGCCGACGCCGGCGCCGCTCGTGCCGAAGCGCCGCCACAGTTCCCGCATCAAGGCGTCGAGCGACGATCCGTGCTCGCGCAGCGTGAGATCGAGCGCCATTGCGACTATCGCACCCTTCGCGTAGTAGCTGACGCCGGCGTTCGGCGAATTCTCGTCCTGCCGATAGAACTTGATCCATGCATCGAAACTCGAATCGCCGAGGCTTTGCAGGCCGCGACCGGGTGTGCGAATGACGCCGGAGAGGGTGCGGCCGATGACTTCGAGGAAGCGTTCCGCAGGGACGACACCACTGCGCGCGAGTGCCAGGTCGTCGTAATAGGACGTGATGCCTTCGAACGCCCACAGCTGGCGGGTATGGGCTTCGCGTGACAGGTCGTATGGCGTGAACGCCGCGGGCTTGATGCGCTTGACGTTCCAGCCATGAAAGTATTCGTGCGCGACGAGGCCGAGGAACGCAAGGTAGTCGTCGGTGATGCCGGCATCCGTCACGCGTGGCAGCTCGTCGCGCTTGCACAACAGGCTGGTGGATGCGCGGTGCTCGAGGCCGCCGTAGCCATCGCCGACGGCCATGACCAGGAATACGTAGCGGTCAAATGGGGCGGAGCTGCCAAGGGCTCCACCGAAAAGGTCGCACTCCCATTGGCAGATGCGCGCGAGGTCGGCGGCGAGGCGTTCGAGATCGACGTCGCGCGCACCGGTGATCGCCACATCGTGCGTGGCGCCGCCCGCGACAAAGGACGTCGTGACAAATTCGGCGATCTCGACCGGATGATCGATCAGCTCGTCGTAGTCCGCTGCGGCGTAGCGACCGTGAGCCCACGCCGCCGCGCCTTCGCGCGGCATCGACGTGGCGACGCGCGCATCGGCGCGCGACCGCACGAACGCTGCGTCGATGTCCAGCACGCATCGCACGTTTTCACGACCGACCGGACACAGGAACACGCATGCACCATTGAAGTAGGCGCGTTTGCCATCGAGATACGCGGTGCGCACCGAAAGGTCGAACGCATAGACATGCGCAATGACTTCGAGTGGCCCTTGACATGGGGCCGCGCGCCAACTGCTCTTGCCATCCTTGGCGATCACTACCGGACTCCCGCCACAGCGCGCTTCGACATGCACGAAATGGCGCGCGAATTCGCGTATCAGGTAGCTGCCGGGCGTCCATGTCGGCAGGACGAAGCGCTGGCCCGACGGGTCGGGATCGGCGACCGTGCACGAAACGGTGAACAGGTGCGCGTGCGCGTCGAGCGGGGCGATGCGATAGTGCAGCGGTTGCATGGGAGTTGGCGGTGGGAATCGGCAAAAGTGGCCCGTCGCGTGCGCGCGGGCAGGATTGTTCGGGCAGGTGACGAAGGGGTGCTGGCGCCCCGAAGACGAATCGAACGTCCGACCTGCCCCTTAGGAGGGGGCTGCTCTATCCACTGAGCTACCGGGGCGACGGCCGATGATAGCCGATGGCGCTCGAACCCGTACAATTCGCGGCGCCAAACGCAATTTCCCCATGACCTTCGATTCACTGACGTTCGCCGTCTTCCTGCTGGGCGCGTGGCTCATGTTCTGGGCGACACCGCAGTGGCATGCACGCAAGGTGCTGCTGCTGGTGTCGAGCTACGTGTTCTACGCGGCATGGAACCCGTTTTTCGTGCTGCTGCTCCTCGCCACCACATGCTTCGACTGGTTGATGGGACGAAAGCTCGAGCGCGAGCAGCGCCTGGGCTGGCGACGCGTGCTGCTGCTCGCGTCGATCGCGATCAACCTGTCGGCGCTCGGATTCTTCAAGTACGCGCAGTTCTTCACCAATACGGCGATCGACCTGGCGCAAGTGTTCGGCATCACGTTTCGTCCGCTCAACCTCGGCATCCTGTTGCCGGTCGGCATCTCGTTCTACACGTTCGAAAGCCTGGCGTACGTGATCGACGTCTATCGGCGCCGCTCCAAGGCGTCGACGAACCTGCTTGACTACAGCCTCTACGTGACGTTCTTTCCCCATCTAGTCGCCGGGCCCATCCTGCGCTACAACGATTTCAATCCGCAGACGCAGGCGCCGGTGCCTTTTGCGGAAACACTGCAGGGGCGGGGCCTCGCGCTGCTCTGCATCGGACTCGCACTCAAGGTGTGCCTCGCCGACCTCGTGTTCGCACCGGTGGTGGATGCTGTATTCGCGCCCACGGCGCAAGCCGGATGGGCCGACGCGTGGCTGGGTGCGACGACATTTTCGTTGCAGGTCTATTGCGACTTCGCCGGTTACTCGCTGTGTGCGATCGGTGTGGCGCTGATGTTCGGCTTCCGCTTCCAGTCCAATTTCGAAAGTCCGTTCGGCGCCGTCGGCATGGTCGACCTGTGGAATCGCTGGCATATCTCGTTGTCGAGCTGGCTGCGCGACTACGTATTCACACCGCTTGGGCACTATCGGCGCGGCAGGCTGCGCGGTCACGCCAACCTGGTCTTCACGTTCTTCCTGTGCGGGTTGTGGCATGGCGCGGCGTGGACGTTCGTGCTGTGGGGCGGCTTGAACGGCGTACTGCTCGTGGCCGAGCGCATTTTCCGTGATCACGTCTGGGACTTCACGCGCGTGAAATCGCCGTGGGGACGCGCGGGACTCGCATTAGCCACGTTCGTCATCTTCGCGATCGAAGCGGTGCTGTTTCGCGCGCACAGCGTCAGCCAGGCCGGGTCGATGATGGCGACGATGCTGGGTTTCGGGCACCAACCTGCGTCCTCGCTGGTGCCTGCGCACGACGCACGCTTCGCGCTCGCCGTCGGCGCCGCGGTATTGGTCGCTCAAATCATTTCCGCGCGCGAACGCGGGTGGGAATGGCTCGACCGCACGCCGGTGATCTGGCGCACGGCGGCTGCGGCTGCCGCGTTGGCGGCGATCGTGTTTTCGCCGGGCCTGAATCCCGCGTTCATCTACTTCCAGTTCTGATGTCTCGCCGCTGGCTCATCACCTGGACCCTTGCGATCGCAGCTGTTCTCGCCGCTGCGATTCTTTTTGAAGTGTCGCTGCGCGAGCGCGGCTACGTGCCAACCGTACAGGACGACCAGGATTTGTGGTCGTTGCAGGCTGATCGCCTGAAACACACGGGGAACCCCATCGCGTTGCTGGGTGCATCGAGGATCCAGTTTGCGGTCGATCCCGCGCGCGTCGAAAAGGCGACCGGACGCACCACGGCGATGCTTGCGATCAATGGCGAATATCCAGTGGCGGCGCTGCGCTGGCTCGCTGCGGATCCGTCGTTTCACGGTCTCGCGATCATCGGCGTCGACGCGCGCGGACTCGATCGGCGGCACTGGGAAATGCAGCAGCCCTGGATCGATCATTACCAACGTCGGTGGACGTTTGCGCGCAAAGTGCACCGGCTGCTGCTATCGCCGTTGCAGCAATATCTGGTGTTCATGCGCTCGCCATTCGCGTGGGTTGCATTGGCGCGCCGCGAGCTCGCTGGACAGGGCATGCCGTTCAACGACTATCTCGTCATGCGATGGGACCGCGTCGGTTTCCTGGATTACCGGCGCACCAACATCGAGGCCATCAGGCATCAACGCATCGTCGACCTCATTGACTACTACCGTGACTACCCACCTGCGCCGCCCAAGCGTTGGCTCGACGATTTGCGGCAAGTGTCCGCATGGGTCGAAGCGATCCAGGCGCGAGGCGGCAAGGTCGTCTTCTTCCGCGAACCGTCCGGCGGCGAGCACCTTGCGCTGGACGAGCAGAATTATCCGCGTGGCCAATACTGGGATGCATACGCTCGAGTGTCCCCGGCAACGATGATCGAGTTTCGTGACGAGCCCGAGTTCGCGAAAATCGTGCTGCCCGACAGCTCGCACATCGACGGACTCGACGTGCAACGGTTCACCGACGCACTGCTGGCGGTGCTTGCGCGGCGTGGCATCATCACCACGGTTTCACAGTGAATCGATGCTGGCGATGGAATGCCCGGAACGATCCGTGAGTCACAATGTTCAGTGGCGCGTTTTCGCAACGGCCATGCAATGTGGGTAGGTGCAGCGTGATACCGCGACTGGAAGGCGGAGCGCCGTTTCCACCTATCGAACGAGCGCTGCGCGACCCCGACGGACTTCTCGCCGCCGGCGGCGACCTGTCGGTGCAACGACTCGTCGATGCCTACAGCCGAGGCATCTTTCCATGGTTCGCCGAAGGGCAGCCGGTGCTCTGGTGGAGCCCGGATCCGCGGATGGTGTTGTTCGTCGACGAGTTTGTGATGTCGCGATCGCTGCGACGGCGCGTGAATTCGCGTGTCTTCGACATCACGATCGACACTGCCTTCGACGCGGTGATCCGTGCATGCTCTGCACCACGCTCGGGGCAGCATGGGACATGGATCACCGATACGATGGTTGACGCCTATGGAGCGTTGCATCGTGCAGGGTATGCGCACTCGGTTGAAGCGTGGCGCGAGGGCGCGTTGGTCGGCGGGTTGTACGGTATCGCGCTCGGCGGCGTGTTCTTCGGAGAATCGATGTTCACGCGCGAGGCCGATGCGTCGAAGGTTGCGCTTGCGCATCTCGTTTCAATCGTCCACGGGCAGGGCGTGCCGATGATCGACTGCCAGCAGCAGACCTCGCATCTCGCCTCGCTAGGCGCCCGCCCGATCGCGCGGCCGGCGTTTGCAGCACAGCTACGCGAATTGATACACTCGACTCAACCACCCACCGGGTGGCATGCTGGAGCCGCTGCTGCAATCAGGGTATGAGCAAGCTCAACGACCTGCCGATCGCCGCACTGCAGTTCTATGCGACGGCACCCTATCCGTGCAGCTACCTGCCCGACCGCCTCGCGCGCTCGCAGGTGGCCACACCGAGCCATCTGATCGATACCGGCGTCTACAGCGAGCTCGTGCGGCTGGGCTTTCGTCGCAGCGGCGCTTTCACCTACCGCCCCTATTGCGACCGATGCCAGGCGTGTGTGCCGGTGCGCGTACCGATCCCCACATTTGTGCCCACGCGAACACACCGACGAACGATTCGCGATCACCGTGAGTTGAAAATCGTCCGACGCGAGCTCGGTTACGACAGCGAACACTACGATCTTTACCTGCGCTACCAGCGTTCTCGGCATCCCGGTGGCGGCATGGATCACGACAGCCGCGAGCAGTACCAGCACTTCCTGCTGCACAGTAACGTCGCGACCGATCTGTTCGAATTTCGACTGGGCAGGCAACTGAAAATGATTAGCCTCGTCGATCGCCTGGAAGACGGGCTGTCGTCGGTCTATACGTTTTATGACGCGGAAGAGAGGGGCGCGAGTTACGGGACCTTCAGCGTCCTGTGGCAGATCGACCGCTGCCGCCAACTTGGACTAGACTATTTGTATTTGGGCTACTGGATCGGACAGAGCACAAAGATGGCCTATAAGGCATCGTTTCAGCCGATTGAGGGGCTGGTGGAAGGGCGGTGGATCAAACTCGACGAAAACCGCTAACTATCGGTATTTAAAGGGCAATATTTTTTTCCTTAAATTATTGTGGGCTACAGATTGTGGCCTATTCGATGTATCACGTTAGCCAAAAACGCGCAATGCTTGATTTTTAAGTTGCGATTAAGGCAAAAGCCGGTAGCTCTATGCACCTTTGTTTGCCACAATATGCGCGCGGCACATTCAGGTGCTGGTACTTCAAAAAAGTTCCGTCCGGAGAGTGAAATGAACGCAATGGCCGACGTCCGCTTCCTCAGCACCGTAAATACTTCGCAAGTTGAAAGGCGTTTTGATCCTGAGCACGGAATTTATTGGGCATTTATGAATCCGACGCCTCGCCCGTGTTTCAACACTGGGCTGTTGGCGCAGTTACGGAACTACATCGATACCATTGTCGACAGCGGCGGCACGATCAAACACGATGGCGCGATGCATCAAATTCGATATGGCGTTCTCGCATCAAAGATGCCTGGTGTATTCAATCTTGGCGGTGACCTGGCATTGTTTCGCCATGCAATTGAAACTCGTTCGCGCGCCGATCTCGTTCGATACGGCGAAATGTGCATCGACGACCTATATCCTTGGCATCGTAACTGTGACCTGCCAATGACCACCATGGCGCTGGTGCAGGGTGACGCGCTCGGCGGCGGATTCGAAGCAGCACTATCAGCGTCCGTGCTTGTCGCGGAAGACAGTGCGCGAATGGGCTTTCCGGAAATTCTTTTCAACCTATTTCCGGGAATGGGCGCTTATAGCTTCCTGCTGAGGAAAGTTGGTCGCCGAATTACCGATGAGCTGATCACAAGTGGAAATATCTACACGGCTCGACAGCTCTATGACATGGGTGTGGTCGACGTCATAACGCCAGACGGTACCGGCGAAGCCGCCGTACTAAGCTACGTTCGTAAGCACTCGAAATCGGGCAATGGTCGACGAGCAATTGAATCGGTAAGAAACGAAGTTTCTCCGCTAACGCGCGACGAACTGGTGCGAGTTGTGGGTCTATGGGCCGATGCCGCGCTTCGCCTCGAAGATCGGGATTTGCGAATGATGGACCGTTTAGTACGCGCCCAACGCCGCATCGCTGACGCTCCCGAGGTAGACCAAAGCGATTCGAACGTTGTCCAGCTACAGGCGGTTGGTGCGGCGGATTGACTGGCGAGAGTGTGTGCTGAAATCCCCGGGGGCCAGGCCAAGCCCCGGTGGATCCGCTGCTAAACCATTAGCCATATCAAAGCAACATGCCCGCTTATCCAGCAGGTGGATTTTGAGATTTCAACTCACCGCGTTCCACCAAGTAGGCATCCAGCATCGCAATAGTTCGTCCAGAAACAACAAGTAATTCTTCAGTCAATTGTGCGGCCTTGAGGCGTAGCGCGTCTGGCAGTAATTTCTCGATCCGTGCCGCGAACTGCGTCAATTGCATCGCTCCGATGCTCGCCGCCCCGCCTTTCAGCGCATGTGCTGCATCCTTTACCATTTCATACTTGCGCTGAACCAGCGCGTCCGATATCTGCGCGATCAACCGCTCGTTGTCGGATTTAAAACCTCGAATCAAGCGATCTACGAATGTTTTGTCCGGAGAGAGATTCTCAAGGTCACGCAACACCGCCATGTCGACCGCAGGTGTGTCTACGACTACTAGCGCCGGACCCTCTTCGCTACGAACGGGAGGCGGTAGTGACTGGGCGCGGTCATCCACAGTTAGGTATCGATCGATCGAATCAAGGAGGTAGGAAGCTCGCAGAGGTTTGGGAATGAATTCGGCGGCACCGGCGTTTTCGCACTCGGCAATGATTTCGGTTGTGACGTTGGCCGACAACATCAAAACCGGGATCGGTCTTGCTACTGAAAAGCGGTAGAGTTTGAGAGCTTCGAGCCCGGAAACGATCGGCATTGAAAGATCGAAAAGCGCAAGGTCGAATCCGCCACGTTCCAACGCGTCGAGCGCTAATTCTCCGTTTTCGACGATCGTTACCGAATGCCCACCACTTTCCAGGATGAGTTGAGTAACACGCTGATTAGTGGGATTGTCTTCGGCGACCAGGATTCGTGCGCCGCGAAGCTTACGCACCTTGGACGACTGGGCAGCTGCAAGCGCCTGCGCGGTGCCTTGGCTACGTACGTTACTCGACAATTCACCGGCGAGATCGATCCCTTGTGGCACTCCTCGTGGCAGTTTGAGTTCGACCCAAAACATTGAACCTTCACCAAGCGAACTCGTAAGGCCGATTGAGCCCCCCATCAAACCGATGAGATGGCGCGCAATGGTCGTCCCAAGCCCAGTGCCGCCGTATACGCGCGTAATCGAATCGTCGGCTTGAGCAAACGGTTCAAAAATTACACCTTGCTTGTGCGGCGGAATACCAATTCCCGTGTCCTGGACCTCGATACGAAGAGTGCGTGAATCGTTGTCGTGTGACGTTACTTTCGCGCGAAGTGTTACTTCACCACGCTCCGTAAACTTGACGGCATTTGACAAAAGATTGAGAACAACTTGACGCAAATGATGCGCATCGCCGACGTACCAGCCGGCTGCATCGACCTCCACCTCGGTATTTACGACCAGACCCTTGTAACGCGCCTGCGGGAGTACAACTTTGACCGTGGACGATAGCAGCCGACCCATGTCGAAGGGGCGTGCTTCAATATGGACGCGGCCAGCCTCGATCTTCTCTACGTCGAGGACATCTTCAATCTGGGCCAACAACAAATGAGCCGAAGTTGTCATCGTTTCGACAATTTCCCGCTGGGACTCATTCAGATTTGTCTCCCGCAATACGTCTGCCATTGCGATTACGCCGTTTAGCGGCGTACGCATTTCATGGCTTACGTTGGCGACAAAACGGCTTTTCGCTTGATTAGCGTCATCTGCGCGCTTCTTCGCTTTCTCGATGCGATCGGCAAGGACCCCCACGTAGACCGGTAGGATTAAGAGACCAATCAGGAATCCAACGCCAATTGCAACGTGCTGAGACCAAAACGGGGAAAGAATGAGCGCTGCCGAGAAGCCGATGACTCCCATGGCCTGGCAGGCATGCAAGTACCGCCGGCCATATCGGAAGCCATTGCCAAATGTGATGAAAAGGTAAACACCGATGATTACAGCACCACCTTCACCCATATTTATCAAGCAGTAGGTAGTTACGGCGTTGTCGGCCAACATTCCGACCATTCGCCTGCTAACCGACTCCCCTCCCACTGCAAGCACGCGCAGAGTCAAAAGTAGCGAAAATGCAAAAAACCCGACCGACACGCCCAATACTTGGGCCACATCGCGTGTAACTTGGTCGTCTCTTAGTGCATACCAAAATAGGTAAACCATGACGATTCCTGCGATTAGTACTCGCAGGGCCGTCTGTTCGAGCTCCGGACGATGCACAGCGCCGATGATTTGCCGCAATTTGCGGCGCGCACCTCGTACTACCTGCTTTGGTGTGATCATCGTGGTCATTTCTAAATTACTATAGATTCGCCATTCTATTCGGTTAGATGATAGTCATCGACGGCTTGCCGCTATGCGCGCACCTGACGGTTTTCCGATATCTGGGTGGCATTTTCACGTTTGCGTGTAATTGGACAGATTGCCGTTATAAACGCTGGCGCGGAAATTCCTGCCGCTTATTGCTCAAATATTGCTTCAGCGGACACTACGTCGGTTTCCCTCTTGGCGCAAGCATGAAGAAGCAAAGATTGTGCCGTGATGAGGTAGACGGTCCGCGGCCGTTTCCCCAGTTCTCTGATTGCGGCAATCGGTCACGGTGTCGGCGGATTCCTGACGGGCTTCTTCAATGCCCGGAGGCGTCTATCAACTTGTCTATATTTGCCCGCATACCGGCTATTGGGGCGAATATGCTCGATGTCGTGACTGGCAAAGAGCGGTATATGGCACGTGCTGATGCCTCCACTCACCCGTGCTGTCGGATACTCCCCCAGCTCGGTTAATTGACTTACCTGCGGATTTGTCACATGGAATGGCGATGTGGTGGGCGAGAAGATCCCGCCCAGAATTTTGGTGCCAATTGTAGGCACTATCACGGGGTTTTCGTTCCCGATTCCGTGAGTCGTTTTGGGCTGCGATAATCGACTGGATAACCTCTCCCACAATAGCTTCCGCAATCGAGTCGAAGGGCTCCCCCATTTACTTTTCTCACTCCTGGGTATCAGCAAGCATGAAAATACTGGTTCCAATAAAAAGAGTCGTCGACTTCAACGTAAAAATTCGCGTCAAGCCCGATG
>JBEPUM010000082.1:0-14658 GCA_041691515.1 Pseudomonadota bacterium | reverse complement strand
ACCTGGGCGGCGACCTTCGACGGCGACAACGTCACGGTGAATTTCGAAAACACCGATGGCTTCAAGGTGGAACTGCACGGCAAGAGAGCCGAGTAGATTCGGCTCAACGATTTCCGCGGTTACGACGACGGGGAAACGGGGTTCATCCCGATCTTCGCGCGGATCGCGGCCAACTCCGCCTCATCCCAGATGCCGATCAGAACGCCGTTCTTCACCTGCAACTGCTGGTCCGCGTAAGCCGCGATCTTCGCGTTCGGCGTGGTGATGTGCATTTTGGGATGCAGCGCCCAGTCGAACAGCACCGCCTGCATCCGCGCGATGACGTCAGCGCATGAAACGTCCGCGCCAAGATCGGTCAATTCCTGCGGATCGCTTTCGAGATCGTA
Organism: Pseudomonadota bacterium; assembly: GCA_041691515.1. Classification (GTDB taxonomy): domain Bacteria; phylum Pseudomonadota; class Alphaproteobacteria; order Rhizobiales; family Xanthobacteraceae; genus Nitrobacter. Next base: position 14,272 of record JBEPUM010000082.1, on the reverse strand, counting down.
GAGCATCGGGCGAAAGCCGGAGGCGTGGATGTATTTCCAGCGCCCGTCGAACACCATGAACAGCCGGCACTGCTCGATCGGCTGCTTCAGCATCAGCCGCACGTCCTGCATCGCATAGTCGTATTCCGAAAAGACCACCTTGCGCCAGTCCGCCGGTGGCGCGCCGCGCAGCAGCGGCATTAGCGAGCGTCCCTCGAGGATATGATCGGGCGGCGTGCCGCCGAGATAATCGATGAAGGTCGGCGCGAGATCGATGGCTTCGACCAGCACATCGCAGACCGTGCCGCGCGTCACGTCGGCTTCCGGAGACGGGTCGACCACGATCAGCGGTATCTTTGCCGACGCATCGTGAAACAGATCCTTCTCGCCCATCCAGTGGTCGCCGAGATAGTCGCCGTGGTCGGACGTGAACACGATCATGGTGGTGTCGAGCAGGTCTTTCGACTCGAGGAAGCTCATCAGCACGCCCATCTGGTCGTCGATCTGCTTGATCAGGCCCATATAGGTCGGGATCACCTTCTCGCGCGCCTCGTCGCGCGACATGTTCTTGGAGTACCGCATGTCCATGTAGGCGGCGAACACCGGATGCGCGTTGTCGCGTTCCGCTTCCGAGCGCACCGCGGGCTGCACGTCGGCCGCGCTGTACATGCTGGCGTAGGGCTCGGGCGCGATATAGGGCCAGTGCGGCTTGATGTAGGACAGATGCAGGCACCACGGACGGCCGTCGTCTTCGGCCTCGGTGATGAAATCCATCGCGCGGCGCGTCATGTAGGGCGTCTCGGAATCCTCTTCCGCGACGCGCGCCGCCTTGTCGGCATGGGTCAGGAGCCAGCCGTTCTGCAATGTGCCATCGTCGGCAGAGCCGGAATTGGCAAAATGTTCCCACGGATTGTCGGCGTTGTAGCCGCGCTGATGCAGGTAGGCATCGTATTTCGGGCGCGCCTTGCCCGAGGGATGCAGGCCGTCGTCGCGCTCATAGGGCTCGAAGCCGCACTGCGCGACATGCACGCCGATGATCGTGTCAGGCGCGATGCCGAGCATCTTCATGCCTTCGAGATCGGGCGTCATGTGGGTCTTGCCGACCAGCACGTTGCGCACGCCGATCTTGTTGAGATGATCGCCGAGCGTCGGCTCGCCCACCCGCAGCGGCCAGCCATTCCAGTGCGAACCGTGCGAGCGCATGTAGCGGCCGGTGTAGAACGACATCCGCGACGGGCCGCAGATCGGCGACTGCACATAGGCATTGGTGAAGCGCACGCCGCGCTGTGCCATGGCGTCGATGTTCGGCGTCTTCAATGTCGGATGCCCGCCGCAGCCGAGGTAGTCGTAACGCAGCTGGTCGCACATGATCCAGATGACGTTTTTGTTTTTGGCGCCTTTGGCTGGCTGCGTCATGTCCGTGCCTTCAAGATGGTGGGGAACGCCGGCCTGCTGACTCTGCCGATCGTGCAAAGATTTCACCGGACCGGTTGTCGTCCACTCCATGGTGGCTCGTCAAGAATATCAGCTTCAAAAACCACGCCGGAATCAAGGTTTCCGGAGGCTTCGAATTCGAATGTCGTTGAGGGCGGTCGCGCGGGGCCGACGCGTTTCCGATTCAGACCTGTCCGGGCCCGCGGAAGGATCTAGCCGATCCGGACTATGGCGTGGCTTGTTCGCCGTGGATTGCGCGATCGAGCGCGTCGATCAATCCTTGAATCTCCACGAACTTCGTTCGCGCGCGCTCCGCCTTGTCGCGATCGAATGGCGCGGCGAGCACCTTGGCATGAATATCGCGGTCTTCGACCATGCGATCCCGCGCCTTCTTCAACATATCGAGCCGTTCACTCATGCCGGAACTCCGACTTCCATGGCCTGCATCAGCGCGGCAATTTCGATGGTCGCGAAATTGGAGAACGTGTCCGAGACCGCGTAAGGAAAGATGATCTTGTCGTTGTGCCGCATCGCGCCGCAGGTATAGACGACGTTCGGAACGTATCCCTCGCGTTCCGATGGATCGGGCCGAAGCAACGGTTCGCGCAGACGGCCGATCACCTTCGAGGGATCGTTCTTGTCGAGCAACGCGGCACCGATCGAATATTTCCGGACCGGCCCGACGCCGTGGGTCAGCAACAGCCACCCCTCGTCGAGTTCGATCGGCGATCCGCAATTTCCGATCTGCACGAACTCCCACGGAAACTGCGGCTTCAGGATCGCCTGTCCGCCGTTCCAGGTACGCAGGTCATCCGAGTAAATCAGATAGAGATTCTCGTTATCCTGCCGCGCGATCATCGCATATCTGCCGCCGATCTTGCGGGGAAACAGCGCCATGCCCTTGTTACGCGCCGCGTCGCCGTTCAGCGCAGACAGGCGAAACGAGACAAAGTCGGACGTCTCAATCAACTCGGATCGGATCGCCCGTCCGCTATAGGCGGTGTAGGTCGCATAATAGATCCCGCGATCGCCATCGCGAAATTCCACGAAGCGCGCGTCTTCGATTCCGTTCGACTGCGCCGCCGTGATCGGAAAAATCACCCGCTCGCTGATGTCTTCATCCGGCTGGAAGACAACTTCGATGTCGCCTTCCTCAGGATCATCGGCCGAATTGATAACCCTGGGGCTCGACGCGAGGCGGGCGGAGGGATCTGCGCTGACGGTTCCGTCGGCTGCGATGAGGCCGGATCGAAACGTCAATGACGACACATGACCTTCGCCGACCGCGCGGAGGCTGAGGACAAATCGTAGACCGCCCTTCGGCGTGCCCGACTGATCCGGATGCGCCACTATGCTGGGATTGAACAGCGCGGACGCCTCAAACGAATATTCATTCAGGAAGTAGGCACCGACCAGTTGGCGCTGCACCTGCGTGAAGGCGGCGTGGTCGGCCAACGCGCTTTCCATCTCTTCGGCACGCGCCTCGAATATCCGCAGCAGGTTGCGGTGCCGGCCCTGAAAATTCTCCAGAACATCTGCCAGCTGGCTGGCCGCGGCTTCCTCATCGAGGGTTAAAACCCTGTCGACGATATGGTTGGCGCGGGTCTTGTCCGTCGGGTTGAGATCGCGTGGCTCGGTTGCCGGCTTGAAGGGCCGCACGATCACGCGGGTCGGGTCGGGCCGCAGGGAAAGAGCCTGACGGTTCAGGATTGGATGTTGCGACAAGGATTCCTCGGATTGTTTTGCCGGAGATTGTGAACGCTAAGCTCGTCAGGCCACGCGCGGCAGGATATTTGCGCGGCTCTCGCTCAGACGTGCGATCTGGCGAATCTCGCATAGACCGAGAAGATAAGACACCACGGATTCGCCACCGCGGTTCTCGTTCGGGCGATCGGGATGCAAGCCATCGCGACAGCTTCCGGTTTCCAGATCGACCAGCGAGACCGACAAATCGTTGCTGCCGAGGAACCATGCGAACACGCGCGCCGCTTCCGCCTTCCACTCGGCGTCGTGATCAGCGCGCCACGCCGCAAGGCAAGCGGCGATGGTCGCGGCCGCTTCCAGCGGCTGCTGATCGAACGCCCGCGGCGGCTTACGCCTGTCGGCAAACCCTTCAGTACCGACAGGCCTGAATTGGCCCTTGGCAGACGTCTGCTGCGTCACAAGCCAGCGCAGCGATTTGAGGCCGGCCGCCAGATAGGCTGACGTTCCGGTCGCGATGCCGGTCAGGATCAGCGCTTGCGGCAAGCGCGCATTGTCATAGGACAGCCCTTCCTCGAACCAGACCCACCCCGGCGTCTCGACTGAAGCAAGAATCGACATCAATCGGTCGGCGAACAGGAGGCGAAGGCTGATCGCCCGCGCGTCATCGGCAGTGGCGGCGCAGTAGGCGTCGAGCCCGAGCAGCACGAAGGCCCATGCGCGCGGCGAGCGAAGTTTTTCCGCGGTCGGCACGACTTCGGCGAACAGCGACGCCGCCCAGGCTCGCCGCGACGGGTTAGCGTCCGCGAGCGCGCACACGCCCAACGCCCAGAGCGTCCGGCCGTGGCTATCCTCCGATCCCGTGTCTTCGAGCCAGTTCCGGTCAAAACCCATGAAATTACGGAAGCGCTTCGTATCGGGATTCCAGGCGTGCTGGACGAAAGCGGCGAAGCGAGCCGTCAGCACCTCCGGCAGGCGCTGTTCGCCGGGGGTGTTGAGCGCGCAGGCCAATAGCAGCGCGCGGGCATTGTCATCGACGCAATAGCCGTGAGAGCGATCCGGCACGCTGTGAACGGCGTGCTGAAACAGGCCGGTATCGTCGCACATCGACAGGAAGTGATCGATCTGCATTTCCGGCGGAGCATGGCTGTCCCGCAACAGCGTGCTGGTGTCCGATCGGGCAATCGTCTTGAGCCGGTGCCTGCGCCCGGCATTTTCAAACACGGACATGTAGCGATCCGCCGTTCGCTCCCAGGTCATGGAGCGGCTGCTTGAATAGGCACGCTTCCGCATCGCTTGCCGCAGCGCATCGTTCTTCAGCAGTTTTGCAATCTCGCTGCCGATCGCAGCGGCATCGCCAAACGGCACCAGAATCCCGCGGCCGTCGGCCAGCAATTCCCGCGCATGCCAGTATGGCGTGGAAACGACGGCTTTCCCCAGCCCGAAACTGTAAGCCAGCGTTCCCGACGTCATCTGGGCTTCGTTGAGATAGGGCGTGACATAGACGTCGCACATCGAAATGAATTCGAGCAAGGTCTTCTGATCGACAAACTGGTCGAGGAACACGACGTGATCCTCGACGCCGGCTTGGCGTGCACGCTCGATAAGACTTTCGCGATAAGCCTCGCCCTGATCTCGCACAAGGTTGGGATGGGTGGCGCCGAGAACGACGTAGACCGCATCCGGCCGGCTTTTCAAAATGGACGGCATGGCGTCGATCATGACCTCGATGCCCTTGTTGGGCGAAAGCAGACCGAACGTCAGAATGACAGATCGGTTGCTGAACCCGAGCTTGGCTTTGGCTCCGTCCGGCTCGAGGAATTCAAACTCCGGAATGCCGTGCGGGATGACTTCGATCTTTTCGTCGGGTACCTGATACACCCCGCGTAGCAGTTCGCGGCCCTTTTCGGCCATGACGACGATCTTGGAAGACGCCGCCACGATGCGCGAAAGCACATCGCGCTGCGCCGGCGTCGGTTCGGACAAAACCGTATGCAGTGTCGTGACGATCGGCATGGTGAGCCGCGACAGCAGCACCATGATGCGTTCGCCCGCCTCGCCTCCAAAAATGCCGAATTCGTGCTGCAGAGACACGGCCTCGAACTTGCCGCTGTTCAGGAAATCCGCCGCCTCGACATAGTCTTCGAGGCAGCCATCGTTGATCTGGAAACCGACGGTGGGCGGATAATCGTAGATCTGACCATGATCGGTCATGGCGACGATGGTCGCTTCGAGATCCGGACGCGAGTCGGCGACGGCGCGTTGCAGATCGGTTGTAAAGGTCGCGATGCCGCAACGGCGCGGCAGCGAATTTCCAATGAACGCCATACGATTGAGCGTAGTCACGTCTGTGCCTCCTGTTCTGCGAGCGGCGGCAAGTATTCGGACGCAGTCTGTGTTGATGGCGGGCGCGCAGAAGCCGGACCGCCGGCGGTGCCGGCATCGCTTTGCTGCTCGAGCGCGCTGGAGTTTACGTTAGGGCCGAGATAGGCCAGCAAGCCGGTCATGCCGTCCGCGCCGGTTTCGATCCGGGCACAATCCGCCTCGATAAAAATGGCTTCGCCGAGAGATGCGTCGATCAACCCGATCCGGGCGTGACCGCCGACAACCAACACCCAGGTCTCTCGCGGCGCATCGAGCTTCCATGTGGAATGTGCTGGAAGATCGAGTCGCTCCAGGACAAATTGCGGGCTGACGATGAGCGCCGCTCTCGCCTCATTCAGCGTTAGCGGTTGCGGCTGAGGGTCGGCCGGCCCGGTCCTGGCAACCGCCACGGCGTGGTCGACATGCAATTCACGCTGCCGTCCGTAGTCGAACAGGCGAAACGTGGCATCGCTTTGCTGCTGGATTTCCGCCAGAACGATTCCGCCGCCGATCGCATGAATGGTGCCGGCAGGAACGAAGATCGCCTCACCATTGCTGACTGACCGCCATTGCACTTTTTCGGCGATGGAGCCGTCTTCGATCGACGCGCGCAGTTCCGCGGCTGACAATGGATGTTTCAGTCCAATGGCAACCTGCGCGCCCGGCTTCGCGGAGAGGATATACCAGGCCTCGGTCTTGCCGTTCGGCAGGCCGATGGATCGCGCAAAGCTGTCATCCGGATGAACCTGAATCGAGAGGGGCTCGGACGTGAACAGCAATTTCAGAAGCAGCGCGGGTTTCGGCGCGGCGGCATCCGCACGCTCGAACCACACCTCACCGATCGCGTCGCCATCTGCGGGAGCCGCAGCCCAAGGCAGCAGATCGGTGCTCCCCCAGGGCTTGCGATGCATGTGCATGGCGGCGTGTTCGATCGTCACTTTGACTCCACTTGGCCTCGCGGCCTCCGGTTCACAATCGAACCGGCACGAAATGAGGGAACACCGCTCGCTGCTGTGAGCGCGGCGCGATCCGGATTATTTGGCTAAGCTAATGCGTCGAGCGCGATGCAGATCATCGCGGTTGGGCTGCGGCAGAGGACACCTCATGTCCGCATTCGGCGGACGCCGCGACCCAGCTTAACAAGGTGCAAGTGCTGCGGAAGTTCCGCGCCAGCACTCCAGTTGGTCCCTTGCAGTGCGCTCTTTCATGTCAAATAGCCATGGCTATCTGGCCGCGAGCGCCGCTCGATAAATTAAAAACCCGCCGGCCTTGCAGCCGACGGGTTTCATCACACTTCGATTACATGCGCGCGCCTCTCAGCGAGAGACGCGCAACCGATCTAGCGAGTCCAGTACATCCGTGGACCTCGCAAATCGGCGAAATTAATCGACGCGAAGGTTTTCAGCGCTGGTCTTGCCGCGCGCTGCGTCGGTCTTGGCTTCGAACGAAACCTTCTGACCCTCGTTGAGGGAGCTCAGACCAGCACGTTCGACGGCGCTGATGTGAACGAAGATGTCCTGCCCGCCATTGTCGGGCTGAATGAAGCCGAAGCCCTTGGTCGCGTTGAACCACTTAACTGTTCCGGTAGCCATTTTAGTCTCTCCAAGATTGCGCGAAAGCGCGTTTACCTGCACGACCTCCGTGCCGGCTTGATCCGATTTCAACGATGACTTGGGGAATGGAGCCGGTTTCGGCGCGGTCAACAAGGCAGATCGATAATTCGAATGGGTCAAACATAGACTATTTCCCGGAAATTACAAGGGCGGGCCCGAACGCCCGGGTTCCAGCGGCCTGAGGCCCGCACGTCCCGGTGTCCCAAATCTGAAGTTCGCCATGTTCCGCGACGCTCCCAGAGCGGCCATCAGATTTGAAACGGCACTAGCAACCCCATGATTCTAATGTGGTTTGGTGCAGAGGTTCGGCCGGCGGACCCTTGCAACAATGAAGCGAACTCCTGACCCCCACTAGCGCGTGGGATCGATGATGATCTTGGTATGACGTTCGGGGTTGGCGAGGTCCGTGAACGCCTGCGCCACCCCGTCGATGCCGATCGTCGCCGTGACCATGGCGCCCGCATCGACCTCGCCTTCCGCGATCAGCCGCAGCGCGGTGGCGAACTCGTCCGGCGTGTAGGCATGGACGAACTGGATCGACAACTCCTTGAGAACGCCGAGCAACGGCTCCGATTTATCGTTCTCCATGCAGACGCCGACGACGACGACGCGCGCATCGCGCGGCGCGCCCTCGTACACCTGCTGCAGCACGCCGGGAACGCCGACGCACTCGAAGATCAGGCCGGGCTTGAGCGCGGGCTGAAACGCCTGGAACGGCGACCGCGCCGCCTTTTGCTCCGGTGTCATTTCGGCATGTTGGGCCCACGTCGTGAACGGCTGGCTGTCCGCCGGATCGACGACAAAGTCAGCGCCCATTTTTAACGCCAGTGCGCGCCGCGCCGGCGAATAATCAGAGGCGACGATCGGACGCAGGCCCTTGATCCTGAGCGCCGCGATCACCGCAAGTCCGACCGGGCCGCAGCCGATCACCAGCGGCACCTCGTCGCCGCGGATATTGGCTTTCGCCACCGCGTGAATACCGACCGCGAGCGGTTCGGTCAGCGCGGCGTGCTCGGGCTTGAGTCCGTTCGGCACCTCGATCAGCAGCGGCTCGCTCAGCACCATGCGTTCGGCGTAGCCGCCGGCGACATCGTTGGACAGGCCGATCCCTTGCATGCCGCTCGCGTTCAGCAGCACCGGAATCGAGCACACCCGCGTGCCCGGCTTGAAGCGCTTCTGCGTCGAAGGACCGTAGTCGATCACCTCGCAGCAGAATTCGTGGCCGAGCACCACGTCGCGCGCAAGATCCATCGGCTTGCGGCTGGGAAAGTGTTTTACGATGTCGGCCATCCGCCCGGCATGTTTGCGAATGTGCAGATCCGAACCGCAGATGCCGCAAGCCAGCGTCTTGACGAGGACTTGCCCTGCAGCCGGCACCGGATCGGGAATGCTGTCGGCGACGATATTTCCGTTCCTGAAGATCGCGGCGCGCATGGTGTGTTCTCCTGGCTTCAGCGTCGAACTTTATGAGCGGGTCGGGATGGCGCAACATCAATTGCGGCCACGCGACAAAACTGCGCGGCAATCGCGATGACGTCATCGACCGGTTGCTGATAGTCCTGCGCGACCCAGCGCCGCGCAATGGTGATCACCGCCCCCATGGTGCCGATCTCGGCCAGCGACATCGGCGTGGCAGTGGCCGGGGTCACGGCGCGCGGCAACAAGATGCCGCTCATGCGCTTCATCGCCTCCATCTGCACCGCATCGACCGCGGGGCTGATGCCGTGCATCTCCAGCAGGAATACGCGCGCCGGGCGCGGATTTTCCTGTAACCGCGAGAAGTAGAGCGTAAGGACCGCCTGAATTCTCCTATCGCTGCCGTCGCTGGCGATGGTCTCAGCCGCGGCCGTCATCTCCCGATGCAGGGTATCGGTGACCTGATGATAGGCCGCGATCAGCAAGGCCTCGCTGTTGGCGAAGGATTCGTAAAAATATCGCTCGGTGAGTTCGGCCGCCGCGCAGACCGCCTTCACGGTAGCGCTGCGATAGCCGACTTCGCCATAGACGCGGACGGCGGCCTCGATCAGGCGGGCGCGGCGCTCGGCCCGGCGCTCCTCGCCGCTGACGCCGGCATAGGAGCGGGTTTTAGGGCGGGATTTTTGGGCAGCCATGCTCATGAATCAAGATTGACACGAGATGTTGTCAGATGCAAGATGTCTGACAAGGATGATTGTCAGATATGGAGAATGTCGTGCCGGTCTCTCATTTTGACTTGCTTATTGTCGGCGCCGGCCTCTCGGGCATCGGCGCAGGCTATCACTTGCAGAGTAATTGCCCTGACCGCACCTACGCGATCCTCGAGGGACGCGAGGCCATCGGCGGCACCTGGGATCTGTTCCGCTATCCCGGCATCCGCTCCGACTCCGACATGTACACGCTCGGCTACTCGTTCCGGCCATGGACCTCGCCGAAAGCGATTGCTGACGGCGCCTCGATCCTCGATTACGTGCGCGACACCGCACGCAGCAACGGCATCGACAAGAAGATCCGCTTCAATCACAGCGTGAAACGCGCCGACTGGTCGTCGCAGGATGCCATGTGGACTGTTGAAGTCGAGCGTGGTCCGGAGAAGACCGTCGAGCGCCTGACCTGCAATTTCCTGTTCATGTGCAGCGGCTACTACAAATACGACAAGGGCTACACGCCCGACTTCCCGGGTATCGAGAATTTTTCCGGCCGTATCGTGCATCCGCAGAAGTGGCCTGCGGATCTCGACTACGCCGGCAAGAAGGTCGTGGTGATCGGCAGCGGCGCGACCGCGGTGACGCTGGTGCCGGAAATGGCTAAGGCCGCCGCGCATGTCACGATGCTCCAGCGATCGCCGACCTATGTGGTTGCGCGCCCCGACGAGGACGACATCGCCAACTGGCTGCGCGCAAAACTGCCGGCGAAACTCGCCTATGGCATCACGCGCTGGAAGAACGTGCTGCGCGGCATGTATTTCTACCGGATGTGCAAGCGCCAGCCGGACCGGGTGAAAAACCTGATCCTCGGCGGCGTGCGGCACGCGCTCGGGCCGGACTACGATATCGGCAAGCATTTCACGCCGCGCTATAAGCCATGGGACCAGCGGCTCTGTCTGGTGCCGAACGGCGACTTGTTCCGCTCGATCAAGAGCGGCGAATCGTCTGTGGTGACCGACACCATCACAACGTTTACCGGCAAAGGCATCACCCTCGCGTCGGGCCAAACGCTCGATGCCGATATCGTGGTGACCGCAACCGGACTCGATCTTCAAGTGCTCGGCGGCCTTGAGGTGAGCATCGACGGTGCGCCGGTCGATCTCTCGAAAACCATGAACTACAAGGGACTGATGTATTCAGGCGTGCCGAACCTCGCGTCGGCCACCGGCTACACCAACGCATCTTGGACGCTGAAGTGCGACCTGACCTGCGAATATGTCTGCCGCCTGCTCAACTACATGAACGCCAAGGGCTACGCCCAGGCGACCCCGCGCCGGACCGATCCCACCGTCACCGAATTGCCGTGGCTCGATTTCTCGTCCGGGTATGTGCAGCGCGCGGTCGACAAATTTCCGCGGCAGGGCTCGAAGCGGCCGTGGCGGCTTTATCAGAACTACGCGCTCGATATCGTCACGCTCAAGTTCGGCAAGGTGAAGGACGAGGCGATGGAATTTTCGCGCAAGCCGCAAGCGTCCGCCATTGCCAGCAGCGCAGCGAAGCAATCCAGCGCCGCGTGACCGCGCCACCCGCTCGCACGAACGGCGGTCGCCGAAATAAATCCATCAGCTCGCGAGCTTGCGCTCCGTCGCGAAAGGACTGAGGCCAAGCCAGCTCTGCATCGCCGACGACAACTGACGGCTGCCGGTCAGGATCATGCGCTGGCTGCCCAACGCGGCCCGCACGGTATCGAGGCCCATCCAGATCGCCGTCATCGTCCGCAGATCGACCGTGACATAGAGATCGACGTCGAAGCCCGGATCGATCGAACACAGATCGACCCCGGTCGTGGGATCGACCAGCAGCCACCACGAGCGCTGCGTCGCCGGCAATTCCGGATAGAGAAACTGCACCACACTCTGCCGCGCCGGCATTGGCTTCGGATTGAGATGGCGCCGCATGTCCCACATCAGAAGCTGCACGTCGAGGTTCTGCAAGGAAACGTCGGTGTCGATACGACGCTGACCCCACACACCGAAAGCGTGCACGATCGGCTCCAGTTCACGGCCTGACGCGGTGAGATGATATTCGAACACCGACGGATCCGATGCCGACGCGGCGCGCGACACGATGCCCGCGGCCTCGAGATCCTTCAGCCGCTGCGACAGCAGCGCCGGCGACATCCGCGGCACGCCACGCCGCAGTTCGTTGAATCGGGTGGAGCCAGCCGTCAGCTCCCGCACGAGTACGATGGTCCAGCGCGTGCACAGAATCTCTGCGGCCATCGCGACCGGACAAAACTGCCTGTAGCTGCCAATCGTCATTGTCGTCTCCCATCAGGTTGACCGCCGCAAATCTAGGTCCGATCGCCGGGCCATTCCAGTTCAGTTTCTGTATCGGGCAGATTCAGTTGGTGAACTGGCTGCGCCGCGCGAAAGGTGAAAATTTTCCGGGCATGGCGAGCGTGGGCTCGCACAACACAGAGGAGACGATCATGCCACTTGTCGACATCCAGCTCATCGCGGGCGTTTTCACACCTGAGCAAAAGAAATCCATGATCTCCAAGGTCACCGACGCGATGGTTGCCGTCGAAGGCGAACCGATGCGCCAGGTCACCTGGGTGCGCGTCCAGGAGATCGAAAGCGGCCAGTGGGCCATCGGCGGAAAGCCGCTGACGGCCGATGCGGTCAAGGCAATGGCCGCGGGCTAAGCCCTTCAACAAGCAATGCCGGCGCCCGCATCGGACGCATGAATCCTAGCGGACGCCGGCCTTTTTAAACGTTGCGTTATTTCGGATACTTACAATGAATAATCACAGCACAATCGCGCGCAGGCTGGCGGCGTTGGTCCGCTCGGCAGCCATTCGCGCAGCGGTTTTTTTCACGATCGGCACACCATCGGCGTCGGCGGCGGTGCTGACACGCTTCGTCGAGGCCAACGGTCTCACCGCGCTATCGACGCTCTCGCTGTCCACCGTGCAGCGGTCGATAGAGTGCCTCATGCCATGGTAGGCGACCATGGATCGGTCTCGGCCGTCGATTTGGCCTTGTCCGACACCGGCGCTTCGCCGATGACCGCGACCAACGCGCGCAACGCTTCCGGCACGCCATCGCCGGTAATGCCGGACATCAGCATGGGTGTTTTCTTCGCGGCGCGCTTCAGGCGATCGCGCTGCTTCTTCAATTCGTCGGCTGAGACCGCGTCGATCTTGTTGAGCGCGACGATCTCGATCTTCTCGGCGAGCGTGTCGGCATAGGCATCGAGCTCAGTGCGCACGGTCTTGTAGGCCTTGCCGGCGTGCTCGCAGGTGGCATCGATCAGATGCAGCAGAACACGACAGCGTTCGACATGACCCAAGAATCTATCACCGAGGCCCGCGCCTTCATGCGCGCCCTCGATCAGACCGGGAATATCCGCCAGCACGAATTCGCGGCCATCGGCATTCACCACGCCGAGCTGCGGATGCAGCGTCGTGAACGGATAGTCTGCGATCTTCGGTTTCGCCGCGGAAACTTTCGACAGGAACGTCGACTTGCCCGCGTTGGGCAGGCCGACGAGGCCGGCGTCCGCGATCAGTTTCAGCCGCAGCCAGATCCAGCGCTCCTCGCCGGTCTGGCCGGGATTAGCGTTGCGCGGCGCACGATTGGTGGACGACTTGAAGTGCGCGTTGCCGAAACCGCCGTTGCCGCCTTCGGCCAGCACGAAGCGTTCGCCGACCTTGGTGAAGTCGTGGATCAGGGTCTCGCGATCGTCGTCGATGATCTGGGTGCCCAAGGGCACCTTCAGCACGATGTTCTTGCCGTTGGCGCCGTGGCGATCCGACCCCATGCCGTTGGTGCCCTTCGGTGCCTTGAAGTGCTGCTGATAGCGATAGTCGATCAGCGTGTTGAGGCCGTCGGCGACCTCAACGATAACGTCGCCGCCGCGGCCGCCATTGCCGCCGGAGGGACCGCCGAACTCGATGAACTTTTCGCGGCGGAACGCCACGCAGCCGTTGCCGCCGTCGCCGGAGCGGATGTAGACCTTGGCTTCATCGAGGAATTTCATGGGGAATAGGTAGTGCAGCGGGGCGCGTGGAGCAACCTTTAACGCGCCGGATGACGGTCAAAAGCTCGTATTTTCAAGCCGTTTTGAGGCCGCTCGCGGTCGATACCCCGATGATCCAGCCTGGAGTCACGATGACGGTGCCGGCGCCAGATCGATCGCGCCGCGTTCGACCAGCGTGCGATGAAAGCGGCGCTTGCGCTCCGACGACGATGCGAAATACGCCTCGCCGCACTGATCGAGCAGGCTCGCGCGCGTGGCGAAAACTTCGTCGAGCGGCAGACCCGCCTGCTGCAAGGCGACGGTGCCAAGAAAAGCGATATCGAGCGCCCTGCCCCGCCCTGCGACAAGACCCTCGGCGGCGCCGTTCAGCGCTTCGATGGCATAGAAGGTGCGGAACTGCCGGCGCGTGTCAGTGGGGAGTTTGCGTTTCGTTTCGATGCGGCGCGTCATGACCGGCTGATGATCGCCGTAGTGGACAATCAGCATCGGGCGTTCGGGAAAACGCGCTATCAGTTCCGCCTTGAGCCTGCTCCAAGTCGCGGCGGTCTCCGCGAGTCGCGCGTAGTATTCCGCATAAATCGGATCGGGGTTACTCGCTAATGCAAACGCGCGTTCGCGCTCATATTGTCCGGGCGCGACCAGCCGCCGGCTGTGCGGACCGTGATTGAAATTGGTCAGCGCGTAGAGAAATCGCGGCGAGGCATCTTCAATGATCCGCTTCGTATGCGCTGCGATAGCGGCTTCCAGAAACATTGCGTCGGAATGGGTCGCCTCGAACCGGTCGATATCGAACGGCGCCGGAAAGTCATCGGTAAAGATACGATCGTTGATTCCGATCGCCTTGTAGAAAGCATCGTAGTTGAGAAAGTTGCGGCGGCAGCTCGACGTCAGCGCCGTTCTGTAACCGAGCGAGGCAAGCCAATGCGGCAGGCTGTGATGGAATCGGCCGACGCCGCGCTTGAACAGATAATACGCGTTGGACCCGAAGCTCGCGCTGGACAGCCCCGTCAGCAG
>JBEPUM010000081.1:0-14805 GCA_041691515.1 Pseudomonadota bacterium | reverse complement strand
TCAAGGAGCTGTTCGGTCACCCGCCGCTGGCGCTGATGCGCGAACTGAAGTGGTAGGCTAGAAATACGAATGGCCGGGACAAGCCCGGCCATTGCGAATTCAGAAATGCGCCGCTGGCCTTACGCCGGCACGTTGTCCGGGAACACCGCTTCGATCTTGGTCTTCAGCGTCGCCGCGTTGAACGGCTTGACGATGTAATTGTTCACGCCGGCCTTCTTGGCGGCGATGACGTTCTCGGTCTTTGATTCCGCCGTGATCATGATGAAGGGCGTCATGGCGAGGTTGGGATCGGCGCGGACTTCCTTGAGCAGATCGTAACCCGTCATCGGCTCCATGTTCCAGTCGGAGATCACCAGCCCATATTTCTTGCCGCGCATCTTGTTGAGCGCCGCCGAACCGTCGCTCGCGTCATCTATATTCTCGAACCCAAGCTGCTTGAGAAGATTTCTGATGATGCGGATCATGGTGTTGTAGTCATCCACCACCAGAACCGACATCGACAAATCAACAGCCATCTCAAGCTCCCCCTGCACCACATTCTATGCGTGCGAAAACAACAGACAGACCCGCCGGGACAGGCCAACCCTGGGACGAACCCGGCTTCGCCGGTCCCGCACCTCTCGGGTCTGCCTTCACGATTAGCACCAGCCCTTAAACAGCCCGTTAACCGGCCAACTCGCCGAAAGGCGCATGCCACACCCGCACCCGCCGCGACCGGCTTGACTTCGATCCAGCCGCCGCGCCACGGTCGTACCCACTGAAATCGCCGAATGAATCCTCGTAATGGCTTCTGAATTCACAATTATCCGCGACACCACTCCCGCAGCCGCGATGCCCAAGGGGTCCGTGGTCGCGATGGGCAATTTCGACGGCGTGCATCTCGGCCATCGCGCCGTCATCGCCGCTGCGCTCGAGATGTCCCGCACGCACCGCCAGCCCGCGTTCGCAGTCACTTTCGAACCGCATCCGCGGAAATTCTTCAGCCCGAACACCCCGCAATTCCGCCTCACCGACGGGACCAACAAGCTGCGGCTGCTGGCCGGCACCGGCCTGGCCGGCGCTGTGGTCATGACTTTCGACGCTGCGCGCGCCGGCACCACGGCACAAGATTTCATTCACCATGATCTGATCGCGCGGCTCGGCGTCAGCGGCATTGCGGTCGGTTACGATTTCCATTTCGGCAAGGGCCGGGTCGGTTCACCGAGTCTGCTGGTGAGCGAAGCGCCGCGCCTCGGCATCGAGGTCGACGTGCAGCCGCACATCGATATCGACGAGCGCCCGGTCTCCTCCAGCGCGATCCGCATGGCGCTGGCTGAGGGTCAGATCGCCGACGCCACCGCCATGCTGGGCGGACCTTGGTTTATCACCGGCGAAGTCATTCACGGCGAGAAACGCGGCCGCGACCTCGGTTATCCCACCGCCAATATCCGTCTCGACAAGTATTGCGGCTTGAAGCACGGCATCTACGCGGTGCGCGTCGGGCGCGGGGGCGCGCTGATCGATGGCGTTGCCAGCTTCGGCCGCCGCCCCACCTTCGACAACGGCGCGCCGTTGCTGGAAGTCTTCCTGTTCGACTTCAAGGGCGACCTCTACGGGGCCACGCTCGACGTCGCCTTCATCGGCTTCATTCGCGATGAACTGAAATTCGACAATATCGAAGCGCTCATTCGTCAGATGGACGACGACAGCACAAAGGCCCGCGCGGCACTGTCCGCTGCGCCGGGCGCGTTTCCAAAACTCGGAGCAATCGGCTGACCAAAACCGAAAAGCAGAAGATGCTCGCCGGCGAACTCTATCGCCCCGGCGATCCGGAGATTCAGGCCGAGCAGCGCGCCAACAAGACCTGGCTTGTGCGTTACAACGCGGCGATGGCGCTGCCGGTTGCCGAACGTCACGCGCTGTTGTCGGCTCACTTTGGCCGCGTCGGCACGGACGCCGTGATTAGGCCGCCGTTCTTCTGCGACTTCGGCTATAATATTTTTCTCGGCGACGGCGTGTTTCTCAACTTCAACTGCGTCATTCTGGACGTCGTCCTCGTCACCATCGGCGATCGCACCCAGATCGGCCCGGCCACCCAGATTTATGCAGCCGACCATCCGCGGGATGCCCAGACCCGGCGCGAGGGGTTTGAGTTCGGCCGCCCGGTCCGGATCGGCTCCGACGTCTGGATTGGCGGCGGCGCGCTCATCATGCCCGGCGTCACCATCGGCGATGGCGCCATCATCGGCGCCGGCAGCGTGGTGACGCGGAACGTCGCCGCGGGACAGACCGTGGCAGGAAATCCTGCCCGCCGTATCGGGACCGGGGCTTAGATCGCCGCGAATCCGGCGCTTTGCGATTCCCCCGGCTGCCTGCTAAGGAAAGCCCATGTTTGCGCGGCGCACCATACGGATTAGCAGCCCGGCTTCCGCCTGAGCTTTGGCTTAAGCGCAAGACCGGGACCGTTCTAACTCATCCGCTATCCCTGCGTTTCAGCGCCCTTTCTAGCCAAGCCAGAGCATTCATGTCCGAGAAGCCCCAGAAGTCCGACGGCCCCGATTACTCAAAGACCCTCTACCTGCCGCAGACGGAGTTTCCGATGCGCGCAGGACTGCCGCAGCGCGAGCCGGAGATCCTGAAACGTTGGAATGAAATCAACCTCTACGGCAAGCTGCGCCAGAGCGCGAACGGGCGGCCTAAATTCGTGCTGCATGACGGCCCGCCCTACGCCAACGGCAACATCCATATCGGTCACGCGCTCAACAAGATCCTGAAAGACGTGGTGACCAAGAGCCAGCAGATGCTGGGCTTCGATTCCAACTATGTGCCGGGCTGGGACTGCCACGGCTTGCCGATCGAATGGAAGATCGAGGAAGAGAACTACCGCTCCAAGGGCAAGACGAAGCCGAACTTCAAGGACTCCGCGGCGATGGTCGCGTTCCGCCGGGAGTGCCGCGCCTATGCCGAGAAGTGGCTCAACGTGCAGCGCGAGGAGTTTAAGCGGCTCGGCATCATCGGCGACTGGGATCACCCCTACGCCACCATGAGCTATCCCGCCGAAGCGCAGATCGCGCGCGAACTGATGAAGTTCGCCGCCAACGGCACGCTGTATCGCGGCTCCAAGCCCGTGATGTGGAGCGTCGTGGAGAAAACTGCGCTGGCGGAGGCCGAGGTCGAGTACGAGGACTACCAGTCCGATACGGTGTGGGTGAAGTTTCCGGTGAGCGCCACCAGCACCAGGCCTACAGGCAAGCACGAGAAAAATCTGCTTGGTGCGTGTGTGGTGATCTGGACCACGACGCCGTGGACGCTGCCGGGTAACCGAGCGATCAGCTACTCACCTAAAATCAAATATGGCGTGTACGAGGTGACCGCAGCACCCGAAGGAAATTGGGCTAGGATCGGAGAGCGTCTCATTCTCGCTGATACACTTGCAGCGGAAGTTTTGAAGACCGCGAAAGTCGAAAGTTTCGTGCGTGAACAGGATGTCGATCCGTACGATATTCTCACATGCTTTCATCCACTGCGTGGTATGGGCTACGACTTCCAAGTTCCGCTTCTCTCCGGCGATCACGTCACCGACGACACCGGCACCGGTTTCGTTCACACCGCGCCCGGACATGGCCGCGAAGACTTCGACATCTGGACCGCGAATGCGCGCGAACTCGAAGCGCGCGGAATCAGTTCCACGATCCCCTACACTGTCGACGAGAACGGCGCGCTCACCGCGCAGGCGCCGGGCTTCGAAGGCAAGCGCGTCATCGACGACAAGGGCAACAAGGGCAACGCCAACGAGGCCGTCATCAAGGCATTGATCGAGCGCGGCATGCTGCTGGCGCGCGGCCGGCTCAAGCATCAGTACCCGCATTCGTGGCGCTCGAAGAAGCCGGTGATCTTTCGCAACACGCCGCAGTGGTTCATCGCGATGGACAAGGATATCGCAGATGACGGCGTGGCGAAGCCGGGCGACACGCTGCGTGCCCGCGCGCTGCAGGCGATCAGCGTCACCCAATGGGTGCCGCCGGCCGGTCAAAACCGCATCACCGGCATGATCGCCGGACGGCCCGACTGGGTGATCTCGCGCCAGCGCGCCTGGGGCGTGCCGATCGCGGTGTTCGTGCGCGAAAAGGGCGACGGCTCCGCCGAAATCCTGCAGGACGAGATCGTCAATCAGCGCATCGTCGAAGCCTTCATGCAGGAAGGCGCCGACGCCTGGTATCTGGAAGGCGCGCGCGAGCGCTTCCTTGGGCCCGACCTCGCGGCCCAGGACTGGCGCAAGGTCGATGACATCCTGGATGTCTGGTTCGATTCCGGTTCGACCCACGCCTTCGTGCTGGAAGATCGCCAGAACTTTCCGGGCCTCGGCCACATCGTCCGCAAGATCGATGGCGGTCAGGATACCGTGATGTATCTGGAAGGAAGCGACCAGCATCGCGGCTGGTTCCATTCCTCGCTGCTGGAAAGCTCCGGCACGCGCGGCCGCGCGCCCTATGACATCGTGCTGACGCACGGCTTCACGCTCGACGAGAACGGGCGCAAGATGTCCAAGTCGCTGGGCAATACGGTCGAGCCGCAGAAAGTCATCAAGGACTCCGGCGCCGACATCCTGCGTCTGTGGGTCTGCGCGACGGACTATGCCGACGATCAGCGCGTCGGCCCGGAAATCCTCAAGAACACCGTGGAGACCTATCGCAAGCTGCGCAACACCATCCGCTGGATGCTGGGCAGCCTCGCTCATTTCCGCGACGAAGACCGCGTCAAGGCCGACGACATGCCGGAGTTGGAGCGGCTGATGCTGCATCGGTTGTCGGAGGTCGACGAGACCGTACGCAGCGCCTATGCGGCGTTCGACTACAAGACCGTGGTGGCGACGCTCGCCGCGTTCATGAACACCGAACTCTCGGCGTTCTATTTCGATATCCGTAAGGACACGCTGTATTGCGATCCGCCGTCGTCGACGGCCCGCAAAGCGGCGCTGACGGTCATCGATTATCTATTCCGCTCGATCGTGACCTGGCTTGCGCCGGTTCTCAGCTTCACCGCGGAAGAAGCCTGGACGTCGCGTTATCGCGATGCCGTCACGTCAGTGCATCTCGAACTGTTCCAGAAAACTCTCGCGGGCTGGCGCAATGACGCGCTGGCAACGAAGTGGGAAACCATCCGTGGCGTGCGAAGCGTCGTCACCGGCGCACTCGAAGTCGAACGCGCCGCCAAGCGGATCGGCTCGTCGCTGGAGGCATCGCCAATCGTCTACCTCACCGACCGCGCCACGCTTGGCACGTTGTTCGATGTCGATCTTGCGGAGGTCTGCATCACATCGAATTACGAAGTGCGCGAAGGCGAAGCGCCGCCCGACGCATTCCGTTTGCCGAATGTCCCTGGGGTTGCCGTGGTGG
The DNA here is from genome assembly GCA_041691515.1 of Pseudomonadota bacterium. Taxonomy (GTDB): domain Bacteria; phylum Pseudomonadota; class Alphaproteobacteria; order Rhizobiales; family Xanthobacteraceae; genus Nitrobacter. The sequence continues at coordinate 9,430 of JBEPUM010000081.1, read as the reverse complement.
TCGAAAAAGCCGCGGGCACCAAATGCGCCCGTTCGTGGAAAATCCTGCCGACCGTCGGCGAGGACAAGGAGTACCCCGACGTGTCGCCGCGCGATGCGCAAGCGTTGCGGGAATGGAAGGCGCTGGGAGTGACCGTGTGAAGCCGGCTGTCCGCTTCGGCATTATCGCAGCCGTTATAGCGTTGGTCGCCGATCAGGCATCAAAACTCTGGCTGCTGTTCGTGTTCGACATCGGGCATCGCGGCGCGGTGAGCATCACACCGTTCTTCGACCTGGTGCTGGCCTGGAATACCGGCATCAGCTACGGCTGGTTCCAGAACGAAAGCCCGCTCGGTGCCGCGATCCTGCTTGCCATCAAGGCCGCAGCGGTCGTGCTGCTCGCGGTCTGGATGGCCCGCTCGCAGACCCGGATGGCGACAATTGGCCTCGGCCTGATCATCGGCGGCGCTATCGGCAATGCCATTGACCGTTTGGCCTATGGCGCGGTGGTCGATTTCGCCCTGTTCCACATCCAGATCGGGGAAAAAACCTTCAACTGGTATGTGTTTAACCTTGCAGACGTGGCGATTGTTGCCGGGGTAGCGGCCCTGTTGTATGACTCCTTCTTCGGGACACCCGCCGCAAAAGCGCCCTGATCCCGGACGATATGGACTGCTCGGACGTCCGGGGGCTTCCTGCCGCGGAATGTCGAAAAAACTGAACAGGATGAATGCGATGCGCAAGACCGGACTGAACGGTTGGGATGTGCTCAACTCATCGGGGATGCTGGTGCGGGGCGTCCGCCTCGCCGCCGTCGCCGCAGGCATCGCGTTCGTTCTCTCATCCGGCGTGGCCCGCGCTCAAGATGACGACGATGATTCGACCTTCGAGGAGAAGATCATCGGTAACATCATGCACGGCATCGGCGGCACCAACATGGAAGACAAGGGCATCGAATACCGCGAGCGGTCGCCGCTCGTGATTCCGCCCAAAATCGATTTGCCGCCGCCAGGCGCCGCCGCCGCCGAGGCCCGCCCCCAGAATTGGCCCAAGGATCCCGACGTTCAACGCCGCAAGGCCGCGGTCGCCGCCAACAAGCAAAGGAAGCCGCTGCCCTGGGAAGCTGGACAGTCGATCCTGCCAAGCAAACTCGCGGCGGGCGGCTCCGGTACCACCAGCAGACGTGCCGAGACGCAAGAACCCGGAAAACCTGAGAATGACAATCCGTCGCTCAGCCCGTCGCAACTCGGCTTCACCGGCAAGCTCAGCGAGTTGTTCGGCGGCGGTAACGCAACGCAGACCGCGCCATTCAAGGGCGAGCCAGACCGGGAAAAGCTTACGCAACCGCCGGTGGGCTACCAGACTCCGTCGTCAAATTTCGCCTACGGCACCGGCCCCAGGGAAAACCTCGGCAACAAAACCACCGATGTCATGACCGGCAAAGAGGTCACCTATTAACGAGCGTCGCTTTGTGATCGCCCGGCGCTTGTGCCCCGAGACATGATGCGGGCTCTCTTGAACTCCCGATACGGAACAGGTTGCGTAACTTCGTAACGCGTGAATTCCGCTCCAGCAAAGGGACTGACGGCAATCGGCGAAATTCCTGACCAGTTGCCGCCGTCGACACACATCATGACAGCCTTGCGACGACTAGCGACCGGTGCCATCGCGGCGCTGGCTCTGTTTCTTGCGCCCGCGCCGGTTTTGTCCGTGGCTCACGCCCAGACCATCACGTCCGAGCGGCCGACCACATTCACCCTGCCCAACGGGCTGGCGGTCGTGATCATCCCCGATCACCGGACGCCGGTGGTCACGCAGATGATCTGGTACAAAGTCGGCTCCGCTGACGAGACGCCCGGCAAATCGGGGCTGGCGCATTTCCTCGAGCATCTGATGTTCAAGGGTACCGCCAAGCACCCGGCCAGCGAATTCTCCCAGACCGTGCTGCGGGTCGGCGGCAACGAGAATGCCTTCACCTCCTTCGACTACACCGGCTACTACCAGCGCGTCCCGCGCGATCAGCTCGCCAGCATGATGGCATTCGAAGCCGACCGCATGACCGGCCTCGTGCTGAAGGACGAAAACGTGTTGCCCGAGCGCGACGTGGTGCTCGAGGAATACAACATGCGCGTCGCCAATAATCCCGACGCGCGATTGATCGAGCAGATCATGGCCGCGCTCTACCTCAATCATCCCTATGGCCGCCCGGTGATCGGCTGGCATCATGAAATCGAAAAACTCGGCCGCGAGGATGCGCTCGCTTTCTACAAGCGGTTTTATGCGCCCAACAACGCGACGCTGGTAATCGCCGGTGACGTGGATGCGCAGGAGATTCGCCCCGAGATCGAAAAGACCTTCGGTCCGGTGCCGCGGCAGCCCGCGATCCCAGCCGCCGGCATCCGCCCGCAGGAGCCGCTGCCCGTTGCGCCACGGACGGTCACGCTCGCCGATCCGCGCGTCGAGCAACCGATCCTGCGGCGCTACTATCTGGTGCCGTCCGCCAAGACCGCCGCCGCTGGCGAGAGCCCCGCGCTGGACGTCCTTGCGCAACTGATGGGAAGCGGCAGCAATGCCTACCTCTACCGCGCGCTGGTCGTCGACAAGCCGCTCGCCGTCAGCGCCAGCGCCTCCTATCAGGGCACGGCGGTCGACGCGACACAGTTTTCAATCGCTGCCGCTCCAAAGCAGGATGTCAGTTTCGCGCAAGTTGAACAGGTCATCGACGAAGTGATCGCAAATCTCGCGACGAACACCGTCCCTGCCGAAGATCTGGAGCGGGTGAAAACGCAGCTGATCGCGGACGCGATCTACGCACAGGACAATCAGGCCACGCTGGCGCGCTGGTACGGTGCGGCCGTGACGGTGGGACTGAGCGTCGACGACATCAGAAGCTGGCCGGATCGCATCCGCGCCGTGACCGCCGCGCAGGTTCGTGATGCCGCGAAAAAATGGCTGGTGAAGACGCGATCGGTCACGGGATATCTGATCAAAGACACCACGCCGAAACGCGAGGAGAAGCGGTCGTGAGATTCACATTGACCGGCGCGGCGCGCCTCCTGTCCGCTTTCGCATTCGTCGCACTCACCTCACTCGCCGCGACGCCCTCTTTCGCCGCGACCAAAATCCAGCATCTGGTGACGCCGGGCGGCATCGAGGCCTGGTTTGTTCAGGATGCGACCGTTCCGCTGGTGGCAATGGAATATGCGTTCGCGGGCGGCGCGGCGCAGGACCCGGCCGACAAGGCAGGCGTCGGCTACATGGTCGCCAGCTTGCTCGACGAGGGTGCCGCCGATCTCGACTCCAAGACCTTCCACGAACGGCTCGAACGCCGCGCCATCGAGTTGAGCTTCGGCATCGAACGGGATCGGCTCCGCGGCTCATTGCGGATGCTCAAGGACAATAGCGACGAAGCGTTCGGCCTGCTGCGACTCGCACTGACCTCGCCGCGATTCGACACGACGGACGTGGAGCGCATCCGCTCGCAGATCATGTCCGGCCTGCGCAACAACACGACCAATCCCAATGCGCTTGCCGGCCGCAAGTTCATCGAGCTGGCCTTTGGCGATCATCCCTACGGCCGGCAGTCGCACGGCACGCTCGAGAGCATTCCGGCGATCGAGACCAGCGACCTCCGGACTTACGTCCGCCGCGTGCTGGCGCGAGACAAATTAAAGATCGCAGTCGTCGGCGATATCGATCCGGCGTCTCTCACAAAACTGCTGGATCAGACTTTTGGCGGACTGCCCGCGAAAAGCGACCTCTCGCCGATTTCCGATGTCGTTGCCGCGAAGCCGCCGCAGCGGGCGTTCGTTCCGCTCGATGTGCCGCAGACAACCGTCATGTTCGGCGGCCCCGGCATCAAGCGTCACGATCCGGACTTCATGGCCGCCTACATCGACAACCACATTCTCGGTGGCGGCTCGCTGTCATCGCGGCTCTATCGAGAAGTGCGTGAAAAGCGCGGCCTCGCCTATTCGATCTCCGAGTCGTTGTTGTGGATGGATCATTCATCGCTGTTCGCGGGCACCACGGGCACCCGCGCCGACCGCGCCGGCGAGTCGGTCGATGCCATCAACAAGGAAATCCAGCGCTTTGCCGAGGACGGTCCGACCCAGAAGGAACTCGACGAGGCCAAATCCTATCTGAAGGGATCGCAGATGCTGGCGCTCGATACTTCCTCGAAGCTCGCATCCGGCCTGCTGCAGTACCAGATGGACAACCTGCCGATCGACTACATCGAGAAGCGCAACGGTCTCGTCGATGCCGTGACGCTCGACCAGGCCAAACAGGTCGCTAAGCGGCTATGGGGTCAGGGGCTTCTCACCGTGATCGTGGGCCGCGCGCCGCAGGCTGCCGCGCAACCGGCGTCGGGGCAACCCGCGCCGCCTCGCCCCGCCGCAAACTAATACCAGACAGGCAAAGTCACGCGGACCGGTTATGCTGCTGTCGTCTGATTCCCGCGACGGGACAGGCAAGCTCCGGTGACTTCCATGCTGCGGATTACCCGCGATATCGCGATCGACGAGAATGACATCGAGATCAGTTTCGTTCGCGCGTCCGGGCCGGGCGGCCAGAACGTCAACAAGCTCTCGACCGCCGCGCAATTGCGCTTCGACACGCGCCGCCTGACGCTCGCGCCCGACATCGCAGCGCGGCTTGCCCGTCTCGCCGGCCGGCGCATGACCAAGGATGGCGTGATTGTGATTCATGCCCAGCGGTTCCGCACGCAGGAGCGCAACCGTGCCGATGCCATCGATCGCTTGGTTGAATTATTGCGCGAGGCTGCGATCCGCCCAACGCCGCGCCGCGCCACCAAGCCAACCTTCGGCTCGAAACAACGCCGCCTTGAGGGCAAGAAGCGTCGCAGCGACGTCAAGGCAAAGCGGGGATCGGCAGGGTTTGACGATTGAGCTACGGCACATTTCGCAGCCACGGAACCGCTGCCGCTTTGTTCTCGCCTAAAACAGCCCGCTACTACCACACGCTGAATTTGCCGACCTAAAGTCAGTACACGCCAACGGTGATGTATATGACAAAACTGCGCGCTACTCTCTCCATCGGGCTTGGATTTTGCGCGATGCTCGTCGTTGGTCCGGCTGATGCGCAAATCGCGTTGCCGGCCGCGAAAACCCCGGATGGCGCAACACTCTTCAAGCAACAGTGCGCCACGTGCCACACGACAAATCTTTCAGACCCGGTGCGGCAAGGTCCGCCGCTGGTCAAGGTGTTTGGCCGTCAAGCTGGCAAGGTCGATGGCTTCAAATACACGCCCGGCCTCGCACACGCCGATTTCACCTGGGACGACGCGAAGCTCGACGCTTGGCTAACCAACCCGCAGGCGATGATCTCCGATGCCAACATGGTCTATCGCCAAGCCAAACCTGAAACCCGCGCTGCAATCATTGCATATCTCAAGGACCTGAACTGATGGCGAAGCCGGTGCATTCGATGATCCGTGTGCTTGATGAAGTGAAGTCACTCGACTTCTATGCACGCGCCTTCGATCTGCAAGTCGCTGACCGCATTGCTTTCCCGGATTTCGCGCTGATCTACCTGAAGCATCCCTCCTCACCCTTCGAAGTCGAACTCACCGTCAATTTCGATCGGAAGGAGCCGTATGTCCTCGGCGATGGATACGGTCATCTTGCGGTCGTCGTCGACGACATCGATAGCGAACACACCCGGTTCGGCCGCGAAAACCTCTCTCCCGGCCCGCTGCGCGACTTCAAGCACGATGGATCTACGTTGGCCCGCTTCTTCTTCGTCTCCGACCCCGACGGCTACAAGATCGAAGTGATCCAGAAAGGCGGGCGGTTCGGATAGCGCTTTCAGAACAAGGCAATCAACAAATCAAAAGATGGAGGATACCCATGAGAGAAGTCGATCGTCGAAGCAAACATTCGCGGCGCACCTTCCTGAAGGGTGCAGCGGCAGCAGCGCCCGTGGCTGCGATCGCAACCAATATTCCGTTCGGTATCGAGGATGCCTGGGCGGCAGACGCCACCACGCTGCAGCCGGCAACCATGAAAACGCTCGTGAAGGTCGCGCGCGACATCTATCCGCACGACATCCTGGTGGACAGCTATTACATCACCGCCGTCAAGCCGTGGGACGGCAAGGCTGCGAAAGACCCGGCCGTCAAGGCGATGGTCGAGGACGGTATCAAGCGGCTCGATCAGGACGCGCAAGACAAGCACAAATGCGGCTATGCGCAGGTGGCGTGGGAAATTGATCGCGTCGCGCTGCTGCAAGCTATCGAGCAGACCGCCTTCTTCAAAGCGCTGCGCGGCGATCTGGTGGTCTCGCTCTACAACCAGGAAGAGCTATGGCCGAAGTTTGGCTACGAGGGCTCCTCGGCCGAGCACGGCGGCTACATCAAGCGCGGATTCGACGACATCAACTGGCTGCCGAAAGTCTGAGCACGTCAGTCAGAACATGGTTGGGAGGATTCCAAAATGGCTAAGTTCGATCTCAATGACGACAGTGTGGTGGTGATCGTCGGATCCGGCGCCGGCGGCGGTACGCTCGGCAACGAACTCGCACAAAAAGGCATCAAGGCAGTGATCCTCGAAGCCGGGGCGCGCAACGAAATCCCGGATTTCATCAACAACGAATGGGAGAGCTTCACGCAGCTCGCGTGGAAGGACATGCGAACCACGTCGGGCAACTGGCAGGTCGCCAAGGACTTCCCCAACCTGCCTGCATGGATCGTCAAATCGGTCGGCGGATCGACAGTCCACTGGGCCGGAGCGTCGCTGCGCTTCGACGAGCACGAGTTCAAGATCCGAAGCACCTACGGCAACGTGCCCGGCGCCAATGCGCTCGACTGGCCGGTCACGCTCGCCGAGATGGAGCCGTGGTACGCCAAGGCCGAAAACAAGATGGGCGTCACGCGCACCAACGGCATTCCAGGCCTGCCAGGCAACAACAACTACAAGGTGATGGAAGCTGGCGCCCGAAAGGTAGGTTACAAAGAAGTCCATACCGGCCGCATGGCGATCAACAGCCAGCCGCGCGATGGCCGCGGCTCATGCCAGCAGATCGGCTTCTGCTTCCAGGGCTGCAAGTCGGGCGCCAAATGGTCGACGCTCTACACCGAAATCCCGAAGGGCGAAGCCACCGGAAATCTCGAAGTGCGCCCCAACAGCATGGCGCTGAAGATCGAGCACGATGCGTCGGGCAAGGTCACCGGCGTGGTTTACGCCGATGCGGACGGCAAGACGCAGCGGCAGAAGGCTCGCATTGTCGCCGTCGCAGGCAACTCGATCGAAAGCCCGCGCCTCTTGCTCAACAGCGCGTCGAGCATGTTCCCGGACGGCCTCGCCAACAGTTCGGGACAGGTCGGTCGCAACTACATGCGGCATATGACTGGCAGCGTGTATGCGGTGTTCGAAAAGTCCGTGCATATGTATCGCGGCACCACCATGGCCGGCATCATCCGCGACGAGGCGAAGCACGATCCTTCGCGCGGCTTCCTCGGCGGCTACGAGATGGAAACGCTGTCGCTTGGCGTGCCGTTCATGGCGGCGTTTCTCAAACCGGGCGCCTGGGGCCGCACGTTCACGAGCGCGATGGAGCAGTATCCGCAGATGGCCGGTATGTGGCTGGTCGGCGAAGACCTGCCGCAGGAGACCAACCGCATCACGCTCGACCCCAAAGCCAAGGACGCTCACGGACTGCCGGTCGCCAGCGTCCACTACGACGATCATCCGAATGACATCGCCATGCGCAATCATGCCTACAAGCAGGGTTCCGCGGTGTACGAGGCGATTGGCGCGACGGCGACATTCCCCACAGTGCCCTATCCCAGTACGCACAATATGGGCACCAACCGCATGAGTGACAAAGCGCGCGACGGCGTCGTGAACAAGTTCGGTCAGTCACATGACATCAAGAACCTGTTCGTCTCCGATGGCAGCCAGTTCACCTCGAGCGCGGCCTGCAATCCAACGCTGACGATCGTGACACTGGCGATCCGGCAGGCGGATCATATCGCCAGCGCGATGCAGAAGAAGGATATCTAAGCGCTATCCTGAAAATGAAGGCTCCGTCGGTTTGAGCCGGCGGGGCCTTTTTCAATTGTTCTTTGGCTATCGCTTCTGGCCGAATGGCCACTGCTGCTGAAAGCTACTCCGCCGCATCGAGAATCGGGGCGCCGCCGACGTGAAATTCGGGCATGGCGGCAGCGGCACGCGATCGGTAGATCAGGCAGGAACAGCGCAGCAACGATGCAAAATTGTTGACCTCGCCGTGATGATCGAGAACCTCATTATGGAGCTTGGTCAGGAACTTCGCGAGACTCATGCTCTCCCTGCCCGCGATCTCCTCCAGCGTGTCCCAGAACGACATTTCCAGCCGGATCGACGTGCAATGACCGCCGATCCTCAGCGAACGGGTCTGCGATTCGTAATCGCGTTGAGGCTGGTGCGCGAAAAGTTGGCACATTGCTTTCCTCCGGTCACATTATAATTTTTCTAAACGATATACCGGCTTGCGCGAGGCCACAATCGGCCCCTAAGGAGTATTCGTTCGCTGCCGCGCACATCGGCCGAACATCAACATCTTCAACGCGATAGTTGTGCTTTGTCCCCAACGTGACGTGGCATCCGCATACCTCGCGTGAATTTGTCCTAGAATACGCCGAATTCTCGAATCGACCTGAGCCCTGATGCCCGTTCGCCAACTGCCAGAAACCATCGTCAACCGCATCGCCGCCGGCGAGGTGGTCGAACGCCCCGCCAGCGTCGTCAAGGAACTGGTGGAGAACGCCATCGATGCCGGCGCCAGCCGCATCGACATCTTCACCGATGGCGGTGGACGGCGACGGATCGGTATCACCGACGACGGCGGCGGGATGACCCATAGCGACCTCGCGCTCGCGGTGGATCGCCATGCCACCTCGAAGCTCGACGATGAAGATCTGCTGCGCATCCGCACATTGGGATTTCGCGGCGAAGCCCTGCCCTCGATCGGCGCGGTCGCAAAGCTCAGCATCACCACGCGCCATGCGAGCGAACCGCATGCCTGGTCGCTTCATGTCGAAGGTGGCGCGAAATCCGCAATCGTGCCGGCCGCGCTGACGCAGGGCACTCGCGTCGAGGTCAGCGATCTCTTTTACGCAACGCCCGCGCGGCTGAAATTCCTCAAGACCGACCGCACCGAGGCCGAGGCGATCCGCGAGGTGGTGCGGCGGCTCGCGATGGCACGGCCCGACATCGCCTTCACGCTGGCGGGCGAGGAGCGCGCACCCGTGACGTGGGCCGCGGCGCTGCCCGGCGCAGCCGGACGACTGACACGGCTCGGCGATATTCTCGGCGCGGACTTTCGCAGCAATGCCATTGAGGTCCGCTCCGAACGCGAGGGAGTGGTCGTCGAAGGCTTCGCCGCCGCACCCTCACTTACGCGTGCCAATGCGCTCGGCCAGTATCTGTTCGTCAACGGCCGCCCGGTGC
>JBEPUM010000080.1:0-15006 GCA_041691515.1 Pseudomonadota bacterium | reverse complement strand
CAGGGCGACCTTATACAAATCATCGACGCCTGCGCGCGCCACGGCATCCGCGCCATCGATCCCTGGCGCGATCAGGTCGCGGCCATCGGCCTCGATCGCGCGGTCAAGGCGGTGCGTGATGCTGGCCTCGAACTGTCAGGCTATTGTCGTGGCGGCATGTTCACCGCTGATGAGACGTATCGGCAGGCCGCGCGCGACGACAATCGCCGCGCGGTGGAAGAGGCGAAAGCATTGAACGCGGCGTGCCTCGTGCTGGTGGTCGGCGGTCTGCCGCAATATTCGCGGCCGGGCAGCGTGCCGTCCAAGGACATCGGCGACGCGCATGCGCAGGTCGAGGATGGAATTGCCGATCTGCTGGACTATGCGAAGCAGGTTGGGATGCCCTTGGCGATCGAGCCGCTGCATCCGGCCTATGCCGCGGATCGCGCTTGCGTCAACACGCTGCGGCAGGCGCTCGATATCTGCGACCGGCTCGATCCATCGCGGTCCGGCGCGCTCGGCGTCGCGCTCGACGTCTATCACGTCTGGTGGGACTTTGAGTTGATGGCGCAGATCGAACGTGCCGGGAAAAGCCGGCTGCTCGCGTTTCATGTCTGCGACTGGCTGGTGCCGACCAAAGACATTCTCAACGATCGCGGCATGATGGGCGATGGCGTCATCGATATCAAATCCGTGCGCGCCGCCGTCGAGGCGCAAGGCTTTGCAGGTTATTCGGAGATTGAGATTTTTTCTGACGCGTGGTGGGGCAGGGCGATGGAAGAAGTCATCGCGACCTGCATCGACCGGCACCGGACGGTGGTGTAGTTCTGCTGCTGTCTCTTCCTCCACGTCATTCCCCGATGCGCAATTGCGCATCTGTGGGCGCCGCGAAGCGGCGAACCCGGAATCTCGCTCCATGCTTTTCCATGTCGAGATTCCGGATCGGCTTGCGCCGCAAGCCGTCCGGAATGACGGTGAGACTTACAGAACGCAGGGAATGCTGATAAATCCGCGAAACCGCGCGCGCAGACCCCGCACCGGCGCGCCGGAAATCCTGTAGCTCGGAAAACGCGCCAGAAACCGCGAGATCGCGATGGTCCCTTCGAGTCGCGCCAGCGCCATGCCCGCGCATTGATGCGGGCCGGTGATAAACGCGAGATGCCGGTTCGGCGTTCGTCCGACGTCCAATCGCTCGGGATCGGAAAATTGCGAGGGATCGCGATTGGCCGCGCCGATGCACAATGTCACGAATGTGCCGGCGGGCAGCGACATGCCGCTGATCTCGGCGGTGCCGGTCGTCATGCGATTGCCCAACTGATTGGAGCTTTCAAACCGCAGGATTTCTTCGATCGCGGTCTTGATCAGCGAGGGATCATCAATCAGGCGCTGCTTCTGGTCCGGATTTTGCGACAGCGCGACCAGCCCGTTGCCGATCAGGTTGGTCGTGGTTTCGTGGCCGGCGTTGAGCAGGAAGATGCAGTTATGCAGCAGCTCCTTCGCCGTCAGCTTTTCGCCGTTGTCCTCGCCATGAATGAGGCGTGTGAGTACATCGCGATCGGGATTGCCGGGCTTTGCACGACGGCGCTCGACAAGGGTTTCCAGATAGCTAAGAAAATCCTTCACGGCGGTGTTGCCCCGTGTAAAGGCTTCCGGCGTGATGACAGGCTCGAGCGCGCCGAGGATCGCGAGCGACCAGTCGCGCAACGGTTCGCGTTCATCGCGCGGAACGTCGAGCAGATTGCCGATTACCTCGATCGGGATCGCTGAGGCGAAGTCAGCGATCAATTCGACGTCGCCTTTGGCGGTGAGGTTGTCCAGCAGGCCGTCGATCAGCGCGATCAGATACGGCTCCATTTCGGCGATCGCGCGTGGCGACAGCGCGCCCATCATCAGCCGCCGCACGCGGGTGTGCGCGGGCGGATCGTTGAACACGAGGCTCGTGGTGTGATGCTCGTAGAGCAGGGAATCGCCGTATTTGGGCGCGAACTCGCGTTTCTTGTCGGAGCTGAACAGTTTTGTGTTCTTGTAAATGGCGACGAGGTCGTCGTAGCGGGTCAGGAAGTAGCTGCCGTTCGGCATCCGCTTGACTGGATCGCTCTCCCGCAGTGCACGATAGATCGGATAGGGATCGGCGTAGAATTCCGGCGTCAGCTTCTCGATATCGAAGCTTGCCGCCATGTCCCGTGTGCTGCCGTCCATGCCGTCATTCTCTACGTGAGGGCGGTTATACCGTTTTCGCCCTTCTCACACCCGCTACACAGTCTAGACTTGGCGCACTGAATCACAACCCCGCCGACCATCGGATCACCATATGCAAGCCCAAACGAAGACCGCAGCGGAGGACGCTGCGTCCTGGCCGGAAGATATTTTTCAGGCGCTCAAGCGATACGATGTCCGCCAGGTGGCTTATGTGCCTGACGCCGGTCACTTGCATCTGATCGAGCGCGTGATCGGCGAGCCGTCCATGCGCGCGGTGTCGCTCACAACCGAAGAAGAGGGCGTCGCGCTGATGGCCGGTGCGTGGACCGGCGGCCAGCGCAGTGTGCTGCTGATGCAGTCGAGCGGCGTCGGCAACTGCATCAATATGCTGTCGCTGAACCAGATCTTCCGATTGCCGTTCCTGACCATCGTGACCATGCGCGGCGAGTGGGGCGAGTTCAACCCTTGGCAGGTGCCGATGGGATCGACCACGGCCGGGGTGTTCGAATTGTCCGGGGTGCACACCCTGCGGGCCAATTCGCCCGGAGAAGTGGCTGAGGTTGTCGAGGCTGCCGCGTCACAGGCCTACAACGCCTGCACGCCGACGGCCGTTCTGCTGTCGCAGCGTCTGATCGGTGCAAAGGTATTCGTGAAATGAGCAAGACCAATCTTCTGGAACGGCGCAGCGTGGTGTCCAGCCTGCTTGCGGGCCGCAAGGGCCTGATCGCCGTCGGCGGTCTCGGCGCATCGACCTACGACATCGCCGCAGCGGGCGATCACGACCGCAATTTCTATCTGTGGGGCGGTATGGGCGGCGCCGTGATGATCGGTCTTGGCCTCGCGCTGGCACAGCCGAAGACGCCGGTGGTCGTGATTACCGGTGACGGCGAGATGCTGATGGGAATCGGCAGTCTCGCGACTGTCGCCCTGCAAAAGCCCGCCAACCTGTCGATCGTGGTGCTCGACAATGAGCGGTATGGCGAAACCGGCGGGCAGGCGAGCCATACTTCGGGTCCGGTCGACCTGGTTGGCGTGGCGCGCAGTTGCGGAATAACGGACGTGCGGTCGATTGCGACCATGGCCGAGGTCGCTTCCTTTGCTACGTCGATGAATGACGTGGCGTCGGGGCCTCGCTTCGCCAGCATCAAGATCGACGGCGCCAATCTGGAGCGGGTTTTGGCCAACCGCGACGGCTCCTTCATCGTTTCCCGCATTCGGCAATCGCTGGGATTTATGCCAATTTAAGTTGCATTCGGGTTGATGCGGTGCAGCATTTTCCTTGACTTGTGCAAGGTGAGTGCTTACTCACGTCTGCCATGAGCAGCCTGCGGATGACCAGCGATCTGCGCCGGGAGTTGATCCTGAGCGCCGCGAAGCGATGTTTCGCGCGCTATGGCTTTGCGGGGACGACGACCAAAAGCGTGGCCGCCGCCGCCTCGATCTCCGAAGGGCTGCTGTTCAAACATTTCCCGAGCAAATCGGCGCTCTATGCCGAAATCCTTGCCGAAGCCTGCGAGACCGATCCGGCGCTGCATCGGCTGCTCGACCTTGAGCCCTCGACGGAGACGCTGATCGTTCTCATCCGCGGCATGGTCGAACACTTTCTGAATGCCTCCGCCTCGCCGGATCAGCAGGAAGCGGAGCGTCTGCGCTTGATGATTTCAAGCCAGCTCGACGACGGCGAATTCGCCCGGTTGTTATACGGAAAGATCAAAGACCTGATCGGTCCGGCCTTCACGGCATCGCTCGAGCGGGCAATTGCCGCGGGAGATGCGGTGCCGGTCGGACGTGAGCCGCTCAACCTGTTCTGGTTCGCGCACCACGCGGTTCTCATGATGGTTCTGACCAAGCTTCCATCCGTTTCCACCCTGTCTTACGGCGACGCGCCTGCACTAGAGCGGCAGGTCTGTGAATTCATTCTTCGTGGAATAGGCCTGAATGCGGCGGCAATTGCCTTGCATCTGGACCGGGAACCTTTATTAAACGCCGCCCACGCGCTGGGCGTAGAAGCTCACACGTCTGCCGCAGAAAGTGCATGACATGACGATCACATCGGAAGGCAAGACCGGCAACAAGACCGGCGTTTCGGCGCGTGATGCGGGCGAGAAGCCTCGCACGCGCCCGGTGCGCATGACGCGCTGGTTCATCATCATCGGACTGCTGCTGGCGGTGCTTGTGGGCGCACTGGTCGGGTTCAATGTATTCCGCTCGCATATGATCGCGAAGTTCTTCGCCAACAACAAGCCGCCGCCGGCATCGGTGACTGTTGCCACGGCCAAATCCGAAGTGATTCCGAATCTGTTGACCGCGGTCGGCGATCTGGCCGCCGTGCATCAGGTCAATGTCACCTCCGATGTCAGCGGCCGTATCACGGGAATCATGTTCAAGGCCGGCTCCCATGTGGACAAGGGTGCGCCGCTCGTGCAGTTGTTCGATGGTCCCGATCAAGGCGATCTCGCAAGCTTCAAGGCGCAGGCGACCGTCGCTAAATTGTCGCTCGATCGTGCGCAGCAACTGGCCTCGCGGCAGTTCGGGCCACAAGCCACGGTGGATCAGGCGCAGGCCGCGTTCGATCAGGCCAATGCCGGTATCGCCAAGACCGAAGCGATCATTTCGCAGAAGCTGGTCCGCGCGCCGTTCGATGGCGAACTTGGTGTCCGTCACGTTGAAGTCGGTCAGTTCCTGACCGCGGGCACGCAGGTTGTGTCGTTGACGGATCTGTCGACGCTGTATGCGAACTTCACGGTGACGGAAAAGGACAGCGGCCAGCTCAAGGTCGGTCAGGTCGTCCGTATTGCGGTTGATGCTTATCCGGGCCGGACCTTCGACGGCAAGATCACAACGATCGAGCCTCAGATTGCCACGGACACCCGCAATATTCGTGTCCAGGGGACGATCGCCAATCCCGATCATATCCTCAAGCCCGGCATGTTCGCGACAACGACCGTCGTGCTGCCGGACAAGCCGGCGGTCATCACGCTTCCGGAGACGGCGGTCGACTACACGCTTTACGGCGATTCGGTTTACCTGATCACCGAGAAGAAGGAGGACGACGGCAAGACCAGCCTGACCGCCGTGCGGACCTTCGTTCAGGTCGGCGACAGGGTCCATGGGCGTGCCGAGATCCTGAGCGGGGTGAAGGCCGGCGATCGCGTGGTCGCAGTTGGCCAGCTCAAGCTTCAGTCCGGGGCCGCTGTGACGATCTCGGAAGATCCTGGTCCGCCGATTCCGGCCAAGCCCCCGCTGTATTGAGCGATCGGAGCCTTTCGCGATGAGATGGACTGATATTTTCATCAAACGGCCGGTGCTGTCCGTTGTCGTCAGCTTGCTGATCCTGCTGATCGGATTGAAGGCGGGTACCAGCCTGGCAATCCGACAGTATCCGAAGCTGTCGAATACCGTCGTCAATATCACGACGGTTTATCCGGGCGCTTCGGCGAACCTCATTCAGGGCTTCATCACGACGCCGCTTGAACAGGCCGTCGCGTCCGCCGAAGGCGTCGACTACATGACGTCATCGTCCGTGCTGGGAACGAGCACGATTCAGGTCTACATCAAGCTGAACTTCGATCCGAACCAGGCACTGACCGAAGTCCTCGCCAAGGTGAATTCGGTCAAGTACCTGATTCCGAAAGAATCCAATGACCCGATCGTCACCAAGACGACCGGGCAAACCACGGCCGTGATGTATCTTGGCTTCTCCAGCGAGAAGCTGAGCGGCTCCGCGATATCCGATTACCTCACGCGCGTCATCCAGCCGGTGCTCTCGACTGTCGATGGTGTTGCTTCCGCCGACATATTAGGCGGACAGACCTTCGCCATGCGCATCTGGCTCGATCCTCTCCGCATGGCGGGCCGGGGCGTATCGCCAACCGATGTAGCAGCGGCGATCGCAGCCAATAACTTTCAGTCCGCCGCCGGTCAGGCTAAAGGCTATTTCATCGTTTCGAACGTCTCGGCCAATACCGATCTGAGAAATCTCGACGAATTCAAGCGCATGATCGTCAAATCCAAGGATGGCGGTTTTGTCCGGATCGAGGATATCGCGACAGTTGAGCTCGCGGCGCAAAGTACCGACGCCAGCGTTGCCTTCAACGGCGAGCATGCGATTTTCATCGGCGTGCAGGCAACCCCTCAGGGCAATCCGCTGACGCTGGTGAAAGGCGTTCGCGCGCTATTTCCCGAGATGGAGCGCAATCTGCCTCCGTCAATGAAGATGAAGGTGGCTTACGATTCGACGAAATTCATTCAGTCGTCGATCGACGAGGTCGAGAAAACGCTGCTCGAAGCGGTCGGCATCGTGGTTGTCGTGATCTTCCTGTTTCTGGCGTCGTTCCGCTCCGTGATCATTCCGGTGGTGACGATCCCGCTATCGCTGATCGGCGTCTGCAGCCTGATGCTGGTTTTCGGATTCAGCATCAATTTGCTGACCCTGCTGGCGATGGTGCTGGCCATCGGGCTCGTGGTGGATGACGCGATCGTGGTGGTGGAAAATATCCACCGGCATCTGGAGGAAGGAAAACCGCCCGTCCAGGCTGCCATGCAGGGCGCGCGAGAAATCGTGGGCCCCGTGATTTCCATGACCATCACGCTGGCGGCGGTCTATGCACCGATCGGCTTCCTCGGCGGCCTGACCGGCGCGCTGTTCCGCGAGTTTGCTTTCACCCTCGCGGGATCGGTGATCGTTTCGGGCGTGATCGCGCTGACGCTGTCGCCGATGATGTGCTCGGTGTTCCTCAAGGGCGGCGATCATGGACGGTTTGCGAAAGCTGTCGACCGGGTGTTCGGCTCGGTCACCCGCTGGTATGGCCGACAGCTGGATCGCTCGCTCGACTATCGCCCGATCACGGCGCTGTTCGCGCTGACGATTCTCGGTCTCGTCGGTTTTCTCTACATGCACACGGCGAAGGAACTCGCACCGGAGGAAGATCAGGGCATCGTGTTCGCGGTGACCAAAGCGCCGAAGTACGCAAACATCGATTACACGGACTACTATGGCGAAAAGCTCGACAAGGTGTTCGCGAGCTTTCCGGAAACCGATCTTCGCTTTGTCCTCAATGGCATCAGTGGCCCGCAGGGCGGCATTGCCGGCATGTTGCTGAAGCCTTGGGATGAACGCACGCGCTCGTCGATCAAGCTGAAGCCGCTGGTTCAGGCGCAGCTCAGCAAGATCGAGGGCGTCAACGCCTTTGCTTTCAACCTGCCGCCGCTGCCAGGCGGACCCGGAGGATTGCCGGTGCAGATGGTCATCAGTTCGACCAGCGATTTCCGGCAAGTCTATGAGCAGATGGTCAAGTTGAAGGATGCCGCGCGCAAGAGCGGGCTGTTCATCGTCTCGGACAGCGACCTTGATTTCAATCAGCCGGTGGTTCGCATCGACGTCGATCGGTCCAAAGCGAGCGATCTCGGAATCAACATGCAACAGGTCGGCGCCACGCTCTCGACGCTGCTTGGCGGAAACTACATCAACCGCTTCAATCTCGAAGGGCGATCCTATCAGGTGATTCCGCAGGTTCCGCGCGGGTTGCGGCTGTCGCCGGAAGCGCTGGGCGGTTACTACGTGCCGACATCGACAGGCCAATTGGTGCCGCTCTCAACGATCGTGTCGATCAAGACCGGCACCGATCCAAATGCGCTGACGCACTACAATCAGTTGAATTCCGCGACGTTCCAGGCGGTGCCGATGCCCGGCGTGACTGTTGGACAAGCCGTGGACTTCCTGGAGGGGCAAGCGAAGAAGCTGCCCTCCGGCTTCAGCCACGATTACCTCGCGGATTCGCGTCAGTATGTTCAGGAAGGAAACCAGCTCGCGGTGACCTTCGGCTTCGCGCTGATCATCATCTTTCTGGTGCTGGCTGCGCAGTTCGAAAGTCTGCGCGATCCTCTGGTCATCATGGTCAGCGTGCCCATGGCGATCGTCGGCGCGTTGATCCCGCTGTTCTTCGGCGCGGCGACGATGAACATCTACACGCAGGTCGGGTTGCTGACGCTGGTCGGCTTGATCAGCAAGCACGGCATTCTGATGGTGGAGTTCGCCAATGAGCTTCAGCTCAACGAGGGTCTCGACAAGCGCTCGGCCATCGAGATGTCCGCACGGGTACGGTTGCGGCCGATCCTGATGACGACGGCCGCGATGGTCACCGGCCTGCTGCCGCTGCTGACCGCGTCGGGCGCGGGGGCGGCGAGCCGCTTCTCGATCGGAATCGTGGTCGTCTCGGGCATGATGATCGGCACGATGTTTACGCTGTTCGTGCTTCCGGCGGTTTATGTCGCAATCGCGACCGATCACCGCGCAGGTGCCGAGTCAAAGCGCAGCAAGGAAATCGCCGATTTCGATCTTGGTCCAAATCTAAAGCCGACCTAAGCCGCTTCGATCGGTGCGAGTTTCAGGGGGATCGGACTTGTCCGGTCCCCTTTTTGTTTTCATAGTCGGCCGATAACGAAATGAGGGAGGCCGTATGATCAGCGAATTCGCGGCGGGCAACTACCGGTTCATTCCGGCCGTCTTCCAGTATTCCAGCGGGGCCGCGGCCAGCGCGGGGTTCGAGATCGAGCGTGTACGATTCGATCGTCTTGTTCCGCTCGCTGAAGGTTTTCGGCTTGCCGCTGACCATATGAAGGCCGCGGGACGCCCGCTCACCTCTTTTTGCGCCTGCGAATTACGTTCGCCGGCCGCCTTCACCGAGGATGGCTTTCGTAACTTCAACGAGCACTATGTGAAGACGCTGAGCGAGTGGAAGATCTTCGATGGCACGACCAATCCGGTCGCGCGCAGCAACGTCTGCCCCGAGATCGATCCGCCCTCCGAGCCGTCGTTTTATGCATTTTCATTCACGCGGCCGAGCAGCGGCTCGTCGCCGACCTTCGTGATCGCAGGCGGCGCGGAAGCGCGCGACGGCAGCGGCAGCTACCCCGAGCGCATCGTGCGTTATCGCGATTTGAGTCCCGACGGGATGAAGGACAAGGTGCGCTTCACGGCCGGCGAAATGCAACGCCGTCTCGCCGAATTAGGTTTCGCATGGCGCGATACCACGGCGGCGCAGGCTTATTCCGTTCATGATTTCCATCCAGTTGTCGCCGACGAACTGGTGCGGCCGGGCGCTTCACGTTCCGGCTTGACCTGGCATTTCGTGCGCCCACCGGTGATCGATCTCGAATTCGAGATGGACTGCCGGCGCGTGATGCGCGAGGTCGTGATCTGAATCGCGCGCGATCGCTGGCTCTAGCGTCCCGCGGCGTAACCCTGCATGCCGCGCGGATTGGCGGCGGCGCGTCGGCGGCGGCCGACTTTCGAAGCGGCGGTGAGACGGCCTTCCGACCAATCGGGGCCGGTTTCGATGAGGTGTCCACGTTTCGTCAGGGCGTCGACGGTGGCTTTCGGCACGCGATTCTCGACCACCAGTACACCGGGCCGTGCCGTGCGCGGCCAGAATGAAATCGGGAAATGCTCGGAGTGCCAGGCCGGCGCGTCGATCGCTTCCTGAAGGTTCATTTTCGCATGAACGTGACGCAGGAAGAACTGCGTCGTCCACTGATCCTGCTGATCGCCGCCGGGCGATCCCCACGCGAGATACGGTTCGCCGTCACGCAACGCCATGGTGGGGCTGAGCGTGGTGCGCGGCCGCTTGCCCGGCGCAAGTGCTGCCGGATGATTGTCCTCCAGCCAGAACATCTGCGCGCGGCTGCCGAGGCAAAATCCAAGCTCGGGGATCACCGGCGACGATTGCAGCCAGCCGCCGGACGGCGTCGCCGAAATCATGTTGCCGTCCTTGTCGATGATGTCGAAATGCACGGTATCGCCGCGCACTTCGCCAAAACGGCCCACCGTCGGCTCGCCAGCACCCATCGCACCGACGGCTTCACGCTGGCCTTCCTGGTGGCGCAGTTTGACGACCGAGCCAAAGCCCTCGATCGAGCCGGGCACGAAATCGAGCGAGGCCTTGTCCGATATCAGCTTGCGGCGTTCGTCGTTGTAGGCGTCGGACAGCAGCGTCTTGATCGGGATTTCCGCGAAGTTCGGATCGCCGTAGAATTTTTCGCGATCGGCGTAAGCGAGTTTTGCGCATTCCACCTGAAGATGGATGAATTCGGGGCCAGCGGGATCGAGGCCGTCAAGATCGAAGCCTTTCAGCAGCGCGAGTTGTTGCAGCATCACTGGGCCCTGGCTCCAGACGCCGCCTTTGCAGACGGTGTAGCGGCCATAGTCGTAGGTGAGCGGCGCTTCGATAGTGGGCTGCCAGCGCGCCATGTCGTCGGCACGCAGCACGCCGCGATGCGGCGATCCGCTGACGTCCATGACATCCTGGGTCCGGCAGAATGTGTCGATCGCCTCGGCGACAAATCCCTGCGACCACGATTTGCGCGCGCGTTCGATCTGCGCCACGCGGTCGCCGCCGGCGCTTTCGGCTTCTTTCAGAACGCGGGCATAGGTTTCGGCGAGCTTTTTGTTGGTGAAGAGCGTGCCGGGTTTGGGTACTTCGTTGTTGGGCAAATAGATCGCCGCCGAGGTGGTCCAGTGCTTCCGGAACAGCTGTTCGACCGTCGCGATAGTGGCGGAAACGCGTTCGACCAGCGGATAGCCATTGTCCGCGTAGGCGATGGCGGTTTCAATCACCTCGCGTAGCCGCATCGTGCCGTAGTCACGCAACAACAGCATCCACGATTCGAACGTACCGGGCACGCACGCGGCGAGTAATCCGGTGCCGGGCACCATGTCGAGGCCTTCGCTGCGGTAGTGCGCAATTGTCGCGCCGGCGGGGGCAGGGCCCTGACCGCAGATCACCTCGGTTCGTCCGCGCCTGACGTCATGAACGATGATCGGCACGTCGCCGCCGGGCCCGTTCAGATGCGGCTCGACCACTTGCAGCGTGAATGCGGTAGCCACAGCAGCATCGAAGGCATTGCCGCCCTTTTCGAGAATACCCATACCAACCGCCGTCGCGATCCAGTGGGTCGAGGTGACGGCGCCAAAGGTCCCGTCGATTTCGGGGCGCGTCGTGAACGGGTCGGGGTTGACTATGCTCATTTGGGGCAGGGTCCATTGATGTTCGTTGGCCGCGACACTTGATCACAGCAGGAGCGGCGCGCCAACCGGCACGAGACGCCCACCGTTCGCATCATCGTGATGTTGCGGCCGTCTGTTGAGCAGGCTTGTTGACCGCATGGCATGCGACGCCGCCGATCAATTCCGGGACTTCCTTGCGGCAAAGATCGAACGCTTCGGGGCAGCGCGGATTGAACGGACAGCCCGGCGGCGGATTGATCGGGCTCGGAATCTCGCCTTTGACGGGGATGCGCTGCCGGCCGGTCATCGCGAGATCGGGGACCGCGCCGAGCAGCATCCGCGTGTAGGGCATTCGCGGGTTGTTGAACAACTCGCGGCTCTCGGCGATCTCGACGATGCGGCCGAGATACATCACCCCGATGCGCGTCGCCATGTGCCGGACCACAGCGAGATTGTGGCTGATGAAGAGATAGGTCAGCCCGAGCCGGTCCTGCAGGTCACGCATCAGATTGAGGATTTGCGCCTGCACCGAGACATCGAGCGCCGACGTTGGCTCGTCGCATACGATGAATTCGGCCTCGGACGCCAGTGCCCGGGCGATGGCAATCCGCTGGCGCTGGCCACCGGAGAATTCGTGCGGAAATTTCAGGCCGTCGTCGGGATGCAGGCCGACCAGGTTGAGAAGTTCGCCGACGCGGGTTTTGATGTTGCGTTCGCCCTGGATAATATCGAAGGCGCGGATCGGTTCGGCGACAATGCTGTCGACGCGGAGCCGTGGGTTGAGGCTGGCATAAGGGTCCTGGAAGATCATCTGGATGCGCCGGCGTAGCACCTTGCGGGCCTGGGCTTGCTTGACGTTACTCATCGAAACGCCGTCGATGATCACCTCGCCCGAGGTCGGCGGCAGCAGTCCAACGACCATCCGGGCGACGGTTGTCTTTCCGGAGCCGGACTCGCCGACCAGTGCGAATGTCTCGCCCTTGACGATGTCGAAGGTGACATCGTCGACCGCCCTCAAGAATTCGAGATGGCCACCCTCAAGCACCCGGTTCAGCCAGGGTTTTGACACGTCGAACACGCGCCCGAGGTGCTTGGCATCGACAAAGGGCGCCGCGCTCATGCCGCATGATCCTTCGCGGCCGTCTCATCGTCGTAGAGATGGCACGCCACCCGCTGCTCGCCGCGCGCGATCGGCTCCGGCCGTTCGATCCGGCAGCGGTCGAACGCGAAGGCGCAGCGCGGATTGAACGCGCAACCGGGTGGAATGGCGGACAAACGCGGCATGGAGCCGGGAATCTGGACAAGCCGCTCGGCTTCGATGGCGAGTGTCGGAATCGCGCCCATCAACCCTTTCGCATAGGGATGGAGCGGATTTCGAATGACGTCCTGCACCGGGCCGATTTCCGCGATCCGTCCGGAATACATCACGGCCACCCGATCGCAGGTTTCGGCGATCACGCCCATGTCGTGGGTCACGAGCATGACGGCGGTGCCGTGATCGCGCCCCAAGCGCCGGATCAACGAGATGATCTGGGCCTGCACGGATACGTCGAGGGCTGTGGTCGGCTCATCGGCGATAATCAGCTCGGGATCGGCGCAGATCGCCAGCGCAATCACGACGCGCTGCCGCATGCCGCCGGAAAATTCATGCGGATAGGCGTCGATGCGCTTCTCGGGTGCAGGGATACCGACCTCGGCCAGCAGTTCGATCGCACGTTTGCGGGCGGCAGACTCCGAGACATTGGAATGGGTGCGGATGGTTTCGATGATCTGATCACCGATCTTATAGAGCGGATTGAGGCTCGTCAGCGGATCCTGAAAGATCATGCCGATGCGTTTGCCACGAATCCTGCGCAGCTCTTCGGTGGAAAGGTTGTCGATGCGCAGCCCCGACAGACGGATTTCGCCGGATGCGATCCGCCCTGGTGGATCGATCAGGCCGATCACCGCATTGCCGGTAACGGATTTGCCGGCGCCGGATTCCCCCACGACGCCCAGCACTTCGCCTTTGGCAATATCGAAGGAGATATCATCGATTGCGCGAAGAACGCCGCGTCGCGTGGCGAATTCGACCTGAAGTTTTTTCACGGAGAGAACAGGTTCGGTCATGCGGTTGGCGTGGCTGTCTTTGAGGAATTTTTCATCGCAGTTTCGGGTTCAGCGCGTCCCGCAGCCAGTCGCCGAGCAGATTGATGGCGAGGATCAATCCCGCGAGCGCGAAGCCCGGGAACGCAATGATCCACCATTCGCCCGAAAACAGATAATTGTTTCCGATACGGATCAGGGTGCCGAGAGAGGGCATGGTGTCCGGCATGCCGGACCCAAGAAACGACAGCGTCGCCTCCGTGATGACGGCCAGCGCGAGATTGATGGTGGCAATGACCAGGATCGGACCCATGGCGTTCGGCAGCACGTGGCGCAGCATGATGACCGGTGCAGGAAGCCCGATGAGCTGCGCCGCGGCGACATAGTCCTTGTTTTTCTCCACCATGACCGAGCTGCGTACGGTCCGGGCATATTGCACCCAGAAGCTGAGACCGATGGCGACGACGAGCACGGCGAGCGTACCCATGGCATCGAGCTGGTTTCCGAAAACGGACTTGACCACGCCGTCGATGAGAAGCGCGATCAGGATCGCAGGGAAGGTGAGCTGTACGTCGGCGATGCGCATGATCAGGCCATCGATCGCTCCGCCGAAATAACCGGCCATCAGGCCGAGTCCGATACCAAGCGAGCCTGCAAACAGCACG
The DNA here is from genome assembly GCA_041691515.1 of Pseudomonadota bacterium. Classification (GTDB taxonomy): domain Bacteria; phylum Pseudomonadota; class Alphaproteobacteria; order Rhizobiales; family Xanthobacteraceae; genus Nitrobacter. The sequence continues at coordinate 1,074 of JBEPUM010000080.1, read as the reverse complement.
CCGAGCACGCCGACGGTCAGCGAAATCCTCAATCCGTAGAGAATCGCGGATAGCACGTCTCGGCCCTGCTCATCGGTTCCCAGCAGGAATGGTGTTTGCCCCCCGGCGGTCCAGAGCGGGGATATTCGCGAATTCATCAGCTGCAATTGCGCGGGATCGAATGGGTTCTGGACTGCCAACAATGGCGCGAAGATCGCAATCAAGAAGAAGATCAGGGTGACGGCGGCGGCCACCATTGTCAGCTTCGAGCGGCGGAACGAGTAGAACAGGTCGCTTTGCAGGAATCGTCGCATCAACCCTGGGGGCGGCGAGGTGGAGTCCTGAGCAAGGGCATCTGTCATGACGGTTCGTTCAAGTTGCGCGGCTGATGGTCGAGCGCAGCCGCGGATCGACGACCGTGTAGAGAATGTCGACCACGAGATTGATGGTGACGAAAATCATCGACACCACCAGCAGATACGCCGCCATGATCGGAATGTCGACGTTTTGAATTGCCTGCACGAACATCAGCCCCATACCCGGCCACTGGAATACGGTTTCGGTGATGATCGCAAATGCAATGACCGAGCCAAACTGCAGGCCTGCAACCGTGATCACGGGAACCAGCGTGTTCTTCAGCGCATGGCCGAAATGGATCGCACGCGTGGTGAGGCCGCGTGCGCGGGCGAAGCGAATGTAGTCGGTCCGCAGCACTTCAAGCATTTCGGCGCGCACCAGCCGCATGATCAGCGTCATCTGGAACAGGCCGAGCGTGATCGCCGGCATGATCAGGGCCTTGAGGCCGGATACCGTCAGCAGGCCTGTGGTCCACCAGCCGATCCGCACCACGTCGCCCCGGCCGAACGACGGCAGCCAGCCGAGGATCACGGCGAACAGATAGATCAGAAGAATGCCGATCAGGAAGGTGGGTAGCGAAATGCCGATCAGCGATATCGCCTGAAACAGTTTTGCGAGAATGGAATCGCGTCTTAGCGCTGAATAGACGCCCATCAGGATGCCGAACACCATCGCCAGAATAGTCGCGCACGTCGCGAGTTCGAGCGTCGCCGGCATGCGTTCTTTCAGAAGCGCCGA
>JBEPUM010000079.1:0-15115 GCA_041691515.1 Pseudomonadota bacterium | reverse complement strand
GAGCGCCGGTCTGTGGATCCGGAGGTCGGTGGTTCGAGACCACCCAACTGTACCACTCCTAAACCTCGAAAAATGCGCGGTTGAACCGACTGCCTTGATTGAGCGAGTCCGCGTGGACGCGCCTCTGGGCAATTCTTGTCGCCGTTTCCGATCACCTCCAGCCTTGGTCCATGGATGCTGTTGCCGGCCAAGGCTGCCTCTCATGGTTGCGAGGATCGTCTGCTCAACGGAACGAGTTCCTTGCTACAACGTTAGCCGATATGCATTTCTAGTCTGCCGAAGCGCTTGCGATTTAACTTCATCTTTTTTTCCTCCTCATGTGCATGTTTCGCAATATCCGATACTCGCTCGGAATGGAGAGTTTATGTCTGTCGGCGCTGGTTTAGGTTCCACTGTCATTTCAATGAACCAGGAGTTGAATGCGGCTGGAGAAGGCCTTGCCGGTAATGCGGATGTCCTCCGTAGCATTCTCGCGGGCTGCGGAGATTGCATCAAAATTCTAGACCTCGATGGCCGCCTGCAATTCATGAGCGAGGGTGGCAAGCGCGTGATGGAAGTTGAAAATTTCAATGCGCTGAAAGGTTGCCCGTGGCCAGACTTTTGGGCTGGGCCGGGAAAGGCCGAAGCGCAAACCGCGGTCGAAACGGCTAAAGCCGGCAAAGTGGGACACTTTAGAGGTCCAGCGAACACAGCCAAAGGCAATGCGCGTTACTGGGATGTGCAGGTGTCTCCGATCGTTGGAAGTGACGGCAAGCCAACGCATTTGCTTTCGATCTCACGCGACATCACCGAGGAATGGCGCGCCACGGCCGAACTGAAAGAAGCCGGTGAGCGTCAGGCCTTGCTTGCGGGCGAACTGCAGCATCGCATCAAGAATACGCTCGCGATGGTCGGCGCCATCGCTAATCAGACCATGCGGGGTGACAATGTTAACGCAGCGCGGGAAGCATTCTCGGCTCGCTTGATGACGTTAAGCCACGCGCACGACATTCTCACCCAGACGAGTTGGGCCAGCGCACCGATCAAGGATGTTCTCGAAGGCGCACTTGCTCCGCATCGGTCCGCTCAAGGACGTATCCACGTCGAGGGACCGGATCTTGAATTGCTGCCAAAACAGGCCCTTGCGCTATCTGTGGCGATCCATGAACTGGCGACAAATGCGGTCAAATACGGGGCCCTCTCGACCAACGGAGAAGTTGACATCACGTGGTCGAATGAGCGGCCCGAAACCGGCTTCCGCTTAACGTGGACAGAGAGCGGCGGACCCGCCGTCGAGGAACCAAGTCAAAGTCAGAAAGGATTCGGATCGCGTTTGATCGAATTGATGCTGGCCAACGATTTCAAAGGCAAGGTGCGGACCTTTTATCGGCCGAGCGGTGTTGTATGCGAGCTTGCGGCACCGATGGTGGGATCAACTTCCAATATCAGCCAGATTTGAGAGTGAATGCAAAGCACGCACGATAAGAAGAAAATGGTGCTCATCGTGGAGGATGATTTTCTTCTGCGAATGGATGCAATGGCGATGATTGAGGAGGCAGGCTTCGACGTTATAGAGGCGGCCAATGCCGATCACGCAATTGCAATTCTCGAAGCCCGGTCCGATATCGACGTCATTTTTACGGACATTGATATGCCGGAAGGTTCGATGAACGGTTTGAAGCTTGCTCATGCGGTCAGAGGCCGTTGGCCGCCGATCAAGATTATCACGACATCAGGACATTTCGCACCTGAGAGTGGCGAATTGCCTGACGGGAGCAAGTTCATTCCCAAGCCCTACAATTTCGAGCACGTCATGGCCACCATCGGCCAACTGATCGCATGATAACCAGCTAAGCGTTTTTAGGCGTTCAGGCGCCAAACCCAAGGGAACTCTGCGGCCTGATGCGGATTGAATCTCTGCGGCAATGCCCGCACGGAGGTTGCGATGAGCGATTTGCATCTTTGGCGTCCCGCACACGGTGCGGCTATCGACGACATGCGAGGAACCGTGCACGAAGAGACGAACTACGCCGTTGGCTGGATGCTCAGCGCGCTGCTGACACTGACGGTTGTATCGATCGTTTGGGAGTTTGGTTTCTGAGGTCGGATGTCGCCAAGCGCAATAAAATCTTGCGCACGCCGGGAACAGGTTAGACAAAACGCGTACCGATGCGTTGATGCCGCAGCCAGAAACCGGCAAAATTGGCTGCGTCCGTCATCCCTGTTGTGGCCGGTTGTCACCCGGCGTGCCACTGACAATGCATAGCGGTCGGGATGGTTGCACGGCGACCTTACGATAAAACTCTGCGCGCTTACGCTTACCCGCGCGCTTAAATGTCCCCGGCTCGCTAAGGCGCGGGCGCGGCATAGCGCATGACAAATCCAGCTAGGTGTTCAGCCGGTCGGGCTCATTGCTCTCGAACGCATAGACGCGTTGCAATTCGCCGAGCCGCCGGGTGTTGGCACGAACATTTTCGTCGGCCTTGCGTATCTCGGTCAGGCACGCATCAAACGGAGCGGGTAGACCCTGCTCCTTTACCAGGCTGCTCATTGGACCTCCTATGATGCAACATCGCCGTACTGCGGCGGCTCGCATGAATAATACCATTCCGTTCAGCGCGGCCGGATGCCGCTGCATAAACGAGAAAAAGCTGCCCGCGAGAGCAGCCCTTTCACAACGTCAACAGGAGCGCATTACTTGCTCATGTTGTCCTTCTTCATCTTGTCCTTCGACATCTTATCGTTGGACATCTTGTCGTTCGACATGCCTGTCGTACTGCCGTTCTGCATTGCGCCCTGCGCGGCCGGCGAGCCACTCTTGCTGGCGTCGTTCATCATCGGTTTCGTGGACGGCGTCTGTGCCGATTGCGCCGCGGTCGGCGCCGTTGTTCCTGATTGGGCAAACGCGCCGACGGTGGCGAAAGCGGAAATGGCGGCGGCGCAGCTCGTGATCAAAAGAGTTTTTCGCATGATATTCCTCCTGTTGCGAAGCATTCGATGCTTCGTTTGATGTGGGTCAATGCATCTGCGTAAGTGTCGTTCCTGCGATTGACTGTCGCTGCGGGCGAATATTTTTGCGGAAATATGAAACAATATGGCTGTGTCATCGTGAGTGACAAAGCGGTGCCGGGTGCGCCGAGCCCTTCGTCGAGCGGCTATCTTGTTCATCGTCGGTCATCCGGCCGCTTGCCAACTTCAGGTGCTTCGCTCACACTTGCCGCAGTGGGAAATCGTTCTTTTCAAGATTCGCCGTTCAGAATTTGTATTGGGGGATTTTCAGATGACCGGATCCGGAATTGTTCAAATCTGTTTTGCTCTGGCCGTGGCGATTTTCGTGTCGGCTTTTTTGACCGACGCACGCGCTTACTCGGCGGATCAGCAGCAAGCCTGCACAGGCGATGCGTTTCGGCTCTGCGGCTCCGACATTCCCGACGTCGATCGTGTAACCGCATGCATGATCCGGCAGCAGGCGCAGCTCAGTCCCGGGTGTCGAGTGTTTTTCAGATCCTCCGAACCGGCCGCGATGCCAGTCACTGTGCGATCGTCTCACAGGGCTCGCAAACCGGTTCGCGCGCGACCGCATCACAAGCGCAAGCCGCATCACGCCAGATGATCGCTGGGCCGTATCGAACGGCCGCGGTGGCCACGCGTGACGGCGCGTCTGATTGAGGCGGAATTGTGTTGGCGTGACAACTCGCCGCGTTGTCGCCGCGGGGGCCGATCATCATCTCTCTGTCATGGAGAACCGGTGAGCGTCGATCACAGAGCAGAACTCGACCGGCATTTTGCTTGGTTCGAAGGCAAAATGCCGCCCTGGCTGGCGAAATTCGTCGGCTGGGTTCGCAGGCCGTCATCGCGCTACGTCCGAATTCCGCTGGCGCTCGTGCTGATCCTTGGAGGCATCTTCAGCTTTCTTCCCATCCTCGGGTTGTGGATGCTGCCGCTCGGACTCGTTTTGATCGCGCAGGATATGCCGTTTCTCGAGAAGCCGATTGCGCAGATGCTGGGGTGGCTCGAGCGAAAGTGGAAAGAGCGGCAAGCTGCGAAGCGCGCGCAGTGAAGGTTTGATCCGCCGCTCGATTCAAATTTGCCGGCTTGTGCAATGCATGGTGTGACTCAAAAGCCCGTTTTTGAAAAAATTTTTGAAAAAACCGGCTCATAGCCGGAATTCGCGATAAATTTATCTTTAACGAATCAGCATGCTGATTCATTTTCGCCTCCTGGGGTCAATCTGGAGGCCAAGGTATGAACGTCATTGTTTTCGCATCGCGTAAAGGTGGCTCGGGCAAAAGCACTCTGGCTGCTCATCTAGCCGCGCAGGTTCACAAGGCATCGAAGCCGTGCCTGCTGGTAGATGCCGATCCGCAGGGCTCGCTGACGCTCTGGCACAAGCTGCGTGGCACCAACGAACCGCCGATCAGAGCGGCCAACCGCTCGGTCACCGAAATCATCAACTCCGCAAAGCGCGACGGCTTTGAATGGGTTTTCATCGACACGCCGCCGAACCTGTCGGCCGTCGTCGACGACGCGATCAGGAACGCCACGATGGTGGTGATACCGGCGCGGCCCGGCGTCTTCGACGTCAACGCCGTTCAGGAAACCATTCAGAACTGCCGATCAGCACGCAAGCCTTACGCCGTTGTCATCAACGGTGCGCCGGCCATGCGCGACGGCGCGGAAAGCCCGATCGTCACGATCGCGCGCGAGGCACTTGCGAAATTCCGTGCCCCGGTCTGGAGCGGCCAGGTCACCAATCGCGCCGACCTGTTGCTGGCGCTCGCACACGGCGAAGGCGCCCGCGAATACGATTCGGAAGGACGTGCGGCTTCGGAGATCGGGCGGCTGTGGGCTGCGATCGAACGGTCCGTCAAGGCGATCCGCGGCGCGGCATCGTCGGGCGGGGCGATGCATCGGCAGGCGGCCTGATCGCCGCATTGATGTGGGTTAAAAAAACGCGCGAACCTCGCGCGTTTTTTTGTCTGGGGTCGAGGCTCTCAGGCGGTCGCAGCGAGTAGGGGGGTGGACTGATCCTCTGCCGGCGCGTCGTCGTGCGTCAGCGTTCGGAAGTTGCCGATCACGGCCGGGCGTCCGAGCAGATAGCCCTGTACCTCGTCGCAGAATTCGTCGCGCAGGAAATTCAGTTCGGCCGAAGTCTCGACGCCTTCTGCCAGCACCGGCAATCCCAGCCCGCGTCCGAGGCCGAGTACGGCCCGCACGATGGTGGCCGCCTGATCGTTGGTGTTGACCGACTTGATGAAGGAGCCGTCGATCTTGATCTTGTCGAACGGAAACGCCCGCAGGTTGGAGAGCGACGAATAGCCGGTGCCGAAATCGTCCATCGCGATGCGGACGCCGAGCGCCTTTACCTGCCGCAGGGTCAGGAGCGCGCGGTTGAGGTCTCGAACGAGCGCCGTTTCGGTAATCTCCAGCTCAAGGCGGTTCGGCGCGAGCCCGGTTTCGAGCAGGACTTCATGCACGAGATGAGCGAAGTTCTCGTTGTAGATCTGGACGGCGGAGACGTTGATCGCGATCGTCAGCGGATTTTTCCATGACGCTGCTTCCTTACAGGCTGTTCTCAACACCCATTCGCCGATATCGAGGATCGCGCCGGCTTCCTCGGCGATCGGGATGAAAATCGCGGGAGAGACAGCGCCGCGGACCGGATGAGTCCAGCGAAGCAGCGCTTCGAAGCCGACCACGGTTTTGTTCTGGATGTCGCTCTGCGGCTGATAGACCAGGCTCATCTGGTTGCGCGCGATAGCCTGACGCAGGTCGTGTTCAAGGATGCGCCGATCGCGGACCGCTTCACCCATTCCAGCCTCGAAGAAGCGATAGGTGGCCCGGCCCTCGGTCTTGGCGCGGTAGAGCGCGGTATCGGCGCACGTCATCAGCGCCTCCCGATCCGGCGCGTCATCGGGGCAAATCGCGATGCCGATGCTGGCGGAGATAGCCTCGATGCCTCCAGTGTCATCCTTGATGCGCAAGGCATCGAGAATCTGTTCGGCGAGACGTCCTGCCAACTCAGGACTGGTCAGGCCCGGCAGCAGAATGGCGAATTCATCACCGCCGAGGCGCGCCATGACCTGATCTTTGCCGAGCAGCGGCGCGACGCGTTGGGCCACGGCCTGCAACACGTTGTCGCCTGCCGCATGGCCGAACAAGTCGTTGACTTCCTTGAAGCGGTCGAGATCGAAACAGAGCACGCCCAGCTTCATGCCTTCCGCAAGCCCGGCAACCTCGTCGTCGATCTGTTCGTTGAAATGGCGGCGGTTCGGCAGGGCCGTGAGCCCATCGTGATGTGCAAGATAGCGAATATGCTGTTCGGCTTCCTTGCGCGCCCGAAGATCGCGAACGGCGATTACCTGGTGCGGGCCGCCGGCGAAGTCGATCTGGCGCATGATCGCTTCGACCGGAATCAGGGTGCCGTCGTGCCGGTGCAGGGAGACTTCGATGGGTTGGTTCGGATTGGCGATCAGGCGCTTGCGCGAGGCTTCATCGGGAAAGCAGTTCTCTACTGTATTGCCTGCGAAACTCTTGGCGGATGCGCCGGCCAAATGAGCAAAGCTGGTATTGACGGTCACCACGGCATTGTTGTCGCAGACCAGCAATCCTTCGACGGCGGCATTGGCGAGGCCGAGCATACGGTCAGCCTCGCGCTCCGATCGCCGCTGGTCATGCACGTCGAGCACAACACCGGCCAGCGCCAGCGCAATGATCACGGTGCTCGCGAGTGCGACCGCGACCGCCAGCCATCCGGCAGGCAGGCAGCGCCATGTCCGGCAAGCGAACCGTCGGATCGGGCACGATCGATACCGCACCCATTGCCGTAAAATGATGGCTGCAGATTGCGAGTGTCAGCAGAGCGGCGCCGCCGATCTTCCATTTTTCCTCGTTGCCATGCAGCCCGACAGGAAGTGCGATCGCACCGATCGCGCCACCCACGACAATCGACGCCACGACGAGCACCGGATCCCAGACCACAAATCCCTGAATCTCGAAAGCGGCCATGCCGACGTAATGCATCGCAGCGATGCCGCCGGCGACGATCGCGCCGCCGAGCCACGGCCCCGGCCGCCAGTTCGGCAGCAGAGACACCGCCAGTCCCGCGCCGGTCAGCAGAATGGCCGCGATCAGCGACAGAATGGTGAGAAGAACATTATAGCCACTCGGAATACCCGGAGAAAAAGCCAGCATCGCGATGAAATGCGTGGCCCAGATCCCGAAGCCGGTGGAGATCGCCGAGACCGCGAGCCAGGCATTCTGCATCCGTCCCGCGGATTGGCGCGCGTGACGCAGGAGATTGATCGCCGCAAGCGAAGCAAGCGTGCAGATCACGGCGGCGAGTCCGACAAGGCGAAGGTCATGCGCCGTGACGATGCAATTATAGATTTTGAGCATTGTGCTCCGCCCCCAGCGGATTGATGACCGTCTTTTGCGGGGACGCTAGGTACAATTGCGTAACAAGCGGTAAATCTCTCCGGCGGGTCAGTCATGCGTGCGATTGCGTCGATCGCTATCGTTAGTGATCGATGAATCGGAAGCACGCAACTTGTCGCGGCGTGGCGGGCAAGCGATCCATCAGTGTTGCGCCTTGTGCGCGCGCTGATGGGCCGCGGCGAACCGGGAGCAGTGTCACATCGCGGGAAGAAGCATCGATCCGATGCTGCGCCGCTCGATTTCGCGATCGAGTCTGCAGGCGAGCTCCGGGCTGACCTCGACCATCGGCAGCCGAACTTCGGGGCTGTCGATCAGGCCGGCGCGCCACAACCAATGCTTCAGGGGAGCGGGACTTGGTTCGGCGAACAGAAGTTCGGTGAGGACCGCGACGGTTCTCCAGAGTTCATGGGCGTCGTCGCGATTGCCTGCCAGCAGCAGGGCCCGGATGGCTGCGAAGGTTTCGGTTTCGAGATGCGCCGAAGCCAGGATGGCGCCGTCGGCGCCATCGGCGAGTGCGTCGAAGTATTGCGCGTCTTCGCCGGTGAGAACCGCGAAGCCGTCCGGGCGATGGCGCAGCAGCTCGATCGACTGCTCGCGTGCCGCGCAACAATCCTTCAGCCCGGCGATGTTCGTGTGACGCGCGAGTTGCAGCATCGCTTCGTTGCCGAGATTGACGCCGGTGCGATAGGGAATGTTGTAGATCATCAGCGGATGCGCGGCACGATCCGCCAGCATCGTGAAATGCTGCAACAAGCCACGCTGCGAGGGGCGCGTGTAGTAGGGCGTGGAGATCAGGTATCCGTCGATCGGCCATGCCGCCGTTTCATCGAGCGTCTCGCACACCTTCGCAGTGTTGCTGCCGGACAGGCCGAGGTAGATCGCGATCGGCCGCCCGCTGGCGCGCACCTGCGCCCGTGTCAGTGCGGCAATTCGTTCCAGCTCGGCAAACTCGAGAGTCATGCCTTCGCCCGTCGTGGCGCCGAGGATGAAGCCGTCGACGGGACCGCCGGCATAGTGGGCGACAAGACGCAGCAGCGAGGCTCCGTCGAGTTGTCCGTTCTTGAAAGGGGTGATGAGCGGTAGCCAGAGGCCCTGCAGGGCCGTGCGCGGGTTGGTCATATCCATCTCCTCGGGTTGCAGGCCGGAGACGGGAGACAATAAAAAACCCCGTCCGAACGGCGGGGTTTTGGGATCGGTGATGCTCGAAAGAAGTTATCGCGCGCGACGATCGCAAGGCCCCGGGTAGGGGCCTTTTTTCGACTGCGTGGCGATGCACGAATTCATCTTCATGCCGGGATGATGTGGTGTGACTGTTACGTTGTCAATGCGACAACGTGTGCTGCAACTCATGTGTCATACACGCAAAAAAAACCGGGCTCCAAGGAGCCCGGTTTAAGGCAATGGCCACGTGAGGCCGACACAATCACCTTCCAAGAGGGATAACCAGGTTTCCGCGCCACTGGAGGAGGGGGACAAATGCGCAGCGCGAACCCTTAGTGTGCAAGGAGTATGATCCTCGCCGAGGTGTCGCAGCAACCGTCGAGGCCGCATGTCAGTCATGCGGAGTCCGGGGTTCGGCACGATGCTGGTACTATTGGCGACGTGTGATCGCGTCGCGAAAAAACGGTGTCAGGACGGCCAGCGCTGCGCCTTGCTCACCACGAAATCGCGGAAAACCTGCACGCGCGCGACGGTTTTCAGCTCTTCGGGATACACAAAATACGTATCAAGCTGGATCGAATCGGACTCGCCGAACAGCTGGACCAGACGGTTGTTCTCGCCGACCAGATAATCCGGCAATGCAGCTATGCCGAGACCCTGCTGACACGCGCTGAACAGGCCGAGGATATTGTTGACCTTGAAATAGGGTTCGCGCGGTCCCGAACCGTTGCGTCCGGCTTCGATGAGCCAGCTGCGATTCTGGAGATGAGTCGGTACCTGCGTATCGCTGAGCATGATGATGCGGTGCCCATCGAGTTCCTCCAGCGTCCGCGGAGTGCCGAAGTGTTTGACGTATTCGGTCGAACAGTAGGCGTGGAAGCCCATCGCGAAGAGCTTGCGCTGAATGAGATCCGGCTGGGTCGGCTTGCGCGTGCGGATCGCGATATCGGCCTCGCGCATCGACAAATCGAGCTCTTCATCGGTGACGATCAGTGAAATCCGGATTTCCGGATAGAGCGCGGTGAATTCGCCGAGCCGCGGGATCAGCCAGTTGATGCCGACGCCCGGCGTCGTCGTGACCTTGAGGTCGCCACTCGGCCGCTCACGGCTGTCGGTGAGTTTGGCGCGCGCCGCCTGCAGTTGCATGAACACGTCATGCGCGGTGCGAAACAGCAGGTCGCCCTGTTCGGTCAGGATCAACCCGCGCGCATGGCGATGAAACAGCGACACCGAGAGCTCCTGCTCCAGTGCGCTGACTTGCCGCGATACCGCCGACTGCGACAGCCCGAGCTGTTCGCCGGCATGCGTGAAGCTGCCAGCCTCCGCCGCCGCGTGAAACACCTTCAGCTTATCCCAGTCCATATCGGCAAACCCGTCGCGATTGCGTGCCATAATTACTCCGCTGCCGCGCGGTCGCTCGCATGCGCAGCGAGAAAACGTTCGGCTTCCAATGCGGCCATGCAGCCAAGGCCCGCGGCCGTGACTGCCTGGCGATAAACTTCGTCGGCGACATCGCCGGCGGCAAACAGGCCGGGCACCGACGTTGCCGTCGAATTCGGTGCAACCTCGACGTAGCCCGAGCTTTTCAGTTTGACCTTGCCGGCCACGAGTTCAGTGGCCGGTGCATGGCCGATCGCGATGAAGACGCCATCGGCTGCGACCTGCGTTAGCGCGCCGGTCTTGACGTTCTTGAGGCGGACGCGCGTGACCTTGCCCGGATTCTCAGTGCCGCCGATTTCATCGAGGGCTGCGTCCCAGATCACCTTGATCTTGGGATGCTTGAACAGGCGATCCTGCAGGATGCGTTCGGCGCGGAAGTGATCCCGGCGATGAACGATGGTGACCTGCGAGGCGAAATTGGTCAGGAATAGCGCTTCCTCGACCGCGGTGTTGCCGCCGCCGACCACGATCACTTCCTTGCCGCGGTAGAAGAATCCGTCGCAAGTCGCGCAAGCCGAGACGCCAAACCCCTTGAACTTGTCTTCGCTGGGAAGGCCGAGCCAGCGCGCCTGCGCGCCGGTGGCTAAAATCACGGTCTCGGCGATGTAGGTATCGCCGCTGTCGCAGGTGAGCCGGAATGGCCGCTGCGATACGTCGAGGGAGTTCACCAGATCGGTGACGATCTTGGTGCCGACATGCGTCGCTTGCTTCTCCATCTGCTCCATCAGCCACGGACCCTGGATCACGTCCGCAAAGCCGGGATAGTTCTCCACGTCGGTGGTGATGGTGAGCTGTCCGCCGGGTTGGATGCCCTGGATCAGTACCGGCTCCAGCATGGCGCGCGCAGCATAGATCGCCGCCGTATAGCCCGCCGGACCAGAGCCGATGATGACAACTTTGGCGTGGACGGGAGCAGGCATAGGTCGGACCCCATGGTCAGGAAGCGGACCCACGCGCGAGGCGGGGAAAATGCCCGTGGAAGCGGCGCGAAGGCGTGAAAAGTGTCAAATCGAAGTCTAGGATATCTGGCTAGCTATGCAAGATTTGCAATCCGTTCCTGCGAAATTTCCCGTGAACTGGGAATTTAGCGGGGTATCGCGCAATAAAATTGCGCGGATTACCCAACCTGCGCTAAGAGACTTGCCGGGATTCTCCTCATTTTATGACCAGCTTTGGGGTTTGGACGCGCGTGTCGAAGAGCCTGGACGAGATCGACCTTAAAATTCTCAGCGAGATTCAAGCCGACGGCCGAATCACCAATGTCGAGTTGGCGAAACGGGTCGGCATTTCGCCGCCGCCATGCCTGCGCCGGGTGCGGACGCTGGAAGAGGAAGGCTACATCCAGGGCTACCGCGGACTACTCGATCCGCAGCGGCTCGGTTTCGAGGTCACGGTTTTCGCATCGGTGCATCTGTCCAGTCAGGCCGATGCCGATCTCCGCGCATTCGAGGATTTCGTACGTAACGAACCGCTGGTCCGTGAATGCTGGATGCTGTCGGGTGAGGTCGATTTCATCCTGAAATGCGTGGCGCCGGACATGGCAACATTTCAGGACTTCGTCTCGCACCTGACCGCCGCACCGCATGTGCGCAACGTGCGGACCTCGCTGGTGCTGCACAATTCCAAATACGCGGCCGCGGTTCCGCTTGAGCTAAAGGTCTCGGGCTAAGACTCGCCGCAATACGCGCTGCGCCTTTTCGTGATCGGCTACCCAAAACGCGAATGCCCGGCGCGAGGCCGGGCATGGCTAACTTGAAGGCGTCGTGCGGAGAACGATCAGTCCTTGTTGCGCAGCATCTTGTCGAGGCTGATCGGGCCGCCGCCGGATGTCGCCAGATACAGGCATGCGAAGCAGAACGCGATCGCCGCGGTGCCGCCGTTGATGAGCGGAAGAAAACCCTTCGGGAAATGAGAGATGAAATAGGCGAAAGCCATCTCGCCTGACAGAATGAAGGCGACCGGGCGCGTGAACAGGCCGACCATCAGCAGCGCGCCGAGCACCAGCTCCATGGCGCCCGCGGTCATGATCAGCGGCGGCGGGTTTGCGAAATAGGGCAGCACCGGAAACTTGAAGATCTTGGCGACGCCGTACTGAAATAGCAGCAGCCCGATAATGAAACGGAGCAGGCTGAGCGCCGTCGGCTGCCATCTGGAAAGCATTTGGTCCATATCATTTACCCCCTGTTGTAGTAGCTGCAATGTGTAGCATGGCCCCGGCCTTCGTCACCGTGGGGCACCGCAAATGCCAACATTTTTACCTTCGAAATATTCCATCCTGAAAGCCTCGGATTGTCTCTTGTCCCGCGTCATTGCAGCGCGGCTGCGATGGGCGTTTCCAGCCACAGCGCTTTCGCACGGCTCACAGCTAAGGCTGTAGGCAACGCACAGCCTTGGGCTGGCAGGCAAAGCCGATATTCGAGCAAACCGGCGGCGCGCCCGCCGCCCCACGCGAGCAATTCACGCAGTCATCGGTCCAGCGGCTGCAATTCGGCGGGCCGTTGTGCACCGTTGTTTCCTTCGGTGCGATGCGTTTCGGTATTTCGATGTCCGCAGCGAGAATTGCACCGACGGACAGGGCTGTTGCCGTCGTCACGATGGCGGCCGTCAAAAGAAAACGTCGCATGAGGTTTCTCTCGCCGAGCTGGGCCGGAATAAAATAAGCGTCAAAAGAAAATGGCCGGAACGAAATCCCGGCCATTGTGACGGATTTTGGAAAAATAAACAGTGGGTGGACTAGCGCCACTCGACCTTGGTGATCTCGTAGGCCTTGGCGCCGCCGGGGGCGACGACCTCGACAGATGAGCCCTTTTTCTTGCCGATCAGCGCGCGCGCGAGCGGCGAGGTGATTGAGATGCGGCCCTTCTTGGCGTCGGCTTCGGTCTCGCCGACGATCTGCCACACCGCCTTCTTGTCGGTGTCCTCGTCGATCAGCGTCACGGTGGCGCCGAACTTGATGGTTTCGCCGGATAGTTTGCTGACGTCGATGATGTCGGCGCGCGCCAGCTTGTCTTCAAGCTCCGCGATGCGGCCCTCGTTGTGCGACTGCTCTTCTTTCGCCGCATGATATTCGGCGTTTTCCGACAGGTCGCCATGCGAGCGCGCTTCGGCGATCTGCTCGATAATGCGCGGCCGGTCCTCCGACTGACGCTTCTTCAGCTCGACCTCGAGCGCAGTATGCCCGCCGGGGGTCATCGGAACCTTGTCGACCATCTCACTTCGTCCTTCACTTCATCGGCAGCCATGGCATCGCACGAAACGTTTTTTTCGGCCCTGAATTCCGGCCGTAAATCCCGCATTCGGCTAGCTGCTTACGACCGGCCTGAGCCGGAACAGAACATCCCCACAGCCGGCAAGTTCCGGTTGTGTCGGGGTTTTTTGCAAACCGGTACTTGGCCAATAAGCCCGATTCAGGCCTGCGTTTCGGGAAAATAACTCTGCAACGTGCGTACCTCAAGGTCCCCGCCCAGATAGGCGCGGATGCCCTGCGCGGCCGCCACGGCGCCCGAAAGAGTGGTGTAATACGGGACTTTATGCAAGAGGGCAGCGCGCCGCAGCGACCGGCTGTCGGCCAGCGCCTGTGGCCCCTCGGTGGTATTGAACACCAGTTGCACCTCACCGTTGGTGATGGCGTCCACGATGTGCGGCCGGCCTTCCAGCACCTTGTTGATTTTTTCGGTCGGCACGCCGCTGTCTGCGAGATAGCGCTGCGTGCCCGAGGTGGCGATCACCTTGAAGCCGACTGACGACAACAGCTTCACCGCTTCGAGAATACGCGTCTTGTCGATCTCGCGGACCGAGACGAATACCGTGCCCTTGCGCGGGACGCGCGTGCCGCCGCCGAGCTGACTCTTGGCGAAGGCGATCTCGAACGAGCGATCAATGCCCATAACTTCGCCGGTCGACTTCATCTCCGGGCCGAGCACGGTATCGACGCCGGGGAAGCGCGCGAACGGGAAGACCGATTCCTTGACGCCGACATGGCCGAGCTTCTGCGGCTTGAGCTTGAAAGAGGCCAACTTCTCGCCGGCCATGATCCGCGCCGCGATCTTTGCGACGGGGATGCCGACAACCTTGGCGACGAACGGCACCGTGCGCGAGGCGCGCGGGTTCACTTCCAGCACATAGATATCGCCATCCTTGATCGCGAACTGCACATTCATCAGGCCGACGACGTCGAGGCCGAGCGCGAGTTCGCGGGTCTGCCGTTCCAGCTCAGTGATGGTGGCGGCGTCGAGCGATCGCGGCGGCAGCGAACAGGCGCTGTCGCCGGAGTGAATGCCGGCTTCCTCGATATGCTCCATGATGCCGACGACGAAGGTGTCCTTGCCGTCGCACAGGCAATCGACGTCGATCTCGACCGCGTCCGACAGGTAACGGTCGAACAGCAGCGGGTTGGTGCCGAGCACCGTGTTGATCTGGCCGGTCTTGTCGTTCGGATAGCGCGCCTTGACGTCGCCGGGCACCAGCTCCGGCAAGGTGCCGAGCAGGTAATCGCCGAGTTGGCTCTCCTCGCGAATGATCTGCATGGCGCGGCCGCCCAGCACATAGGACGGACGCACCACCAGCGGCAGGCCGAGATCGGCAGCAACGAGGCGCGCCTGCTCGACCGAATAGGCGATCCCATTTTTGGGCTGTTTGAGTTTCAGCTTGTCGAGCACGCGCTTGAAGCGGTCGCGGTCTTCGGCGAGGTCGATGGCGTCGGGCGAGGTGCCGAGGATCGGTACGTTGGCCGCCTCCAGCGCGCGCGCCAGCTTCAGCGGCGTCTGGCCGCCGAACTGCACGATCACGCCGTGTAGCGTGCCGTTCTGCCGCTCGGTGTCGATGATCTCCAGTACGTCTTCCGCGGTGAGCGGCTCGAAGTAGAGCCGGTCGGCGGTATCGTAGTCGGTCGACACCGTTTCCGGGTTGCAGTTGATCATGATGGTCTCATAACCGGCATCGTGCAGCGCGAAGCAGGCATGGCAACAGCAGTAGTCGAATTCGATGCCCTGGCCGATGCGGTTCGGGCCGCCGCCGAGGATAACGACTTTGTTCTTGTCCGTCGGCGCACTTTCGTCGGCGACCGTGCCCGCGAACGGCGACTCGTAGGTCGAGTACA
>JBEPUM010000078.1:0-15365 GCA_041691515.1 Pseudomonadota bacterium | reverse complement strand
TTCGAACCGATCCTTGTCGATCAGGTTCAGCTCTTCGCCAAGCTTCGTGCGTGCGGGACCTGCGAACTTCCAGAACTTTGCGGGATCGCCGGCTACGAAGAATGCGGCGTCACCGTCTTTCAGACCAAGCTGCTGACGAATTGCCTCAGTACGCTCAGGTCCAATATTGTTAGCAAGTGGACCTGCCCCCCGTACAATTGACTGCCCGGTCGCTGCATCCGATGGATTCAGACCCAGATGTCGAATGGCCTCGCTGACCTTTCCCTGCTTCACAAGTTCATCAGCATTTTGCTGATCTTTTTTCTGATCAGGGTTTGACGTATCCAATGTAACATCACTACCACGCCACATGATGTAGCCAAGGCCTGGCTGGCCCTCACCCTGTGCCCATGAATTCATGCGGTCGCAGAACGCGCGGCTGCCGCCGCCCGGTCCAGGGATTGCCCATACCTGGTTTTTCGAATCCTCCAGCATCCGCGCGAACACCTTGAAGCCGGAGCCGCGGAAATGCTCGGAGACATCCTGCATCAGCAGCGGATTGCGCAGGTCCGGCTTGTCGGTGCCGTATTTGCGCAGGCTTTCCGCGAACGGAATCCGCGGCCAGTTCTTGGTCACCGGCTTGCCTTTAGCGAACTCCTCGAACACGCCCGTGATAACCGGCTCAACCGCAGCAAAAACATCATCCTGCTCGACGAAGCTCATTTCGAGATCGAGCTGATAGAATTCGCCGGGCAGACGATCCGCGCGCGGGTCTTCGTCGCGGAAGCACGGCGCGATCTGGAAGTAGCGATCGAAGCCGGACATCATCAATAGCTGCTTGTACTGCTGCGGCGCCTGCGGCAGCGCGTAGAACTTGCCGGGATGGATGCGGCTGGGCACGAGGAAGTCGCGCGCGCCTTCCGGCGACGAGGCCGTCAGGATCGGCGTCTGAAATTCGAAGAAGCCCTGCTCCTTCATGCGCTTGCGCATCGAATCGACGATGGCGCCACGGATCATGATGTTCTGATGGAGTTTCTCGCGACGCAGGTCGAGGAAACGGTACTTAAGCCTTATGTCCTCTGGATATTCCTGCTCGCCGAACACCGGCAGCGGCAACTCGCCGGCGGGTCCAAGCACCTCGATTTCGTTGATGTAGATTTCGACCTGGCCGGTCGGCAGCTCCGGGTTTTCGGTACCGGCGGGACGGCGGCGGACTTTTCCGTCGATCTTCACCACCCATTCGGCGCGAAGCTTCTCGGCTTGCGCAAACGCCGGCGAGTCCGGGTCGGCCACGCATTGGGTCAGCCCGTAATGGTCGCGCAGATCGATGAACAGCACGCCGCCGTGGTCGCGAATGCGATGGCACCAGCCGGACAGGCGGACCGTCTGGTCGATGTGGCTGTCGCGGAGAGCGCCGCAGGTATGGGACCGATAGCGATGCATGGAAATCCTGAGAGACTGCGTCAGAGGGCGGAATCAGAGCTTGGACCGAGCCTGGGCTGAGAGCGTCAGGGTTTACCCGAGCCAAGGGGGCGCGGCAACCAACTGACGGAACCTGCAAGGCCGGCTTGGGAGGCCGCTTTTGACCGGAAAAGTGTGGGAAAAACAAGGGTGCTGCGTGCCGAATGCAGGGCGACAAGGGCAAAAAGAAGGGTTATGGAGCGTCCATGGACCTGATCACGACCACCACCGAGCTGACCTCCGTCTGCGCCCGCCTCGCCCAGCACCCCGTCATCACCGTCGATACGGAATTCCTGCGCGAGACCACCTACTACCCCCTGCTCTGCGTAGTTCAGCTGGCCAGCCCTGACGAAGCCGTGGTGATCGACGCGCTTGCGGAGGGAATCGACCTGAAGCCTTTTTTCGACCTGATGTCGAACGAAGACGTTCTCAAGGTCTTCCATGCAGCACGGCAGGATATCGAGATCATCTGGCATCAGGCCAGCATCATCCCGCATCCGATTTTCGACACCCAGGTCGCCGCCATGGTGCTGGGCTACGGCGATTCCATTGCCTATGACGCCCTGGTCGAACGCGTCACCGGACATCGGCCAGACAAGACCCATCGCTTCACCGACTGGTCGCGGCGGCCGCTGACGAAGGATCAGCTCGAATATGCCGTGGCGGATGTCACCCATCTCCGCGATGTCTTCGCAGCGCTTGATGCCGATCTCAGGAAACGTGACCGCAGCGACTGGGTCAGCGAGGAAATGGAAGTCCTCACCTCGCCGAAAACCTACGACTTCCATCCCGAGCGCGCCTGGGAGCGATTGAAGACCCGGGTTCGTAAACCGAAGGACCTCGCCGTCCTGATGGAAGTGGCCGCCTGGCGCGAGCAGGAAGCACAAAGCCGCGACGTTCCGCGGTCGCGCGTGCTCAAGGACGACGCGGTTGGCGATATCGCCACGCATGCGCCCAACAGCCTCGAAAGGCTCGCGGCGCTGCGCTCGTTGCCAAAGGGTTTTGACAAGTCGAAGTGGGGCGCCGATATCGTCGCCGCCGTTCAGCGCGGCCTCGCCCGTGATCCGCAGACGCTGCCCAAGATCGAGAAGCCCCGGAATAATTCCAATGGCCAAGCGACCGTCGAACTTCTCAAGGTTCTGCTGCGCATGACGTCCGAGCGCCATGCCGTTGCCAGCAAGGTGATCGCAACGGTGGACGATCTCGAACAGATCGCGGCGGACGACAAGGCCGACGTCGGCGCCCTGCACGGCTGGCGGCGCGAATTATTCGGTGAAGCTGCGCTCGCGCTGAAGCACGGCCAATTGGCGCTGGCCATCGAAAAGGGTCGCGTCGTCCACGTCGACAGAACTCAGGCCTGACCTCAAGGTCGACACGCCAACGGCGCTACCGCCGCACAATCGATCCGGAACGTCCCACGAGCCTCGCCAGTTGCTTGAACCGGCTGCCGACGCGATCCGCGACCAGATCGACCATCCGATGCTCGAACACGAGCTTCAGCTTGCGGCCGATGCTCCTGAAATGCGTCGCGGGTAATACACCGGGCCTGGCCGCCGAAATCAGGTGCGCGACGCGAAAGGCCGCACCAAGAATGCGCGCCCGCTCGTCCATGGCCGGCGTCACTAGCTCGCGCACCAGCGGCGGCGGTTCGTTGATCTCGTTCAAACCAGCATAGCGATAATAGACCGAAAGCGCGACGAAGGCCCGCCCCTGATGGCTGACGTCGCCAAAATTACCGTTCGTAATCAGATTGAGCGTCTGCTCGCCACGATAGTCCGGATGCACGCGCCAACCGATGTCAGAAAGCAGACAAGCAGCGTGACGCAGCCGCCTCTCATCCTCGGTTTCATGCAGTTTCGCGATCCGCATCAACCGGTCGGTCCATCCGATCAGTTCCTCCGCATGACGCGCAGAGCGGGACAGCAGACCGTTCAGTGTTTGCGCAGCGCAAATCAATCCATCCTTGGACCGTTCGGCAGCGGGCAACATCGAATACAGCAGCCCCTCACGAACACCGTAGGTGGAAAATACAATTGTCTTCGGCTTCGCCGTGCGGATCACATATTCGAGCACCAACGCCGCGTAGGCGAGCAAGGGCTGGCGTGCTTCGGCAACGGCTTCGATATCCGCCAGCGAATGGGACGCTGCGAGACGGCGCAATCGCCGGGCGAAATCGAGCGCATCCGCGGCGGAAATAGAATAGCCGTGCATGACCCGAAGTGGGTAGCCGCTCTGAATAATGTGAATCCGCGCCAGCGCCCGCCACGTTCCTCCGACAGCATAGAACGTGCGGCCACGACCCGCTTTCAGCGGCGTCGCACCGGTAAGTTCGGTTTTCACAATACGTTCGGCGCGCTTCAACGATCGCTTCGACGCATCCTGCAACGCGAGACTCCCGAGCGGCAACGTGACGCCGCGACGAACACGATGGCCGCGCACGTCGGTCAATTCCAGCGAACCGCCGCCGAGGTCGCCGACAATCCCATTCGGCTTATGGACGCCGGATACCACGCCCAGCGCGGCCAAATGGGCCTCCCGTGGCCCCGACAGGATATCCACTGGAACGCGGCAAATGCGTTCTGCCTTCGCGATGAAATCCGCACCGTTCGTGGCATCGCGGCAGGCAGCGGTGGCGATGGCGTAAACTCGACCGACCTTCATCACCTTGCACAGCGCATGAAAGCGTCGCAGCGATGCCAGCGCCTTGGTAACCGCATCCGGTGCAAGCAGGCCGGTGGATTGAACCTCACGCCCCAGCCCGCACAACGTCTTCTCGTTGAAGATCGAGACGAGGCTTCTCTCCAACGCTTCATAAACGACGAGACGGACGGAATTGGAGCCGATATCGATGACGGCGACGCTGGAGGCATCCTTGCGCGGGCGCGGATATTTTCGCACAGGCTCGCTATGCCGGCGGCTGTCGCTCTGCACGACGCGTGAGGCGGCGCGGCGAAGATTCCTTGAGCGACTTTCCACGGCCAGACAAACTCGGATTCGTCATGAAGTAATTATGCAGATTGAAAGGCTCTTCGCCCTTCGCGGCCTTCATACGCGTTGACGATCCATCCGGCAACAACTGCCAGCTCTGCTCGGTATCCTTCAGGTTCGCGACCATGATCTGCTCGAGAACCTGCTGATGCACCGTCGAATTTTGCAACGGGCACAGCACTTCGACGCGCCGGTCGAGGTTGCGCGGCATCATGTCCGCGGACGAAATATACACAGCAGCTTTCGGCCCGGGCATGCTTTGCCCCATCCCGAAGCAGTAGATTCGGCCGTGTTCCAGGAACCGGCCGATGATCGATTTGACGCGAATGTTTTCCGACAGACCTGGAACTCCCGGCCGCAGGCAGCAAATACCGCGCACGATCAGTTCCACCGCCACGCCGGCTTGCGACGCTTCATACAACGCGTCGATGATATCAGGATCGACCAGCGCATTCATCTTCATCCAGACCGCGGCCGGTTTGCCGTGGCGGGCGAAATTGGTCTCGCCGCGAATGTGATCGAGTATCCGGTTACGCAACGTCAGCGGCGACACCGCCATCTTCTCGATGTCGCTCGGCTCTGCGTAACCCGTGATATAATTGAAGACGCGCGCGGCATCGCGGCCGATGATCGGATCGGATGTGAAGTAGGACAAATCGGTGTAAATGCGCGCGGTCACCGGGTGATAGTTGCCGGTG
The DNA here is from genome assembly GCA_041691515.1 of Pseudomonadota bacterium. GTDB lineage: Bacteria > Pseudomonadota > Alphaproteobacteria > Rhizobiales > Xanthobacteraceae > Nitrobacter. The sequence goes on along the minus strand of JBEPUM010000078.1, from coordinate 10,239 downwards.
CCGGTATGAACGTAGGTCGTGAGACTGCCGCCCTCACGACGGACCACCAGCGAAAGCTTGGCGTGGGTCTTCAGTTCGAGGAAGCCATAAACCACCTGCACGCCCGCACGTTCGAGATCGCGCGCCCAGCGGATATTGGCCTCTTCATCAAATCGCGCCTTGAGTTCAACGAGGGCCGTGACCGACTTTCCGGCCTCCGCGGCTTCCACCAGCGTCCGCACGATGGGAGAGTCGCGCGAGGTGCGATACAGCGTCTGCTTGATCGCAACAACGTCGGGGTCGCGGGCGGCCTGCTGCAGAAATTGCACGACGACATCGAAAGACTCGTAGGGATGATGAACGATCAGATCCTTCTGCCGGATCGCCGCGAAGATATCGCCGCCATGATCTCGAACGCGCTCGGGATGGCGCGGCACGTAGGGCACAAATTCAAGATCGGGCCGATCGAGCCGCGTCAGTTGCGACAGCTCGTTCATGGCAAGAACGCCGTCTACCACCAACACTTCGTCGTCGGTGGTCGATAGCGCATGCTGCACGAACGCGCGCAGCTCTGCCGGCATCGCGGCTTCAATCTCGAGCCGGATGACGGAGCCGCGACGGCGGCGCTTCAAGGCCGTCTCGAACAGACGAACAAGATCCTCGGCCTCTTCCTCGATTTCCAATTCGGAATCCCGGATGACGCGGAACGCGCCCTGCCCCTTGACCGTGTAGCCCGGAAACAGCCGGCCGATGAACAGGCTGGTAGCGCCTTCAATGGTGATGAGCCGAACCGCGCCATCCTTCTCCGCCGCCGGCAACCGGATGAAACGGTCGATCTTGCCGGGCATACGGATCAGCGCATTCATTGGCTTGCCATCGGAGACGCGCGCGAGATGCAGCGCGATGGTGAAGCCAAGGCTCGGGATAAACGGGAACGGATGTGCCGGGTCGATTGCGAGCGGCGTCAGCAACGGGAAAATATTGTGCAGGAAGTGATCCGCGATCCAGGTGCGCTCCGCCTTGGTAACGTCCTTGCCGTCGATCAGGACGATACCGACCTCGGCCAGCGTGCCGCGGAGATCGCGCCAGATCGCCTGTTGATCGCTGGCGAGTTTCGAGACGGTCTCGTTGATGGCGATCAACTGTTCCGAGGGCGTCAGGCCATCGGGGCTGCGCTCCGTGATCCCCTCCCGCACCTGCGCCTTGATGCCGGCGACACGGACCATGAAGAATTCATCAAGGTTATTGGCCGAAATCGACAGGAAGCGGACGCGTTCGAGCGCCGGATGGCCGGGGTTGACCGACTCCTCGAGCACCCGGCGATTGAAATGCAGCCAGGACAGCTCCCGATTGATGAATCGCTCCGGGCTGGTTCGGACCTCTATACCCGGTTCCATATCTAATTTTTTATCTTCAATAACAATAGCTTGAGCGGCTTCCATTGAAGTATCGGTCCATCTTTCATCGGGCGCGGCGGCGACCGCGCAAGCAGCGGCAAACCATGTGCTAGTTCGATGACGTTTCAATGACATTGACGTTCCAGAAGTCCGACGCGTCAAGATGCGGCAGGCGGGGTCGAGATCCGCACCCTAAGTTTCAAATTGCCTACACAGCCAATCTGCGAACGCGGTCAGCGAGGGGTCGGCCGCCAAGCGCGCTTCGTATTGCAGCGTGAAATACCGTGTCGTGGGTCGCCGCGCAGGATGCGCGATGGCGAGCCTGCCGCTCGCAAGGTCGGGCTGCAGCAAGCCCTCGATCGCGATCGCGGCGCCGAGATCGGCTGCGGCAGCCTCAAGCGTCTGGCTGGCGCTTTCGAAACTGCTGCCGCCACGAACGGCGATCGTCTTGAGGCCCGCAAAGTCCAGCCATCGGCGCCAATCTTCCGAGCGCGGGCGCGTGTGCAACATCGGTATTTGCGTAAAATCCAGCGGGCCGCCCTGTAACCGTCGCGGCGCGACCACCACCACGGTGGTAATCGGCATCAGGGGCCGGACCTCGAGGCCGGCTTGAGGGCCGAGTCCGGAGACCGCGACGACGGCGTCGAAGCGGGTCGGCAGCAAATCGAGCGCATTGGTGCTCGTATGCACGTCGACCTCGAGAGCTGGCAGGCTCTGCGACAGATTGTGCAGGCGCGGCAACAAGGCCCGCGACAGGAAGTGGCCGTAGACACCGATCGACAGGCGCCGATGCCGGCGCAAGCGCAGGCCTGTGGTCGCCTCATGAAGCCGGTCAAGAGCCTCGCGAGCACCATCCGCCAACGCCCGGCCGACCGGGGTCAACTCAAGGCCGCCGGCCTTACGCACGAAAAGCCGCGCCTTGAGTTCCTCCTCGAGCATCCTGACGAGGCGGCTAACCGCCCCTGGGGTGACGGCGAGTTCGCGCGCGGCCAAGGTCATGGACATATGGCGGGCGGTCGCCTCGAAAGCGCGGACGGCATGAAGTGAAGGCAGACGACGGGCCGGCATAGGATTGAGAATAACTCAATCCAGGCGGCCGACAAATCGTTTGAGTGTTCGAAAAAGTCGCAGCATCCTATCGGCATGAATTACATCGCACCCGCTCCCCTCTCCGATCCCGCCGCTCTTGCCGGCCGGGCCGCCGTCGCGCGCCGTTCCGAGCACATCGCCCCGGACTGCTCCGGACAGAATTTCTACGAAATCGATCGAAGTCTGCGCGATCTTCTGGCGCTGTACATAGACGCGCCGCTGCTGACCCATCTTGCGCCGCACCTGCATGAACTCGGCAGGCTCGCCGGAGGACGGCTGAACGAGCTTGCGGATCTAGCCGACAAGCACCCGCCTCAACTCCATTTCCGCGACAAATACGGCCGCGACAACGATTGGATTGAAACCCACCCGGCTTACGACGAAATCCGTAACATTGCCTTCGGGCAGTTCGGCATGCACGCCATGACCCAACGCACCGGCGTCCTGGGTTGGCGCGAAGCCCTTCCGGCAGTTGCGAAGCAGGCATTCTTTTATCTCTTTTCGCAGGCCGAATTCGGCGTGCTGTGTCCTGTCAACCTGACCGACTGCACCTCGGACCTGCTGGCGCGTTACGGAACGCCAGAGCTGAAGGCACGCTATCTCGACCGGATGCTCGCCCAGGACATGGGAGAGCTGCTGTATGGCGCGCAGTTCATGACCGAGAAAATCGGCGGGTCTGATGCCGGCGCAGCAGAGCTGATGGCGGTCCGCGACGGGGATCAGTGGCGACTCTATGGCGAGAAATGGTTCTGCTCCAATGCCGATGGCGACGTGGCGGTGCTGCTCGCCCGGCCGCAAGGTGCGCAAGCAGGAGGGCGCGGTCTCGGTCTGTTTCTGATGCCGCGGCACCTCCCGGACGGAGCGCGCAACAATTATCGTATCACGCGCTTGAAGGACAAGCTCGGCAGCCGCTCGATGCCAAGCGGAGAAATCATTTTCGACGGCGCCGTCGCCTATCATCTCGGTCAGATCGACCGCGGCATGAAGCAGATGCTCGAGATGGTGAACCACAGCCGCCTGTCGCACCTCGCACGAGCGGCCGGCATGATGCGGCGTTGCCTCAACGAGGCGCTGCAGGTGGCCCATCATCGCAACGCATTTGGACATCGCGTCATCGAATATCCGCTGATGCGGCGACAGCTCGTGAAGATGATGATAAAGACCGAGCAATCCCTCTCGGCGCTGATGCTGGTTTCGTCCATGATAGCCCGATCGGACGATCATGCGGCGAAGGTGGTGCGCATTCTCACACCGGTCTGCAAATATCGCGCATCGCGCGACAACATCGCCGTCGCAACAGCCGCGATGGAAGCACGCGGCGGAAACGGCTATATCGAAGACTGGCCCAATGCGCGGCTGGTGCGCGATGCCCATCTCGGCGTGATCTGGGATGGCACCAGCAGCGTCAATGCGCTGGACGTCATCCAGCGTGCGGTTGGCAAGGAGCGCGCGCACCGTCAACTGTTCGCCGAACTCGGCGAGAGACTCGCGGGCGCACGCGGCGTGCCCGGCCAATTCCGGACCCGCGTCAGCCACGTTCTGACGCAGGCCATCGATTTTGCAGAAGAAGTCGCCGGCACCCCGGATAACGAGCGCTTCACCCGCGTTGCTGCGAGCGCGCTTTATCATGTCGCAACGGCTATTCTCATGCTCGATGAAGGAGCCCGTCTCGGCGAGGCGGGCGGTGACGCGAGACGCTTATTGATGGCCCGATTCGTTCTCGAACATCGTCTGTCGGATCAGTCGAAATTGAGTGTCAAACGCGACTCCTGGGAGGAGCCGGCGATCACGTTACTGCTCGATGAAGCGCCCGTTTCGTTGGATACAGCTTCTTCGCTCTTGAGTGCGTGACGCGAGTGGTCCGATTCTAACATTCGCATCCCGTTTCAGCGAGCCTTCTTGCGAATGTTAGAATCAAAGGACCACTATCAATTACAGGTCGCTAGTGGAGTTCAAATTTGACATTCGCGTCCGGGACGCGCGGCGAGGTGGGTCGCGAATGTCAAATTCACTCCACTAGGGACTGTCTCGCAGCAATTCAGCGGCAAGCGCGCGCGTCACCGGCCTGCCAAGCCGCAACGCTTCTGCATCAAGATGCTCGACCGCTTGGCGCGCGGCGGCGAACGATCGCTCGATCCGTGTTGCAAGAAAACTGACGACCGCCTCATCGACGTTCATCTGGCGATCCGTGCAGAATTTGACGATCAGCGCGCGGAACAACTGATCGTCGGGCGGCATCAGCGTTACGACCGGCACGGCACGAAGCCGCGAACGCAGATCGCGCAACTCGATCTCGAAGCCGACCGGCGGCACGCGCGCCGTGATCAGCACGAATGCACCGTCTTCGCGAGCAAGATTCATCAGATGAAACAGCGCGCGCTCATCAAACGCCTGCGGATTGAGATCCTCGACGACGAGTGCCCCCGTCGCCAGCGCTCCGGGCACCGCCACCGCCGTCAGGGCATGCGCGCTGATCGTGCGTGCGCCCGCCGCCTCCGCCCAGATCGTCGCAAGGTGGCTTTTGCCGCAACCTTCGGAACCAACCAGCAGCATGATCCGGTTCGGCCACTCCGGCCAGCTGTCGATCAGCGACAACGCCGCGGCGTTCGCCGGCCCCTCCAAAAAATTGTCGTGCGAAAAACTTTCCGCATGCGGCAGCGCGAATGCCAACTGACGAGGTCGAGGGCGGCCTGCCACGCGGTAACTCCAATCAGAACGAACTCGCGCGCGCACCGTCGAGCGATTTTTAGCTTTGCTCGATGGTGCTCATATGGCGCACCCACTCGACGAGATAGAAGGAGACCGAAAGCAAGGTCAAGACCGCGACGATTGCCATCAGAATAAGCTCATAGGGCGAGGACTTGAAACCAAAGCCGAGGGCCGCCAGCACCAGTGCCGCGAACGCGACCTGCGCCACCGTATTGAGCTTCGAGACCATCAGCGGCTTCATCGGGATCGGCTTGCCAAACACCCATGACACGATCACCGCACCGACGATCATGATGTCGCGGGAAACCACCAGAATAACGATCCAGCGGGGAACCGCGCCCCAGACGCCGAGCGACACATAGATCGAGACCAGCAGCGCCTTGTCAGCCAGCGGATCGAGCAACGCCCCCAGTTCGCTTGCCATGTTGAACCGTTTGGCGAGAAAGCCGTCTACCGCGTCGCTGACACCGGCGATGACAAAGATCGCGAAAGCGATTTCCATCTGATTGGCGGCGATCGCCCACACAATGATCGGCACCAGTAGAATACGGCCGAGCGTAATGATGTTCGGAATGCTCACGCGACGTTTCCCGGCTCCCACCCCGTTTCCGCACAAGACGCTCAGGATTTGAGGTTTTTGCGGTCCGGATCAGCTCGTTGTTTACATAGTATATGCTGACAAGGCTTGCGAGCCATTGCGCGAGCCCGGAATCCCACGTAACCAGCCGGAAAATTCTTCGGACGCATGCATGACCGACAGCAAGAACGGCCTCACCTATGCGGACGCAGGCGTCGATATCGATGCCGGCAACCGGCTGGTCGACCTCATCAAGCCTATGGTGCGCGCCACCGCTCGCGCTGGCGCTGACGCCGAAATCGGGGGTTTTGGCGGACTGTTCGACCTCAAGGCGGCCGGTTTCAAGGATCCGGTCCTGGTCGCGGCGACCGACGGTGTCGGCACCAAGGTCAAGATCGCCATCGAGACCGGGCTGCACGGTACCATCGGCGTCGATCTCGTCGCCATGTCCGTCAACGACCTGGTTGTGCAGGGCGCGGAGCCATTGTTTTTCCTCGACTATTTCGCCTGCGGCAAACTCGATCCAGAAGCGACAGCGGCGATCGTGGCGGGCATTGCCGAGGGTTGCCGGGAGTCCGGTTGCGCCTTGATCGGCGGCGAGACCGCTGAGATGCCGGGCCTCTACAAGGACGGCGATTACGATCTTGCGGGATTCGCAGTCGGTGCAGCCGAACGCGGGACCCTGCTGCCAGGCCGCGATATCGGAGCCGGTGACGCGGTGATCGGGCTGGCCTCGTCAGGCGTTCATTCCAACGGATATTCGCTCGTCCGCAAGATCGTCGAAACCTCGGGGCTGGGTTTCGACGCCCCCGCGCCGTTCGCGCCGATCATGACACTCGGCGGCGCGTTGCTGACGCCCACCCGGCTCTACGTCAAATCGTGCCTGCGCGCGATCCGCGAAACCGGTGCGGTCAAAGGGCTCGCCCACATCACCGGCGGCGGCTTCACCGATAATATTCCGCGCGTGCTGCCAAAACATCTCGGCGTCCGTATCGATCTTTCGAGATTGACGGTTCTTCCGGTGTTCAAATGGCTGGCGCAACAGGGCGGCATCGCCGAACTCGAATTGCTGCGCACCTTCAATTGCGGCGTCGGGATGATCGCCATCGTGCGGCGCGACGCGGTGGATCAGGTCATGGACATCCTGACACAGGGCGGCGAAAGCGTTGCGCTGCTCGGTGATGTGATCGAAGCCGGCGGCGACAACCGTGTGGTCTACGACAATCACCTCGATCTCGCGATGTAGGGCGGGAAGAGATCATGAAACGCGTCGCCATTCTAATCTCCGGGCGCGGATCGAATATGACCGCGCTGGTCAAGGCTGCAAAAGCCGAAAATTTTCCGGCTGAAATCGTCGTCGTCATTTCCAACAAGAGTGAGGCCGCGGGACTCGCGAACGCGCAAGCCGCCGGCATCCCCACCCTCGTCATCGAAAGCAAATCATTCGGCAAGGATCGTGCTGCATTCGAGACGAAGCTGCAATCAGCACTGGATGACAATCATATCGACTTGATCTGTCTCGGCGGGTTCATGCGACTGTTCACGGCGGAGTTCGTCCAGCGCTGGCACGGACGGATGCTCAACATTCATCCGTCGCTGTTGCCGTCGTTTCCCGGCCTCGATCCCCACGGCCAGGCCTTGCGCGCCGGCGTTAAAATTTCCGGTGCGACGGTGCATTTCGTGATCCCGGAAACCGACGCTGGTCCCATCATCATGCAAGGCGCAGTCGCGGTACGCAACGATGATACGGCGGAGACGCTGGCCGCGCGCGTGCTAGAGATCGAGCATCGCATCTACCCCGATGCATTGCGGCTCGTAGCGTCTGGCGGAACCCACCTGGATGGCGACATTTGCAAGACGTCGGCCAATGCCAGTCCGGACGATGCGTTGATTTCGCCCGCGGTGATTTGATCTCGCACCGATTGAACAAAACCACTATTAAAGCCGCCGTCACGCCGCCAAAGTGTGTCGGGTTTGAGCGTGAGTTTTGCTTCTAGGTCGGCTGCTCGGCCGTTCGTATCCGGCTCCTGCGCCAGATCGAACCCGCGATCAGCACAATCGCCATTCCCAGTACAGAACAAAGGATTTCGGCCCCGCTTCCGCCAGCGGCGAACTGCGGCGCGATGCCGAACCACGCCAATACCGCGTCCAGACTTGCACCTAGCCCCGCGTTGAACGCGCGATGCATCTGCGGAACGATCGCTGGATCGGTCGCGATGACATCCCCCGCAATCCAGCCCAGCAGTGCCGCTCCGGCCCATACCAGAAAAGGCATGCGCGTCAGCAGCAGCATGATCAGCGCAGCACCCGCGACGATCAACGGCACGCTGACGGCCAGGCCGATGATCAGCAGCGGCACGCTGCCGTTCGCAGCCGCCGCGACCGCGATGACGTTGTCGAGGCTCATGACGATGTCGGCGACGACGACGACCTGAACGGCGGCCCAGAGATGCTTGGCCGCAGCGACGCCTTCCTCATCCTCCTTTTCCGGCACCAGCAGCTTGGCGGCAATCACCAGCAGTGCGATGCCCCCGACCAGCTTGAGGTAGGGCAGCTCCATCAACGTCACGACGATACCCGTGAAGATAATGCGGAGGATAACAGCGGCGCCCGCGCCGAGGATCATGCCCCAGAGGCGTTGCGGCGGCGCAAGCCCGCGACAGGCAAGCGCAATCACCAGTGCGTTGTCGCCGGACAGCAGAACGTTGATCCAGATGATCTTGCCGACGGCAAGCCAGAAAGCGGGATGGTGCATCTCGCTTTGGAAATCGACGATCACCGTTGTGATCGTCGCCAGATCAAACATCCGCGGCAACCAGTCCAAAGCGCCCCTTCCGACCGAACGATTGTTCGGCCCATAACTTAGCCGACGATTTCGTTACCCGAGAAGAATTGGGCGATTTCGATCGCAGCGGTTTCCGCCGCATCAGATCCATGCACCGAATTCTCGCCGACCGACTTCGCATGGAGCTTGCGAATGGTGCCGTCGGCCGCCTTCGACGGGTCGGTCGCGCCCATGATCTCGCGGTGCTTGAGCACGGCGTTCTCGCCTTCGAGCACTTGAACGACCACCGGCGCGGAGATCATGAAGTCAACGAGTTCGCCGAAAAACGGACGCGCTTTGTGAACGGCATAAAACGTCTCGGCCTGCTCACGGGTCATGCGGATGCGCTTTTGCGCAATGATCCGAAGTCCGGCCTTCTCGATCAGGGCGTTGACCGCGCCGGTCAGATTTCGCGCGGTTGCATCCGGTTTGATAATCGAAAAGGTGCGTTCAATCGCCATGATATCGTCCTTGATTTAGCGGTAATGGGAGATTGCGGCGCTTATATCGACGCACGGCACCAACGGCAAGCGCGCTCAATGCGCCAATTAGGTGGGTAACGCGGCCGCTCGTCGCACCCAAGCTTACCGCGATTTCATGCTCATTAACGAATTCTGCAACCGCCGTCACGGCGCCGTTCAGGTTTCCGCACATAGTCTATGCGGATTGAACATGTCCGTTTGGGCGTCATCAAACCAGACCACGGACATTCGCCACGGCGCCACCGCGCCCGAACCTCGAGGAGAGCACGATGTTACGCAAAATCGCACTTACCGCCGTCGCGGCTGCGGCACTTGGCGCGGCTGCATTGGCCCCCACCTCAGCGTCCGCTCAAGGCTGGCATCATGGCTGGCACGGCGGATGGCATCGCGGATGGGGCGGACCGCGCGTCGTCGTCCGCGCCCCGGTCTATGGTTACGGCGGCTGCTATGTGCGCCGCATGGTGCCGACGCCATGGGGCCCACGCTGGCGTCTCGTCAACCGCTGCTATTGAATGTCGAGTACGGTTCCCTGATTCCAAAACCCCGGCTCCGGCCGGGGTTTTTGCATTCATACTTTGTCCACCAACGAGACTGGTTCCCGCTTTTTGATCCCTCCTCAGCTTGCAGATTTGACACTAACTGCGCATATCGCGGAAACAATTTGCCGCCTCGTGACTTGATTTCGTGTCATCTATGGTGCGGAACATGGACCCAGGAATGCCCGACCGAATCGCTGAAAGCGCTGACCACATCGATATGGCGACCGGCAGATCAGTTTGCCGAGCGATCGGCGAACGCTTGCGCACCGACGCGCTTCCGGATGAATCCAATCTGCCACCTCGGCTCCAGCTGTTACTGGACGAATTGCGCGCACAGGACAGAAACGCCTGAGGGCAGTTTGCGCGCTGAACGCTTTCCAGCTCTGAATTGACCCTATCGGCGCACCCATCCTTGTTGTCGCCGGACATTTTCGATCACAAATGGGTTGCGTTTGGCTGACCCAGCGGTGAAAAGCCCGCATGCTTTCCATCAACGATATTTCAATCCGGATTGCCGGTCGGCTGCTGATCGACCAAAGCACGGTCCAGATCGTACCGGGCTCACGCGTCGGTTTTGTCGGCCGCAACGGCGTCGGCAAATCGACGCTGTTCCAGGCGATCCGCGGTGAACTCCCGACGGAAA